>JANPHI010000092.1:0-7380 GCA_031424355.1 Betaproteobacteria bacterium
CCAGCTTCATCCAGGCCTTCAGCAAGATCGGCCTGGTGCCCGACTGCGGCGGCACCTGGCTGCTGCCCCGGCTGGTCGGCCGCGCCCGCGCCCTGGGCCTGGCGATGACCGGCGACAAGCTGCCCGCCGACGAGGCGCAGCGCATCGGCATGATCTGGCAATGCGTGGACGACGCAGCCCTGGCCGACAGCGTCGCCGCCTTGGCCAATCGCCTGGCCGCCATGCCCAGCAAGGCGCTGGCCGAGACGCGGCGCGCCATCGACGCCGCCGCGCCGATGAACTTTGGCGACGCCCTCGCGCTGGAAGCCGACACCCAGCGCGAACTGGGTCGGGCCCACGATTTCGGCGAGGGCGTGGCCGCCTTTTTCGCCAAGCGTTCGCCGCAGTTCAAGGACCGCTGAGCCGACCGCTGACGGCGGGCCTGTCGCGGCCGCGCGCCGCCTTCAGCAGGTGGGCCGCGCCTCGGCCACGTTGCGCGGCAGCGGCTGCAGGGCCGGTGCAGGCTGACGGGTGTGGCGCGGCAGCGCGCCGCCGTCGGCCAGCGCCCAGCCCTCGATGGCCTGCTCGGGCGCGTGCTGCAAGGTGCGCACGCCGGCCAAGCCCGTTGCGGCGGCGCGGTCCACCAGGGCCGCCGTGGCCGACTCGCCCAGGCTCAGCACCAGGTGCTGCCAGCGGCGCTGCACGCGGTCTTGCAACCAGGCGTCTTCCAGCGCCCGGCGGATGTCGGCCGGCTGGGGGCCGGCTTCCAGCACGCGCGGGGCCATCGCGCCAATGAACAGGTTGTAGTCGTGGCGCAGCGTGTGCGCCGGCAGCAGTTCCGCGATGGCGCGGGTGCGGGCGGCCCAGCCCGGCGCGGTGAACTGCAGGGTGAGCAAGGCCTGCAAGCCTTGCGGCGCGTTCAGCAGGCGCACCCGGTTGGGCGGCAGCACGGCCATCGGCACGCGCGCGGCCTCGTGGAAGGGCAGCGGCGTGGCGTAGGACCGCAGCGCGGCCAGGCGCCACCAGGTGGCCGCGTCCAGCCCGTCCTGCGGCGCGGCACCGGCGGCGATGCGGTTGGCCCGGCGCAGGGCTTCCAGCACGTCCACCCCGACGCGGGCCTGCGCGGCGGCGGCGCTCATCACGGCCACATTGCCGGCAGCGTAGCCAGCGTGCGGATTCAGGCGTTCGAACACCGCCGCGTCGGACTGACCCTTGGCGCCGCCGAGCACGGTGCGCAAAGCGGGGCAGCGGTCGGTGTGGATCTGCGCCAGGTAGTGCGCGCTCAGCTGCTGCACTTCGTACGCAATCCCGCGCCGCCAGGCCAGCGTGCGCAGCGCCAGCCACTGCCGCGTGGCGCGTTGTGTGGCCAGCGTGCGGCGGCCGAACACGGCCCGGCCGGCGCGCCAGCCCTGGCCCAGCGGCGTGCCTTCCAGCAGCAGCTCGGCCGGCGGCACCAGGCCGTGGTGGGCGTGGTCCCAGCCGATATCGAAACCGACGCGGTCGGCTTCGGTGCCGGGGTTGAAGGACTGCTGGGCTTCGAGGGCGAGGGGGGTCTGGTTCATCGTCGGCTCCTTCGTGCCCCCGGGCCCATTGCCCAGGGTATGAACGCAGTGTCGAAGCCAGGTGGCTCATAACGTGAGCCACTGAAGCGATCGGGATGAAATTCACGCCGGTGCCGGAAGGCGCCGTCACCGTGCCGTGGCCGGCCTCACATTGGCTATACTCGTGGGCTAGGCCCGTGTAGCTCAGTTGGTAGAGCAGCGCATTCGTAATGCGAAGGTCACCAGTTCGAATCCGGTCTCGGGCACCAGGAAAAGCAGTAGGAATGAGGGTCAGGCTGTACGCGTACAGCCTGACCCTTTTTTCATGGTGCGTGCCCGGCGGTGAGTGCGCCTTGGACCCATTGCACGAGGTCGGCCGCTGGCATTGCGCCCGACTGCCGCGCCACTTCGCGCCCGCCCCGGTAGAGGATCAGCGTCGGGATGCTGCGCACCGCGAAGGCGGCGCTGGTCTGCGGGCTGGCTTCGGTGTCCAGTTTGGCGAAGCGCACCTGGGGCATCTGCCCGGCGGCCTTCGCGAAGTGCGGCGCCATCATCTTGCACGGGCCACACCAGTCGGCCCAGAAGTCCACCAGCACCGGCAATTCGGTGTTGGCAATGAAGGCCGGGAAGGTCGCGTCGGTCAGGGCCACGGGCGCGGCTGCCATCAGGTCGGCGCCGCAGCGGCCGCACAGCGGGTGGTCGTCGAGGCGGGCCTCGGGCACGCGGTTGGTGGCGCCGCAGGCGGGGCAGTTGAGGTGCATGTTGAACTCCCTGGCAGGCATGTGATGGGCGCTACTGTGCACCCTGTCGTCAGACCGCGATCCAGCCCAGGCCGCGAGCCAGCAGCAACACGGCCACGCCGGCGCAAGTCACCGCGAAAGCCCGCTGCAGGCGCGCACCGGCCCAGCGCGCGGCCACACGCCGGCCGGCCAGCAGGGCCAGCACCGCGCCCAGCGCGAAGGGTAGCGCGACGGCCCAGGCGATGTGGCCCTGCCAGGCCGCCGCACCCACGCCGCCCACCGACACCAGGGCCATCACCGCCAGCGAGGTGGCGAAGACGCTGCGCGTGGCCAGATTGGTGTAGCGGCCGAGGGAGGGCACGATGACGAAACCGCCCCCGACGCCCAGCAGACCGCTGAGCAGGCCCGCCACCGCACCGGTCGTGGCCAGCGCCCAGGCACAGGGCAGCGTCCAGATCAGGCGGCCTGCGTCGGGGTTGAGCACGCAGGGCCATTTTTCGGGGGTCTCGGTGGCGATGGCTGCTGCGCCTGCCTGCGTGCTGCCCCGGGCCTGCAGGAACATGCGCCACGCCACGCCGGCCAGCACGCAGGCGAAAACCACGGTGAGCGGCCGGTTGGGGACCTCCCGGGCGGCAGCCACGCCCAGCGGCGCCAGCGCCATGCCCGTGACGCCGATCAACGCTGCCGCCCGGTAGCGCACCAGGCCCTCGCGCAGGCCCAGCACGGCGCCAATGGCCGAGGCCGTGCCGACGGCGATCAGGCCCACTGGGGCGGCTTGCAGGATGGGCAGGTGCAGGCCGAACACCAGCAGGGGCACAGCCAGGATGCCGCCACCGGCGCCCGCCAGCGCCAAGATCAGCCCGACGGCGGCGCCCAAGCCCAGGGCCACCGGGTTCAGCACGCTCAGGTCCACATCAGCCCCGCAGCAAGGCCTCGACGCAGCGCACCACCGCCAAGGCCTCGTCGGCCGTGGCCAGGCCGTGGTCCGCGTGGCCCTCGAGCTGGCGGGCCAGGCTGTCCAGCGTGGCGGGCGTGGAATCGGTGCGCGGCAGCAGCACCGTGCCGTTCTCTTCCAGCTGCGCCCAGTTGACCAGCGCCACCCGGCCGTCGCGGCCGTTCACCTCGAAGCGGTTGTCGTCGGCCAGGCTGCCGGCCACGGCCGCGTCGATCTGCACGCGGATGCCGGCCTGTTGCAGCACGGCCTGCAGGGCGGTCTCGGTGGCGCCGGGCGCGCGCTGCAGGTGCACGTCCTGCACGCCCGCCGGCCCGAACAGACGCAGGGCCAGGAAGACGAAATGCGACAGCACCTCGCGCGTGAAACCGCCCTCGGCCGCGCCGGCCAGCCAGCCACTGGCGCCGGCCTGCCAGGGGCGCGGCCACTGTGCGAAGCGCAGGGTGATGCGGGCGTTTTCGACCGGGCCGAGCCGGCCGCTGCGCACGGCGTCTTGCAGCCCGAGGCTGGCCGCAGACCGCGCGAAAGGGAAGTTCACCGCGAAGGGCAAGCCGGACTGGGCGACGCTGTCGCGCAGGGCCTGGGCGGCCTCGATGTCCGAGGCCAGCGGCTTCTCGCACAGGCAGGCGCGGCCGGCGGCCAGCACCGCCTGCACCGCAGCCAGGTGGCCGGCCGGCGGCGACGCCACGTAGACCAGCGCCACGGCCGGGTCGTTGACCAGCGCATGCAGGCCGCTGGCGGCGCGTGCGCCCGGTGTGGCCTGCACGGCCGCATCCAGCGCATCGGGCTGCGGGTCCCACAGCGCCAGCGGCTGAAAACGGGGGTGCTGCTGCAGCGCGGCCAGCATGCGCCGGCCCATGATCCCGGTGCCGACCACGCCGACGCCGTAAGGTTGAGTGTTCGCGGGCATGCTGCAGCCGGAGTTCAAGAGGCGCGCAGTGTGCCGCCAAACACGGCCTGTGGGGCGCTGGCGCCCGACGGCTTTCCTGTCCACCCCCGCTTTCGCCTTCAAACGCCTTCGATGCTGCAAGCCTGGACTTCCACCTTCCTCGACCACCCTCGCCGCCCTGCTGCGTGGCGCGCCGTGCTGGCCCTGCTGCTGTGCGTGATCACCTGGCTGGCCCTGTCGCCGGCGCCGCCGCCGCAGGCCGATCTGGGCTGGGACAAGTTGAACCACCTGGCCGCCTTCGCCACGCTGGCGGTGGTTGCGGTGCTGGGCCGCTGCGGCTCGTTCTGGCGCATCGGTGGCGCGCTGGTGGCGTACGGCGGGCTCATCGAGGTGCTGCAGTCCTTCACGCCCAGCCGCGTGGGCGAATGGCCCGATCTGCTGGCCGACGCCGTGGGTATCGCGCTGGGGCTGCTGCTGGCGGCGGGCCTGCGCAAAGGGGCGGCTGCGGCGGACCGCCGCAGGGTCTGAGGTGCAGGCAGCCCTCCCTACAATGCAGCGCATGCGCATCCTCATTGCCAACGACGACGGTTACCTCGCCCCCGGGCTGGCTGCGCTGGTGCGCGCTTGCCAGGGCCTGGGCCAGATCGACGTGATCGCACCCGAGCAGAACGCCAGCGGCACATCGAACGCGCTGACGCTGACGCGGCCGCTGTCGGTGTTCGAAGCCCGTGGTGAACAGGTGCAGGGCTTTCGCTTCGTCAACGGAACGCCGTCGGACTGTGTCCACGTCGCGCTGACCGGGCTGCTGGGCTACCGGCCCGACCTGGTGCTGTCGGGCATCAACAACGGTGCCAACATGGGCGACGACACGCTGTATTCCGGCACCGTGGCCGCAGCGATGGAAGGTTATCTGTTCGGCGTGCCGGCGATTGCTTTTTCGCAGGAACGCAAAGGCTGGGGTGAACTGGAAGCGGCCGCGGCAGCCGCCCGTTCGGTGATCGAACAGGTGCTGGCGCAGGCCCCGCTGGCGGCCGGCCAGGCGCCGTGGCTGTTGAATGTCAACATCCCGAACCGGCCGGATGCGGTCAGCCTGCCGCGGGTGGTGACGCGGCTGGGTCGGCGCCACGCCAGCGAACCGGTCATCCGCCAGACCAGCCCGCGCGGCGAGACGATTTACTGGATAGGCCCCGCCGGCGACGCCCGCGAATGCGGCGAGGGCACCGACTTCCACGCGGTGGCCAGTGGCTGCATCTCGATCACGCCGCTGCAGGTGGACCTGACCGACCACGCGCGCAGCGCAGCCTGGGCCTACCACTTCGCTGCGGCGCAACCCGGCAGCCGCGGCGCATGACCCGTCCGCCGCCTTCGCGTTTTCCGCTGGATCTGGGCCGCGTGCAAGGCGCGGCGCGCGCGGCGACCACCGAGGTGCTGCGCCCGCAGCGCCATTTGCACCACGCCGCGCAAGACGCCCAGCAACAGCAGCAGGCCAGCGCGCGCCACGCCCCCGCCGGGCTGGGCCTGGACAGCGCCGCCGTGCGGGCGCGGATGGTGCAGCGGCTGCGCGCCGACGGCGTGCGCTGCGAGCCGGTGCTGCAGGCCTTCGCGCAGGTGGAACGCCACCGCTTCGTCGACACCGCGCTGGCCAACCAGGCTTACGAAGACACCAGCCTGCCCATCGGCCTGCAGCAGACGATCTCCAAGCCTTCGGTGGTGGCGCGCATGCTGGCGCTGCTGTTCGAAGGCGAGCACGCGCGCCAGCAGGGTCATCTGGGCCGGGTGCTGGAAATCGGCACCGGCTGCGGCTACCAGGCCGCGCTGCTGGCGCTGTTGTCGCGCAGCGTGGTGTCCATCGAACGCCTGAAGGGCCTGCACGACAAGGCCCGCGACAACCTGGCCAGCCACCGCGAGGGCGATCTGCGCCTGGTCTACGGCGACGGCCGCCTGGGCCACGCGCCGCGCGCGCCGTTCAACAGCATCGTGGCCGCCGCCGGTGGCGACGACGTGCCGGCTGCGTGGCTGGACCAGTTGGCGGTGGGTGGGCGGCTGATCGCCCCCACGCACGACGCCGAACGCGGCGGCCAGGTGCTGCTGGTCATCGACAAACAAGCCGACGGCGTGGTGCGTCAGTGGCACGACGCCGTGCATTTCGTTCCCCTCCAATCGGGCGCCGCATGAAGCAGCAAGACCGTCGTTCCCGCCTTCGGGCACTGGCCGCCATGGCCGCGCTGGCCGCCGTCGGTGTGCTGGTCGGCTGTGCCTCACCCAACAGCCGTGCGCCGGTGGAAGACCGCCGTGGCCCGCCCGCGAAACCGGCTACGGCCACGCCGGCGGCGGGTGTCACCACGCCCGGCACGGTGATCACCGAGACCGCCGCCGTCAAACCGCCGCCGGGCATCGAGAACGCCGGCAAGCCGGGCTACTACACCGTGAAGGCCGGCGACACGCTGATCCGCATCGCGTTGGACAACGGCCAGCCCTGGCGCGACGTGGGCCGCTGGAACGGCCTGGACAACCCCAACCTGATCGAGGTGGGGCAGGTGCTGCGGGTGGTGCCGCCCAATGTCGATCCGACACAGGCCACGGTGAAGCCGGTGACCGCAGCGGGCCGCGTCGAAAGCCGCACGCTGGACGGCAAGCCGGCGGTTGCGGCGGGCACCGCAGCGGCGCCCCCGGCAGGCACCCCGGCTGCCGCTGCGGCGGCGGCCGCTCCGCCGCGTGAATCCGACGAAAACCTGGACTGGCTGTGGCCCGCCAACGGCCCGGTGGCCACGCCTTTCGACGACGTCAAGAGCAAGGGCCTGGCCATCACCGGCAAGGCCGGCGACCCGGTGTATGCCGCCGCCGACGGCCGCGTGGTCTACGCCGGTGCCGGCCTGCGCGGCTACGGCAACCTGGTCATCGTCAAGCACAACGCCACCTACCTGACGGCCTACGCCCACAACCAGACCTTGCTGGTCAAGGAAGAGCAGGCCGTGCGGCGGGGTCAGAAGATTGCCGAGATGGGTGCCAGCGACGCCGAGCGGGTGCAACTGCACTTCGAGATCCGCCGCCAGGGCAAGCCCATCGACCCCGCGAAACTGTTGCCTGCGCGATGACATGAGTTCTGGTTTCGATTGGTTGGAGGTCGAGTCACTCGACCTGGAAGCGCAAGGCGTGGCCCACCGGCCCCTGGAAGAAGGACAGACCGAGGGGCAGGGCAAGGTGGTCTTCATCGAAGGCGCCTTGCCGGGTGAACGCGTACGGGTCAACGTCTCGCGCAAGAAGAACAACTGGGAAGCC
>JANPHI010000093.1:0-25927 GCA_031424355.1 Betaproteobacteria bacterium
GCCACCGGCGTGGCGGGCAACGTGGCCAACACCATCGCCAGCGGCTACACCAGCGTGGCCTACACGAACTCGGGCACCACGGCACCGGCCAGCACGGCGCTGTACTACATCGACAGCAACACCGACACCCTGGCCACGGCGTCCACGGCCTTCAACACGCCCAGCATCAGCACCGTGGGCTCGCTGGGCATCGACGTGCTCAAGGCCGGCGGCTTCGACATCCAGGCGAATGGTCAGGCCTGGGCCGCTTTGCTGACCGATGACGGTACCGCCGATTCGGGGATCTACAGCATCAACCTGGCCACCGGCGCAGCCACCTTGTCGGGCACCTTCGCGGGCACGTTGACCGGCCTGACGGCGGCGCCGGTGCCTGAGGCCGGCACCTGGGCGCTGATGGCCGGCGGCTTGCTGGCGCTGAGTGGGCTGCTGCGCCGGCGCTCGGTGGGCTGACCGCCCTGCAGGGCGCTTGAACGTTCAGCGCGGCGGTGCAGAAGCCGCCGCTTGCGCGTTCAGCGCCCGCAAGGCACCCAGTTCGCCGAGCTGCTTGCGCAGCTGCAGCCAAGCCTGGGTTTGCGTAACAGCCTTGCACGACAAGGGCTGCTGGGCGTCGAACGACTGCCACAGGCGCTGTTGGCCAACCGCCATTTCGGCGCGCCAGGCGTCGGTCTGGGCCTTGGGCGTGCCGCTGCGTTCGGCGATGCGCAGGCCCACCCCGCGACCGATCAGGTTGTCGCTGGGGGCCAGCAAAACCTGGGCAATCGCCGCGCAATCTTGCTGCCGCGCGCTGCCGGGTTCCAGCGGTGCGCGGCAGTGCACGCCCAGCAAGCCGACGTTGGGGATGGCGATGGCCGCTTCGACACCCACCACAACGGCCCAGACCTGCATCTGCACATAGGGCAAGACGTCGGCGGGCAGGGCCTGCAGCACGGTGTCCAGCCAAGCCATCTGGTGCAGGTCGAAACGTTTTGCATGGGGCGCGCGCTGCAGCACTTCGGCCAGGCGGGCCGGCTCGTGTTCAGCCACACGCAACCAGGCCGCCAGGTTGTCGGGCTCCAGATCGGCCCAGCGCTGCGCGTCAGCGGGGCTGCAGGGCGCCTGGCGGCCACAGCGCATCAGCAGCCAGCTGGCGACCACCGGGTCGGCGCTGGACGCGGCCAACGCCGCCAGGGCCGGCACGGCAGCGACACCCCGCGCGTCGCTGCCACGCAGCATGACTGCCGCAGCCTGGGCGCGCGGGTTGCCGGCGTCCAGCGCCAGCACCAGCCTTTCCAGCGCGGCCGCCGTGGGGTCGGCGCCCAGGTGGGCCGGCATCTGGGTGTACAGGTCGGCACCGCTGGCGGTGGAGCCCGGCGGCCGGGGCAAGCGGCCCACGCCACACGAGTCCCAGACCGGCGCTTCCTGCGGCGTCAGGGCGGGGGCTGGGGCCAGCAAGGTCTGCAACAAGGCCGGTGTCGGCGCAGGCGGGCCGACTTGTAGATGGGCCGACGGCGGCACGGCCTGCGCGCTACCCAGTGCGGTGGCCGCCACCACCGGCTCCGCCGCGGGCCACAGGCTGAGCACCGCGATCAGCAATGCGACCAGCAATGCGACCAGCAACGCGCCGGCCCAAGCCCAGCGGCCCGGCCTCATCTCGCCGCCTGCTCCAAGGCCGCCCGCACCGCCGCCACCTGGCGCCTTGACACCGCCAGCCATTCGTCCAGCGGCGCCACGCGCACCGCCCAGCCGTCGCCCTCGTCGTTGTGCAGTTCCAGTTCACGGATCGCGTGGCGGGCAACCAGCGCGTTGCGGTGCACGCGCAGGAAGTCGCCACCCAGCCCGTTCAGGCGCCCTTCCAGTTCGGTCAGCGTTTCGTCCAGCACGTGGCTGTGGTCGGCGGTGCGCAGGGTGACGTACTTCAGCTCGGCCTTCAGGTACAGCACCTCGCTCAGCGGTATGCGCAAGGTGCGGCCCCGGTCGGTGACGACCAGCACCGGCTCGGGCGGCGGTACCGGCCCGCCGGCCTCGGCGGCGGCCCGGGGTTGCGCCGCTTGCAAACGTTGTTCAACGCGCTGCAGCGCAGCCTGCAGGCGTTCACGCCGCACGGGCTTGGTCAGGTAGTCGATGGCTTCCAGCTCGAAGGCTTTCAGCGCGTGTTCGGTGTGGGCGGTGACGAAGATGACCGCCGGCGGCATCTGCATCTGGCGCAGCCGGACGGCCAGTTGCAGGCCGCCTTCGCCGGGCATGCGGATGTCCAGCAGCACGGCGTCCACGGCCACGTTCTGCAGCAGCGTCAGCGCGGCCTGGGCGTCGCCGGCTTCACCGACCACGTCGGCCCGCAAGGGCGGCGTCGCGGTGGCCAGGCCTTCGATCAGCGAGCGCAGGCGCAGGCGGGCCAGCGCTTCGTCGTCCACCAGCAGCAGCTTCATCGCCGGGGGTGTGGCTGCGGTGGACATGGCGGCCGTGACCGTCATGGCAAGGGCAGGATGACGCGGGCGTGGAACATGCCGGCCTCTTCCCACACCGTGCATTCGGCGGCCACGTCGTGCAGCAGGCGCAGCCTTTCGCGCACGTTGTGCAGCGCCATGCCGTTGCCGGGGTTGCCCGAATGGGCGGGGTCGCCGGGCTGCGCCGGACCAGCGTGCGCAGCGCCCAGCGTGTTGCTGACCAGCACCTCGGCCTGGCCGCGCCGCACGCGGGCCGTGACCAGCACCTGGCCGCCATCGGCCGACGGCTCGATGCCGTGGCGCACAGCGTTTTCCACCAGCGGCTGCAGCACCAGCGGCGGCACGCGCGCGCTGTTCACGCGGGGGTCGATCAGCCACTGCACCTGCAGGCGCGCGCCGTAGCGGATTTCCTCGATGTCGAGGTAGCGCCGCGCCAGGTCGATCTCTTCGGCCAGCGTCACCGAAGCGCCCACATCGGCCAGCGCCACGCGGAACAGCTGCGCCAGGTCTTCAAGCACGCGCTCGGCCCGTTCGGGGTCCAGCCGCACCAGGGCCAGCGCCGTGTTCAGCGCGTTGAACAGGAAATGCGGGCGTATGCGCGACTGCAGTTCGGCCAGCCGCGCGCTGGCGTTGGCCGGGTCCCAGATGCGGGCGCGCAGTTCCAGCCAGGCCCACAGCAAGGCAGCGAAAGCCACGCCCGACAGCAGCACGCCCGCGACGCGCAAGGCATGCCCCGGCCCTGCCAGCCCGGCCCACCACAGCGGCCACCAGGCCCCGCCGGCCGCAGCCGCGCCCAGCAGCAGCACGGCCGCCATGCGGCCCGGCGCCGGCAGCCGGTAGAGCCAGGGCCGGACCGCGCACAGCGGCACCAGCCACAGCAGCGTGCCGGCCACGCCGGCGAAGGCCATCGCGGCCTGCCGCGCGCCCCACTCAGCAGCGCTGTTCACCGTGGTCAGGGTCACCAGCGCCAGCACCAGCTGCACCAGCAACACGGCGCGCAAGGCCAAGCCAGGGTGGCAGACGTCGAAGGTGGCGGCCAGCTGCTTCTGCAGCCGGGCCTGCTCTTCGGCCAGCGGGTCGAAACGGGTGGCGGAGAAGCCGCTGGCCCCCAGCGCGACGGTGCGCGTGGAATCGGGCCACAGGCTGGCCGGTCGGCTGTCGTCGGGCGGATGCGGGTCGTGGCCCTGGGGCGACTTCGGGGTGCTCATCTGGGGTCCGATAATACGGAGTTCACCCCGCTGTTCCCTCTGACTACCCAGGCTGCCCACGCAGCGCGCACGCATGTCCAACGCCACGCCCATCCTGCCGTCCGACCTGCTGCCCGACCCGTCCGACGGGCGCTCGAAAGACCCGCTCGCGAACAAGGCGCAGGCCTGGTCGGCGCTGTTCAGCGAACCGATGAGCGAGCTCGTCAAGCGCTACACCGCCAGCGTCGGCTTCGACCAGCGCCTGTGGCGCGCCGACATCGCCGGCAGCCTGGCCCACGCCGACATGCTGGCCGCACAGGGCGTGATCGCGGCGCAGGACCTGGCCGACATCCAGCGCGGGCTGGGCCAGATTGCCGCCGACATCGAGGCCGGCCGCTTCGAATGGAAGCTGGACCTCGAAGACGTGCACCTGAACATCGAGGCACGTTTGACGGCCCTGGTGGGGGATGCTGGCAAGCGTTTGCACACCGGCCGCAGCCGCAACGACCAGGTGGCCACCGACGTGCGCCTGTGGCTGCGCGGCGAGATCGACCAGCTGGCCGTGTTGCTGCGCGAGATGCAGCGCGCGCTGGTGGAAGTGGCCGCGCAACACAGCGACACCGTGATGCCCGGCTACACCCACATGCAAGTGGCGCAACCGGTGAGTTTTGCCCACCACCTGCTGGCCTATGTGGAGATGTTCGCGCGCGACGCCGACCGCCTGGCCGACGTGCGCAAGCGCGTGAACCAGCTGCCGCTGGGCGCCGCCGCACTGGCCGGCACCAGCTACCCGCTGGACCGCGAACGGGTGGCGAAAACGCTGGGCTTCGACGGCATCTGCCAGAACAGCCTGGACGCCGTCAGCGACCGCGACTTCGCGCTGGAATTCAGCGCCTTCGCGTCGATTTGCATGATCCACGTGTCGCGCTTGAGCGAAGAGATCGTGCTGTGGATGAGCCAGAACTTCGGCTTCATCGACCTGGCTGACCGCTACTGCACGGGCTCGTCCATCATGCCGCAGAAGCGCAACCCCGACGTGGCCGAACTGGCCCGCGGCAAGAGCGGCCGCGTCATCGGCCACCTGATGGGGTTGCTGACCCTGATGAAGGGTCAGCCGCTGACCTACAACAAGGACAACCAGGAAGACAAGGAGCCTCTGTTCGACACCGTGGACACGCTGGCCGACACGCTGCGCATCATGGCCGAGATGGTGGGTGGCATCACGGTGAAGGCCGACGCGATGGAGCGCGCGGCGCTGAAGGGTTACGCCACGGCCACCGACCTGGCCGACTACCTGGTGAAGAAAGGCCTGGCTTTCCGCGACGCCCATGAAGCGGTGGCCCATGCGGTGAAGGTGGCCATCCAACGCGGTGTCGATCTGAGCGAATTGCCGCTGGCCGACCTGCAGGCCATGCAGCCGGCCATCACCGCCGATGTGTTCGAGGCCTTGACGCTGCGCGGCTCGTTGGCCGCGCGCAAGGTCATCGGCGGCACGGCGCCGGTGCAGGTGCTGGCCCAGGTGGCGCGCCACCGGCAGCGCCTGGGCTGAAATGCCTGGGCTGACGCGCCACAGCCGGCGGCCGCGGCGGCCTGGCCAGCGGCCTACTCGAAGGCAATGCTGGTGGCGTCGATACGCAAGCCGTCCGACGACAGCTTGCCCTTGACCTCGACCTGCCGGCCCACCACCAGCGCCGCCGCTGTCCCGTTGGCATAGACCAGATCGCTGCGTGCGGTGCTGACCGTGATGCCGCGCAGCGTGAACAGCTTCAGCGCGGGGCTGACTGCGGTGATGGCGCCGTGCAGCTCGAAGGTCTGGTTGTTCTGCTGCGCGTCGCTGTCGATGCTGACCTTGGTGGCCTTCAGCGTGCCGCTGCGCACCGCGCCTTCGACCTCGACGCGCACGCCCACCGCCAGGCCGGCGGTGCCGTTGCTGAAGGTGGCGGCGCTGGCGTCCACCGGGCGGCCGTTGACGCTGAAACTGCGCGCCGACACGAAGCTGCTGATCAGGCCCTTCAGGCTGCCCTTGTCGCTGTCGGGCAGCGTGGGCACGGCGGTGCCGAAAGCCTGCACGCCGTAGCGCCCGCTGCTGGGCACGTTGCTGCTCAGGTTCAGGCGCACGTACTGGCCCGCGCCGATGTCGGCCGGCACGCCGCTGGCGCTGCTGTAGCTGTAGCCGATGTCGGCTATGCGCAGCGTGCGCGCGCTGGTGTCGGCCTGCGCCACCAGGCCGCGCACGTGCGGCGTGGCGGTGCCGGCGGCCGGGCCCACGCGCGTGGCGCGGTAGCTGGCGGCTGCCGGGTCGAAGACGGCGTAGACCTCCAGCATCTGCCCTTTGCGCACCGCCGCCAGGCCGCCCACGCTTTCGTCGAAGACGGTGGCGCTGTCCACCAGCACACGCTGGCCCAGCAGCGTGAAACTGCCCGTGGCCGGGTCGACGGTGCTGTCCACCAGGCCGAGCAATTCGCTGTCGTAGCGGATGCTGGTGGCCACGCCGGTGGTGGTGCCGATGTCGGTGCCGGCGATCTCCACCGTCATGCCCAGGCGCAGCGCGTCGCGGCTGCGCGCCACGCCGTCGCCATCGACCACGCTGGCGCTGGCGTCGTCGAAACGCACGCCGTTGACGATGACCGAACCGAAGCCGGTGATGGGCCCCGAGGCGTAGCCGCCGGTGCCGCCCTCGCCCACCCCGCCGCCGCAACCGGCCACCAGCGCCACGGCCAGTACCAGGGCTGAAACCCAGCCCAGCCAGGCCGGCAGCGGTGGGGTCTTGGCGTGCGGCGTGGTGTTCATTTCAAGGTCTTCCGGGTGCGGGGGCGCAGCGGCGCCGAGCGCGGTGCGGGCGGGGCAGCATCGGCCGCCGCGGGGGCTGTCACCTCGTCATAGCTGTACAAACCCAGCCGCCAGCGGCGGGCGGGCGCGTCGGGCGTTTGGGCGTCGGCCTGCAAGCGGGTTTCCAGTGCCGGCACGACCGCCAGCCGCACGGCCTGCCACTGGGCCCGCACCACGTCGCGCAACCAGGCCATGGTGGCCTCGGACAAGCCATCGGCAAACAGCGCCTGCTCGAAGTGCCTGGGGCTGCCCGGGCCGGCGTCGGCCACCACGTTGTCCACCGCCGCTTGCAGGTGGTCGCCCACGTTGCCGCCCAGCAGGGCCAGCATGCGCGCGCTGTCGCCCTGCGGTACGGCGCTGGGGGCGGCGGTCACGGTGTCGGTGCTGTCATCGGTCTGGGCATAGGTCAGTCGCACCATCTCGTCGAGCAGGCTGCGCGGGTGCACGTCGCGGGTGATGGCCTGGGCCAGGCTCTCGAAGCTGGGGGCCGGCCCCTGGCGGGGCAGCACCCGCGGCCGGCCTTGCGGGTCGCGGTAGGCGACATCGGACAACCAGTGCGCATAGACCTCGCTGGCCAGCGAGCGGCTGTGCACGGCGGTGCGCGGCGCCTGCTGCGTCAGCCGGGTCACTTCGCGCCGGTTGATGCCGGTGGCGGTGGTGATGCGGCTGACCTTGCGGTGGGCCAGCAGGTCGGGGTGGGCCGCGTCGGCGGCTTGCACAAAGGCCAGCTTCAGCATTTCGTCAACCGCCGCGAAGGGCAGACCGCGCGCCACTGCCAGTTGGGCCACGGGCGCCAGCAAGCGGGCCAGGGCCTCTTGCAGCGCTTGCTGCTCGGTGGCCTGGCCTGTGGTGTCGGCAGTCGGGCTGCGGGGGGTGGAAGGCATGGCAAGGCGGCGGTGCGGGCGGGACTGTAGCCCGCCCGCACGCCCACCCTAGGGTTTCACTTGAACTCGATGCGGCTGGCTTCGAGCTTCTTGCGGTCGCTGGACAGCACGCCGTACACGTCAACGCTCTTGCCGTTCGCGAGATCAGCCACGGTGCCGTTCTTGTAGGTCACCGTGCCGCTGTAAGACACCGTCACCGTGCGCAGCAGAAAGGTCTTGGCGGTGGTGTCCAGCGCACTCAGCGCGCCGTGCAATTCCAGCGGCCGCTTGCCACCGGCGCTGGGCTTGTCGTCCAGCTCCACCTGGGTGGCCACCAGCGTGCCGCTGGCGTTGGTGGTGCCGGTGACTTCCACGCGGGCGCCCAGCGCGATGCCGGTGGTGCCGTCGGGGAAGGTGGCCGCGCTGGCGTCCACTTTCACGCCGCCGATCTCGAAGGCCGCGCTGGACGTGAAGACGGTGATCGCGCCTTCGATGTGGGTGTCGGTGCTGCCGGTGCCGGTGCTGCCGGGCACGCGCTTGTCGCCGCGCAGGGCGGTGGCCACCCAGCTGCTGCCGCTTTGCACGGTGTTCAGCTTGGCGCGCACGATGACGCCGTTGGCCAGCGTGCTGGGCACGTCGGCAGCGGCCAGGCCAGCGTAGGAAATGGTGGCCGCGCCCATGGTGAAGGTCTTGGCCGTGGTGTCCAGCGCGGCCACCGTGCCGCGCAGGTGGTAGCTGGTGGCGGCCGTGGCGCTTTCGACGCGCGTGGCGGTGATCTGGCCCGCCGTGGTGCCGGCCGTGCCGTGCACTTCCAGCACGGTTCCCACCAGCGCCTGCGTCAGGCCGGTGGCGATGCTGCTGTCGAAGACCGTGCTGGCGTTGACCGTGATGGTCTGGCCCAGCACCACCATCGTCTGCGCGGCGGTGTCCACGCTGGCGACCTTGCCCAGCACCTCGTCAGACAGGTGGAAGCGGGACGCCACGGCCGTGTTGCCGCTGCGGTCCACGGCGCCGGCGTCCACCGTCACCATGCTGCCCAGACCCAGCTTGGTCATTGGCAAGGCGCTGCCGTCGGCATCGACCACCGTGGCCTTGCTGTCGTCGTAGCGCACGCCCCCGACGATGACCGAGCCGAAGCCCGAGACCACGCCCTGGGCGTAGCTGACAGCGGCCGTCGGGGTGGCGGCCGTGACGGGGGCTTCGCTGCTGCCACCGCCACCGCAGGCGGCGAGCAGGGCGGCGGCGCCCACCGTGAGGGCCAGGGTCAGCTGCAAGGAAGAAATCACGGGCTTGCGGGACGTGCAGGTCAAGCGGGTCATAGGGGTCTCCATCGAACAGGCCTTCATCATAAATGGAGTTTTTGCACATTTGTTGATCCAGGTGTTTCGAAATGCGGCATCCGACACCGTCATCTGTATAAAGACACAGTTCACCCGCCCGCACCCGCCCGCACCGCCCTCCCCCGACCCCACCCGCCCATGCCGCCCCGCCGCTGGATCGCCCACCTCGACATGGACGCCTTCTATGCGTCGGTCGAGCTGCTGCGCTACCCCGACCTGACCGGGCAGGCGGTGGTCATCGGCGGCGGCCGGCGCCACCAGCCGGTGCTGCAGCCCGACGGCACGCGGCGCTACGCCACCCTGGCCGGCTACACCGGGCGCGGCGTGGTCACCACCGCCACCTACCCGGCGCGCGACCTGGGCGTGCATTCCGGCCTGGGCCTGATGAAGGCCGCCCAGCGCGCGCCCGAGGCCATCCTGTTGCCGATGGATTTCGACGCCTACCGCCGCTATTCGCGCCTGTTCAAGGCCGCCGTGGCCGAGGTGGCGCCGGTCATCGAAGACCGCGGCATCGACGAGATCTACATCGACCTGAGCGACGTGCCCGGCGCGCAGGACAGCCTGGCCCACGACCCGGCCGGCGGCGTGCGCGCGGTGGCGCAGGAAATCCGTAACACGGTGAAGCGCGCGACGGGGCTGTCGTGCTCCATTGGCGTGACGCCGAACAAGCTGCTGTCCAAGATGGCCAGCGAACTCGACAAGCCCGACGGCCTGACGGTGCTGACGCTGGACGAGGTGCCGGCGCGCATCTGGCCGCTGGCTGTGCGCACCATCAACGGCATAGGCCCCAAGGCCGGCAACAAGCTGGCCGACCTGGGCCTGCGCACCATCGGCCAGCTGGCGGCGCGCGACAAGGCGTGGCTGGTCGAACACTTCGGCCGCAGCTACGGCCGCTGGCTGTTCGATGCGGCGCACGGCATCGACGACCGGCCGTTGGTGACGCATGGCGAACCGGTGTCGATGAGCCGCGAAACCACCTTCGAGCGCGACCTGCACGCCGTGCGTGACCGCGCCGAGCTGACGCGCATCTTCAGCGACCTGGCGGCGCAGGTGGCCACCGACCTGCAGCGCAAGGGCTACGCCGGCCGCACCATCGGCATCAAGCTGCGCTTCGACGACTTCAAGACCGTCACGCGCGACCTGACGCTGCCGGCGGCGGTGGCCGACGCCGAGGCCATCCGCCACGCCGCCGGCCTGTGCCTGAAGCGCGTGGACCTGAGCCGCCGCCTGCGCCTGCTGGGCGTGCGCGCGGGCGGGCTGGTGCGGGTGTAGGGCTGCGGCCTATCATCGTTCGCATGAAGACACACACCCTCGCGGGCCTGGCCGCCCTGCTGTTCACCGCCGCCGGCGCCTGGGCCGGTACGGTGCAGATGACCGTGCTGACCGCCGAGGGCCGCTTCGCGCCCGACACGGTGGTGCTGGTGCAACCCACGGCCACCTGGGCGCCTCAGCCGCTGCCGCCCACGGCCGTCATCGAGCAGCAGGACATCCGCTTCGCGCCCTACGTGACGGTGGTGCCGGTGGGCGGCACGGTGCGCTTCGTCAACCTGGACAACTTCGACCACCACGTGCGTTCGCAACCCGGCGGCCCGCTGGGTTCCATCGCACCGGCCAAGGAATTCGAATTCCGCCTGCCGGCCAAGCGCAAGGGCAACAACGCCAGCCCCGAAATGCGGCTGGACGTGGCCGGCAGCGTGCTGCTGGGTTGCCACCTGCACAACTCCATGCGCGGGCATTTGTTCATCTCGAACACGCCCTGGTACGGCGTCACCGACGACCAGGGCCGGGTGCGCATCGACGGCGTGCCCGACGGCCAGGTCGAAGTGCGGCTGTGGCACCCCGACCAGCTGACCGAACAGCCGACCTTGCGCGTCCAGGTGCAGGGCACAGTGTCTTCCGAATCCAAGCTGAACTTCACACCCCGCAAACGCCCGGCGCCACGCGTGGCACCGCGTGGCGAGTACAGCTGATAAAAGCTTCTCCCATGACCGTGATCACCACCATCGAAGACCTGCGCGTGCTGGCTGAAAAGCGCGTGCCGCGCATGTTCTACGACTACGCCGACAGCGGCAGCTGGACGGAGAGCACCTACCGCGCGAACAGCAGCGACTTCCAGAAGATCAAGCTGCGCCAGCGCGTGGCCGTGAACATGGAAAACCGCAGCACGGCGACGACCATGGTCGGCGTGCCCGCGAAGATGCCGGTGTGCATCGCGCCGGTGGGCCTGACGGGCATGCAGCACGCCGACGGCGAGATCCACGCGGCGCGGGCGGCCGAGAAATTCGGCATCCCGTTCACGCTGTCGACGATGAGCATCTGCTCCATCGAAGACATCGCCGAAAACACCCAGGCGCCCTTCTGGTTCCAGCTCTACATGATGCGCGACCGCGACGCGATGGTGCGCATGATCGAGCGCTGCAAGGTGGCGAAGTGCAGCGCGCTGGTGCTGACGCTGGACCTGCAGGTCATCGGCCAGCGCCACAAGGATTTGAAGAACGGCCTGACCGCGCCGCCCCGGCCGACGCTGAAGAACATCGTCAACCTGATGACCAAGCCGCGCTGGTGCCTGGGCATGGCCGGTACCAAACGTCATACCTTCAGAAATCTCGTCGGCCACGTCAAGGGCGTCAGCAACATGAATTCGCTGGCCGCCTGGACCAACGAGCAGTTCGACCCCACGCTGTCCTGGGCCGACGTGGCCTGGGTCAAGCAGCAATGGGGCGGCAAGCTGATCCTGAAAGGCATCATGGATGTCGAAGACGCGAAGCTGGCCGCTGCCAGCGGCGCCGACGCCATCGTGGTCAGCAACCACGGCGGGCGTCAGTTGGACGGCGCGCCCAGCAGCATCGAAGCCCTGCCGGCGATCGTGGCGGCCGTGGGCAGCCAGATCGAGGTCTGGATGGACGGCGGCATCCGCAGCGGCCAGGACGTGCTGAAGGCCTGGGCCCTGGGCGCACGCGGCACGATGATCGGCCGCGCCATGGTCTACGGCCTGGGCGCGATGGGCGAAGCCGGCGTGAGCAAGGCGCTGCAGATCATCCACAAGGAACTCGACGTGACCATGGCCTTCTGCGGCCACACGAACATCGCCAACGTGGACCGCGGCATCTTGCTGCCAGGCACCTTTCCGTCGATGTAACGAGTGGCCGGGTGTTGACAGGGTCAGCAGCGAGGATCCGGCTCTGCCGGTCCAATGCGGAGCATCCCCCTCGGGGGGCAGCGAGCGCGAGCGAGCTTGGGGGCCCTATCTCACGTTCAGCTTGAACGCGATCATCGCCCGCAGCTTGTTCGGCAGCACCGGCTTGATCAGCAGGTGGTAGTCGTGCTTGACGGCTTCATCTTCGTGGCCGCCCAGGCTGCTGCCGGTGATGACGATGGCCGGCAGGCGCGCGGCGGGCCAGCGCGCACGCAAGACCACCAGCGCTTCAATACCCGTGCGACCTTGCGGCAGGCGGTAGTCCACCAGCTGCAGGTCGGGCTGTTCCGCATTCGGGCCGGCCACCCAGGCTTCGACCGCTTCCACGGTGTCAAAGGCCGCCACCTGCGCACCCCAGGCCTGCAGCAGAACGACGAGGCCTTCGCGCACCGCCATTTCGTCTTCCACCACCACGATCAGGCGGCCCTGCAGCGTCAGCCCCAGCGGCGCCTTGGCCACGCCGCCCGGCACCGCTTCGATGCTCGCGCGCGGCGCCTTGCCGGGTGGCACGTGGATGGAGAACACCGTGCCATGGCCGACCCGTGAACGCACGCTGACGGTGGCGCCCATCAAGGCGGTCAGGCGCTTGACGATGGCCAGCCCCAGGCCCAGGCCCTTGCGGTGGTGGGCCTCCAGCGGGCGGTTGCTCTGCGCCTGGTAGAACTCGTCCCAGATGCGCGGCACGCTGGCTTCGCTGATGCCGATGCCGGTGTCCCACACCTGCACCAGCAACTGCCCTTCGCGCTGCCGGCAGCTGACCAGCACGCCGCCGTCGTCGGTGTAGCGGATGGCGTTGCTGACCAGGTTGCGCAGCACGCGTTCCAGCAGCACCGGGTCGGCCATGGCCACGCGCTGCTCGCCGTGGAAGCTGAGCATCAGGCCCTTCTCGAAGGCCACCGGTTCGAAGTGCAGGCGCAGCCGCGCGAACAGTTCGCGCATGCGCACCGGCGCCGGGTTGACATCGACCCCGCCGGTGTCGATGCGGGTGATGTCCAGCAGTTCGCTGAACAGGCCTTCCAGCGCGTCGACGCTTTCGTTGATGCTGTTGACCAGGCTGGCCACTTCGGGGTCGTGGCTGCGCTGGCGCAGGGCTTCGGCGAACAGGCCCATCGCGTGCAGCGGCTGGCGCAGGTCGTGGCTGGCGGCGGCGAAGAACTGGGTCTTGGCGCGGTTGGCGGCCTCGGCCGCGCGGCGCGCTTCGTCGGCCACCACTTTTTCCGTGCGCAGCTTCAGCGCCAGTTCGTCGGTGCGGGTCTTCAAGGCGATGGCCTGACCCAAGGCGCTGCTGTAAGTGCGCGCCATCAGCACCGTGATGCAGAACATCAGCGTCAGCACGCAGGCCAGTTGCAGGTGGAAGGGTTGGCTCGCGTCGCTGGCCACGCGCACGATGGTGGGTGTCAGCACCAGTCCGATGAAGACCAGGAAAACCCAGTTCTGCGTGGCCAGCAGTTGCACCGACGCCAGGCAGTAGGTGAAGACGATCAGCAGCAGCGCCACCTTGTGGTACGGCGAGCCCAGACCCCAGAACCACCAGGCGGCCAGCCCCCACATCGCCCCCTGGCACAGCACCAGCGCCACCCAGCTGCGGCGCCACACGCGCAGGGCGTCGGCCTCGCGGTTGCTTTGCCAGCGGAAGCGCAGGTAGTGGCCCAGGCGCACCAGCCACAGGCCGGTGATCACCGCCAGCCAGGCCAGCAGGTGGCTGGTCTGGGCCAGCGGCCAGTAAATGGCGGTGATCAGGCCCATGCCGAACAGATTGCCGACCAGCACGGCCGGCGTCTGCACGTACAGCGCCAGCAGGTGGTCGACGCGGGCACCCAGCCCCGCCGGCGGCTCAGGCAGCGAAGGCGGCGGCAAGGCTTCAGTAGCCATGGAGATCCTGCCGACCCAGCTTCCCGCCGCGGAACCGGCTATGCCGGGCCGCTGGCGGACGGCCCCCTCGGGGGGTAGCGAGCGCTAGCGAGCTTGGGGGCTCCATGTCAACGCTGCGGCGGGCGCCAGGTGTAGAAGCCGCCCTGCGCCTGCGTCATCTGGCTGACGGCCAACACCGCCTGCGTGCGCGAACTGACGCCCAAAGCGCGCAGTACCGCTGCCACGTGGTCTTTCACGGTTTCCACCGACAGGTTCAGCTGCCGCGCGATGAGCTTGTTGGGCAGGCCCTGCAGCAGCAGGCCCAGCACCTCGGCCTGGCGCGGTGTCAGGCCGACTTCGTCGATGGACGGCAGCCGCTGGTGCGGCTCGGGCCGCGCGGCGGCGCCCAGCGGCGTGGCTTCGGCAAAGCCACCGGTGCCGTTGCCGGAACCCAGGGTCCGCATGACGCCCGGCACGGTGTCGCCGGCCCGATGGCTGCTGCCGCCGAATTCCAGGCCCAGCATGGCCGGCGGCACGTACATCGAGCCCGTCATCACCATGCGCAGCGCTTCGTGCAGTTCGGCGTGGCTGGACTTCTTGGGCACGAAACCCATGGCGCCGTTGTCGATGGCGCGGATGACGTCGCTGGTGCGGTCGCTGGCCGACACGACAACAACCGGTACTGCGGGGTAGGCAGCACGGAACTCGATCAGCACGTCGAAGCCGTCGGCGTCGCCCAGCGCCAGGTCGAGCAGCACCAGGTCGTAGTCGGCGTCTTCACGCATCGCGGCGCGGGCCGCTGCGGCGCTGTCCACGCCAACGACCGTGGTGTCGCTGCCGATGGTCTGGATCACCGCCTGCAGCGCCGAAAGAACCAGGGGGTGATCGTCAACCAGCAGCACCTTCATGTCGTCTCCACGGCCCTTGTTGCGGTTCATTGTGAGCCACCGCCAGCGGCTCCACGGTTCCCCAATTGGAGGGAATCAGCGGGGTGGCTGACGCTCAGGTGTAGCGGCGCGACACCGTCTCGGCCACGCAAGCCGGCTTGGCTGAGCCTTCCAGTTCGACGGTGGCCTGCACCGTCATCTGCGCGCCGCCTTCCAGCGCTTCGTAGCTCAGCAGCTTGAAGTGCCCGCGCACGCGGCTGCCCACCCGAACCGGCGCCGCGAAACGCACCCGGTTCAGGCCGTAGTTGACGCCCATGCGCACGTTGTCCACGGCGAAGGCGGCCTCGCTCAGCACCGGCACCAGGCTGAGGGTGAGGAAGCCGTGGGCCACCGTGGCGCCGAAGGGCCCGGCGGCGGCGCGGGCGGGGTCGGTGTGTATCCACTGCAGGTCGCCAGTGGCCTGCGCGAACTGGTCGATGCGGGCTTGGTCGATGAGCAGCCAGTCGCTGCTGCCCAGGTCTTGCCCGACCAGGGCTTGCATCTCGGTCAAGGTCTTGTAGTGCTTCATGCGGGTTCCGTTTCTTCAGCAGCTGCGGCGCCGCGCGCCTGGTCGGGTATGGTTATAGCGCCAGCCGCCGTGCCGGCACCCCCACGACTACCCCGGAACGCCCGCTGCCGATGGCCGAAGTCCTTGTCATCGCCGCCCACCCGCAACTCGAAAACTCGCGGGTCACACGGGCCTTGCTGCAAGCCCTGGCGCAGGCCGACCCGGCCCGCGTGGCGGTGCGCTCGCTGTACGGGCTGTACCCCGACTACTTCGTCGATGCGCCTGCCGAACAGGCCGCATTGCAGGCCGCGAAGCTGGTCGTCTGGCTGCACCCCGTGCATTGGTATTCGATGCCGCCGCTGATGAAGTTGTGGCTGGACGAGACGCTGGCCTTCGGCTGGGCCTACGGGCCCGGTGGCGAAGCTTTGCGCGGCAAGGCCCTGTGGCTGGTGGCGTCCACCGGCGGGCCCGAGGCGTCCTACCGCCCCGACGGCTACAACCGCTATTTCTTCGACGCCTTCCTCTACCCCTACGAACAAACTGCCGCGCTGGTCGGCATGCGCTGGTTGCCGCCGCTGGTGCTGCACGGGGCCCACCGCATCGCCGACGCCGAACTGGCAGCGCATGCCGCGCTCTTCGTGCAACGCCTGCAGCAGTGGCCGGACTGGGCGGAGATCGAAGACATGGAAGCCGCGCCCGAATGCGCCGTGCCCGCCGACGCCCGACCCAAGAACGATTGAGATGGAACACGGCACCGCCTGGCTGCAGTCCAGCCTGATCTACCTCGGCGCCGCGGTGCTGGCGGTGCCGCTGGCGCGCCTGCTGGGCCTGGGTTCCATCATCGGCTACCTGGCCGCCGGCATCGCCATCGGACCCTGGGGCCTGAAGCTGGTGACCGACCCGGCGGCCATGCTGGAGTTCGCCGAATTCGGCGTCGTGCTGATGCTGTTCCTGGTCGGCCTGGAACTGGAGCCGCGCCGGCTGTGGGCGCTGCGCCGGCCCATCTTCGGCTGGGGCAGCGCGCAGTTGCTGGGCTCGGCCGCGCTGATCGCCGGTGCCGCCGTGCTGGCCGGGTTGGACTGGCGCCTGGCCCTGGTCGCCGGCCTGGGTTTGGGCCTGAGCAGCACGGCCATCGGCCTGTCGGTGATGAACGAGCGCAACCTGATGGCCACCACCGCCGGCCAGAGCGTGCTCAGCGTGTCGCTGCTGCAGGACATCGCGGCCATCCCCATCCTGGCCATCATCCCGCTGCTGGCCATCGCGAACGCGGGTGATGCGGTCGCCACCGGCAGCGGCTGGCTGGGCGCCGCCAAGGCCTTCGGCGTCATCGCGGCCATCGTCTTCGGCGGCCGCCTGCTGCTGCGCCCGGCGCTGCGCTGGATCGCCCGCAGCGACACGCCCGAAATCTTCACCGCCAGCGCGCTGCTGCTGGTGGTGGCCACCGCCGCGCTGATGCAGAGCGTGGGCCTGTCGATGGCGTTGGGCGCCTTCCTGGCCGGCGTGCTGCTGGCCGAAAGCGAATACCGCCGCGAACTGGAAACCGACATCGAACCCTTCAAGGGTCTGCTGCTCGGGCTGTTCTTCATCGCGGTGGGCATGAGCATCGACTTCGGCGCCGTGCTGGCCCACCCCGGCTTGGTGGCCGCCACGGTGGCGGGTTTTCTGCTGCTGAAGACGGTCGTGCTGTGGTTGATGGCGCGCAGCATGCCCATCCCGCTGACCGAAAGGCCGGTCTTCGTGATCCTGCTGGCCCAGGGCGGCGAGTTCGGCTTCGTCGTCTTCCAGGCTGCGCAAGGGGCTGGCGTGCTGGCCGCCGAGACCGCTTCGCTGCTGGTGGCCGCGGTGGCGCTGTCGATGCTGCTGACGCCGCTGCTGCTGGTGCTGGCCGACCGCTGGTGGGCGGCGCGACTGGCGCGCAACGGCGCGAAGTCCGGCCCGGCCGAAATCAACGAATCGCAACACGCGCCCATCATCATCTGCGGCTTCGGCCGCTACGGGCAGATCGTCGGCCGGCTGATCAACGCGAATGGTCTGACGGCAACGGTGCTGGACCACAGCGCCGAAGCCGTCGAGTCGCTGCGCAAGTTCGGCTGGCCCACCTTTTATGGCGACGCGACCCGGCTGGACCTGCTGCGCACGGCCGGCGCCGCCAAGGCCAAAGTCATCGTCGTGGCCATCGACGATGTCGAGCAAAGCCTGGCCGTGGTTGACCTGGCGCGCCAGCACTTCCCGCAGGCCACGCTGGTGGCCCGCGCGCGCAACGCCACGCACTGGTACGGCCTGCACAGCCGCGGTGTGCAGCACATCGAACGCGAGACCCTGGATTCGGCGCTGATGAGCGGCCGCAGCGTGCTGGAACTGATGGGCTTGCAGCCCCACGCGGCGCGCAACCAGGCGCTGCGGTTTCGCCGCCACAGCATCGAACTGCTGGAGCAGATGGCACCCCACCAGGGCGACGAGAAGAAGCTGATCTCCCTGGCCAAGCAGGGCCGCCAGCAGCTGGAAGAACTGTGGTCGCGCGAACGGGCCGAGCGCACCGCCAGCCCGGCGCACGGCGGCTGGCACGCGCCCGAAACGCCACCGCCACCGCCACCCGACCAGATCTGAGCGCAGTCGGACGACACCGCGCACAACTGAGCGCCGGCCTGCGGCACCACCCGCATCTGTGGTTTCGTTCACAGGCCATGGCCCCCCCACGTGCGGGGCGCTGCGTAGATTCCACAACGGCGCCCGGTTTACCAGCATTTACATTTAGGCATCCAACTTCACAGTCCGAACGCGCGCTTGGGTTGCTGCGCTGCCGACGGATGAACCGCCGTGTCCCGTTCTCTGCCCACCACGGTCCGTGCGCCCATCAACACCTGGGCGATGTCGATCTCGGCCCAGCTGGCTTTGCTGGTGCTGCTGCATCTGCTGTTGTGGACCTGGGTCGGCGTCACGTCGCGTTCCAACTTCGATGCGCCGGGCGACATGGTCGAGGCCTACACCTGGGCCCAGGGCTGGCAGTGGGGTTACTACAAGCATCCGCCCTTGTCGGCCTGGGTGGCGGGCTTGTGGTTTGCGGTGGTGCCCGAATCGCACTTCGGCTACTCGCTGCTGTCGGCCTTCAACAGCGCCATCGGCCTGGTCGGACTGGCCGTGCTGGCGCGCGAATTCCTGCCCAAGCCCTGGGTGCTGCTGGCCGTGGCCGTGGCCTCGCTGGCGCCGGGCATCACCACGCTGGCGATGCGCTTCAATGCCAACGCCATCCTGATCTCGACCTGGCCCTGGGCGGCCGCGCTCTTCGTGCGCCTGATGCAGCGCGGCCAGGCGCGCGACGCGGTGCTGTGCGGCGCGGTCTGCGCCCTGGCGCTGCTGGGCAAGTACTACTCGGGGGTGCTGCTGCTGAGCTTCCTGGCGACCGCCCTGTGGCTGCCGGCCTGGCGGGCCCGCCTGCTGTCGGCGCCGTTTGCACTGGCCGTGGCCACCTGCGTGGTGGGTGTGGCGCCGCATGCCAACTGGTTGTTGTCGCAGGTGCACGGCCCGCTGCAATACGCCCAGGAAGCCACCGGGCAGGAAAGCCACGGCGCTTCGCTGATGCGGGCTTTCAGCTTCGCATTGGCGCAATGCGTGTTCCCGCTGCTGGCCTTCCTGGCGCTGCGCCTGGCGCTGACCGGCCCGGCGCGCCACCGCAGCTTTCTGCAGGCCGCCATCGCGCCGTTGCGGCCGCGCAACGAGCCGGTCTGGTGGCTGGCCGTGCTGCCCATCCTGGTCACGATGCTGGCCACGGTCATCACCAGTGCCCGCACGGCTTCGGTCTGGGGTCTGGCCATTGCGTTCGGTCTGGCGCTGCTGGCGGTCAGCCGCGCCCGCGACGCCGGCGCCGGGCTCAGCCTGCCCCGTTTGTGGCGCACGCTGGGCGTCATCTGGCTGGCCGTGGCGGTGCTGTCGCCGGTGTGGTGGCAGGCCCGCGCCGCCCTGGGCACACCGGCCGTGGCCGAGCCGCGCGAAGAAATGGCGCGCGAGCTGAACCAGATCTGGCGCCGCGAAACCGGCAGCCGCCTGCCCTGGGTGTCGGGCACCCGGGCGCTGGCCGCATCGGTGGCTTTCTACGCCGCCGACCACCCGCGCTACTGGAGCCTGTGGAATTCGGCCGTCGAGACGCCCTGGGTGGACGACGGCCGCGTGCTGGCCGAAGGCGGCCTCATCGTCTGCGACAGCACCGACACCGCCTGCGAGATGCGCGCCGAGGCCTGGAGCGCCGACCGCCGCAACCTCAGCGTGGCCAAGAGCGAGCGCGGCTTCCACTTCCCGCCGCAGGGCTACGTGTTCTACTTGGTGTTGCCGCAGGCACCCGCCGGCCCCCACTGAACCTGTCCGTCTTGCCCTCACCGAACTTCGCCGCCGCGCCGTCGCAGCGCGGCCACACGCCATCGATCAGCTGCGTGGTGCCGGCCTACAACGAAGCCGGCCACCTGCCCACGCTGTTGGCCGACCTGAGCGCCGCACTGGCTGCACTCAGCCCGCACTGGGAAATCATCGTCGTCAACGACGGCAGCCGCGACAGCACCGACACCGTCATCCGCCCCTGGCTGCAGCAGCCGGGCGTGCGCTACCTGGCACTGTCGCGCAACTTCGGCAAGGAAGCCGCATTGACCGCCGGCCTGGAGCACACCGCCGGCGAGGTGGTGGTGATGATCGACGCCGACGGCCAACACCCGCTGGCCCTGCTGCCGCAGATGCTGGACGGCTGGCGCCAGGGCGCCGACGCGGTCTGCGCGGTGCGCGACAACCGCGCCGACGAATCGTGGGCCAAGCGGTTGGGCACGCACTTGTTCTACCGCATCGTCAACGCCGGCTCGCCGGTGCCGATACCCGCCGACGCCGGCGACTTCCGCCTGATGGACCGGCGCGTGGTGAACGCGCTGCTGGCCTTGCCCGAGCGCAACCGTTTCCTCAAGGGTCTGTACGCCTGGGTCGGTTTCCGCACCGAATTCATCCGCTACAAACCGGCGCCGCGCGCGGCGGGCGTCAGCAGTTTTTCCTTCACCCGGCTGCTGGGCCTGGCACTGACCGGCGTGACGGCTTTCTCGTCGATGCCGCTGCAGCTGTGGAGCGGCCTGGGCGGCCTGATCGCCGTCGGCGCCATCGGCTACGGCGGCTGGATCGTCATCGACCACCTGGTCAACGGCAACCCGGTGCCGGGCTGGCCCACCGTGGTGGTCAGCCTGATGTTCTTCAGCGGCGTGCAGCTGCTGTCCATCGGCATCCTGGGCGAATACGTGGGCCGCATCTTCACCGAGGTGAAGCGCCGCCCCGTCTACCTGCTGCGCGAAAGCGCCGGGCAGGGGTTGATCGGCGAGGCCGCCGAGCCCGCCGAATCCACTGCGGCGGCCCCGGCCTCGGCGGCGGTGCCCGCTACACCGGCTGCACCCTCGTCATGAGCGCGGCGAGGCTGCCGTGAGCAAGGCGCTGGCCCTGTGTGCCGATGACTACGGCCTGTCGCCGGCCATCGACCGCGGCATCGTGCAACTGGCCCAGGCCTGGCGGCTGACCGATGTGTCCTGCCTGGTCAACGGCCCGCGCTGGCCACAGGCCGCACGCGAACTGGCGGCGCTGGCCGTGGTGCGACAGGGCCGGGTGCGCACCGGCCTGCATTTCAACTTGACCGAAGGCCGACCGCTGTCGCCCGAGCTGGCCGCGCTGTGGCCCCAGTTTCCGGCGCTGGAGACGCTGATCGTCGACGCGCATTTGCGCCGCCTGCCCGAGGCCGCCCTGCGCGCCGAACTGCAGGCCCAGATGCAGGCCTTCGAACAAGGCCGCGGCAAGGCACCCAGCCATGTCGACGGCCACCAGCACGTGCACCACCTGCCGCAGGTGCGCGAGGCCCTGCTGGCGCTGCTGGCGCCGCGCGCCGACATCCGCGTGCGCCACACCGGCCGCGTGCGCGGGCCGGGCTACACCGTGAAGCGCCTGCTGATCGAAGGCACCGGTGGGCGCACGCTGGGCCGGCAGCTGGTCGCCCTGCGCCGGCAGGCCAACACACAGCTGTATGGCGTCTACGACTTCGTGCAGCCCGACTACCGCCACCTGATGCAAAGCTGGCTGGCGGACATGCCCGATGAAGGCAGCCTGGTTTTCTGCCACCCCGGAGACGCGGTGACGGCGGCAGACGCGGCCGACAGCCCCGCCGACCCCATCGCGGCCGCACGCCTGCGCGAACGGGCCTATCTGGCGTCGGACGACTTCAAGGCCGACCTCGACGCCGCCCGCGTGCGGCTGGTCTGAAACGCTGCAGTCGCAAGCTCAGCCGCCCCTTCGGCCGAAAGCCCAGACGCGGTTGACCGCGAAGGTCAGCAGCAGGCCCGCGACGGTGGCCACGGCCTGCGCCAGCAGGTAGTGCGCGCCCAGCGCCACACCCGCCGCGACGATGGCCATGCCGACCCCACCGCCCAGTGCTGCCGTGCCCATGAAGCGCCACCAGGCGGGCCACCAGGGGCCGGCGTGGCCAAAGGTGTAGCGGCGGTTGCCGACGAAGGCCACCTGCGCGCCCAGCAGCGCGCCGCAGCCCGAGGCCAGCCAGGGCGCCGTCCCCATCCATTCAACCAGCGCTGCCAGCAGCGCCCAGTGCGCCACGGTGGCCAAGCCGCCGACACTGGCGTAGCGCAGCAGCAGCGCGGTGGTGCCGGGGCTCACGGCGGGCAGCTTCGGCCGGGCACCATCAGCAGCTCGACGCCCCGCACGGCCTGCACCAGCGTCAGCCCGTCGATGGCCGCCACCACGCGCTGGCGGTGGTCGGCGGCCGCGACGATCCAGAGCTTGCCGCTGAACGTTCCGCTGGCGCAGGGCAATGCTGCCAGCCGCTGCCAGGTCCAGAGCACGCTGGCGCCGCGGTCGGGGCTGAAGCGGGTGGCGTCGAAAAGCTCCTTGCGCCAGTTGTCCTGCGCGGTCACATCGGGCGCGTCCCAGGCCGACACCACGATGGCGGGCGCCGCCAGCCGGGCGTAGAAAGGCAGGTCGTAGAAGACCTCGTCGATGAAGGCCACGCGGTCGCCGTCCTGCAGCTGCGCGCCCAGCGTGCGCGCCAGTTCGCGGTGCGAACCGGGCGCCTTCCAGGCCAGGAAAGCGACGATGGCCACGCAGGCCACGGCCGCACCCGCTGCCACGCGCGGCCAGGACGTGCGGCGGGCCGTCAGCACCAGCGCCAGCAAGACCGCCACGGGCGCCAGCGCCGGCAGGACGTAGCCGACCAGCTTGGACGAAGGCAGCGAGAAGAAGCCGACGATGGCCAAGGTCCACCACGCATACAAGCCGATGCGCACGGTGGTTTGCTGCGGCACCACGGCCCGCAACAAGGCGGGCCGCAGGCCAGCCAGCCACAGGCTCCACGGCAGCATCAGCAGCGGCAGCACGGCAAAGTAGAACCACACCGGCATGCGGTTGTTGAAGGTGGTGCCGGTGAAACGGCGGAAATGCTGTTCGACGATGAAGTAGTCGAAGAAGCCAGGAAAGCGCTGCTGCATGGCCACCATCCACGGCAGCACCACGGCCGCGAAGACCAAAAGGCCCAGGGGGTGCAACAGCGACAGCGTCTGCCGCCAGCGGCCCTGCGCCAGCAGCCACGGCCCGACGATGAAGGCCGGCAGCACGATGCCGATCAAGCCCTTGGCCAGCACGCCCAAAGCGCAGAAGGCCCAGCCCAGCATCAGCCAACGACGTGCGGTGCGCAGCGGGTCTTCGACGGCGCGCACGATGCTGAAGCAGGCGGCGGTGATGCAGGCCGCCACGCCGATGTCGTGGTTGACGTACTGCCCGCCGACGAAGAAGAAAGGGCTGGTCGCCAGCACGGCCAGGGCCGTACGCGCCACAGTGACCCCGTGCCAGCGCCGCGCGTGCAGCAAGAGCGCCATGCCCAGCACCCAGGCCAGCAGCGCCGGGCCGCAGCGCGCAGCGAATTCGTTGATACCGAAGAGCCGCAAGGCGCCGCCGTCCAACCAGTACAGCAACGGCGGCTTGTGGAAGAAGGGCAGGCCGTTCAGCGTGGGCACCACGCCATCGCCGCGCAGCATCTCGTAGGCCACGCTGGCGTAGCGGCCCTCGTCGGGCAAGAGCAGCGGGCGCCAGGCGACGGTCAGCAGCAGCCACAGCGCCAGCGCCAGCGCTTCACGCCAGGGCGGCGCTGGCAGGGCCGGCAACGGGGCCTGCGCATCCGGTGTCACGGCAGCGTTTACGGGGAGATGCACCGAAGGAGAGGAAGGTCGCATGGGCGGTTGAAGCAAGGGCAGCAGCGGTGCAGGCGACAATTCTCGGATGTTCCAGCCCTCGCAAGCCGACGTCCGCCGATTCTTCTGCAGCGCCTACGCCAAGCAGCGCAGCGGCCTGCCGCTGGACGCGATGGAAACCATAGCCGCCGGCTGGATCACGCAGCACCCCGAATACGACGGCGACCTGGCCGACGAGCCGGCCGCGCAGGCCGCCGTGTACACCGTCGAGGACGGTCGCACGAATCCATTTCTGCACCTGGCTATGCACCTGTCCATTCACGAGCAAGTCGCCATCGACCAGCCCACCGGCATCCGCCAGGCCGTCGAACTGCTGGCCGCGCGCCGCAACTCGCTGCACACCGCCCACCACGAGGTGATGGAATGCCTGGGCGAGATGATCTGGACATCGCAGCGCAGCGGCCTGCCGCCCGATGGGCAGGCCTACATCGAAGCCGTGCGCCGCCGCGCGACGCGCTGATATCCGGCAGCGCGCGACCGTCAGCGCTTCGTCACCCACGCCACTTCCAGCCAGTTGTCGGCGCGCGGCACCACCTCTATGTTGCTGCGCATCGCCCACGGAATCATCTGGCGGTGCAGCGGGATCAGATGGGTCTGCGACAGGTACTCGCGCAGCGCCGCCTTCACCAGGGCCTGGCGTTTGGTCGTGTCCACTTCCTGGCTCGACGCGACAGCCAGCTGTTCGAACTTCTCGTTCTTCACGCGGCCCCAGTTGTAGAGGCCCACGCCGTTTTCGGCGGGTGCGCGCAGCACCGGGGTGAAGGTGGTTTCGGCATCGGTGACCGCCCCGCCCCAGCCCAGCAGGTACAGGCTGGTGTCGAACTTTTCCATCTTCGGAAACCACAGCGCGCGCGGCTGCGCGTTGACCTTCAGCTTGACTTTCAGCTGTGACCACATGGCCGCCAGTGCGACACAGATTTCCTCGTCGTTGATGTAACGGTTGTTGGGGCAGTCCATCGTGACGTCGAAGCCGTCGGCGTAGCCGGCCTCGGTCATCAGCGCGCGGGCCTTCGCCAGATCAAAGGGCAGGCGCACCTCGAACGAGGGGTCGCTGTAGCTGCCCAGCGGGCTGGCCATGAGGTTGCCGGTGGGCGCGCTCAAGCCGTTCATCAACTTGGTCTTGATGGTCTCGATGTCGATGGCCTGGTAGAGCGCACGCCGCACGCGCACGTCCTTGAAGGGGTTGCGGTCCTTCACGCTGCCGTAGAGCAACTGGTCGCGCTGCTGGTCCATGCCGATGAAGATGACGCGGTTCTCGGGCCCTTCCATCACCTTCACGCCGGCCGTGTTGCGCAGCCGGGGCACGTCGCGCGGCGCGGGGTCGAGCACGAAGTCGATCTCGCCCGACACCAGCGCGGCCAGCCGGGTTGCGTCGTTGCTGATGGGCGTGTACTCGATGGCCTGCACATTGCCGCGCCACATGCCCAAAGACGCGCCCCACCAAGCCGGGTTGCGTTTGAAGGTGGTCTTGATGCCCGGCTGCCGGTTCAACATCACGAAGGGGCCGGTGCCGTTCGCGTTGAAAGCGGCGTGGCTTTCTTCCTTGTTTTTCAGGTCCAGCGGCCGCGTGACCTTGTGCCGTTCGCACCAGGCGCGGCTCATGATGAAGATGGTGTCCAGGTGCTGCAGAAACACCGGGTTGAAGCGCGCCAGGCGGAACTCCACCGTCTCGGGGGCGACGGCCACCGGCGTGCCCAAGGCGATGGCGTAGACATTGAAATTCGATGTGGCTTGCTGCGCCCGCAGGATGGAGAAAACCACGTCATCGGCGGTCAGCGGGCTGCCATCGTGGAATTTCACACCGGGCCGCAAGTTGAAGCGCCAGATCAGCGGCGCGGTCTGTGCCCAGCCGATGGCCAGGCTGGGCGCGATGCCCAACAGCGCTTCACGCTGCACCAGGCGTTCGTAGATCTGCCCGTTCAGGTTGTTGGTGACGCCTTCGTTCTGCGCGTGAGGGTCCATCGTGAGTGAATCGCCCTGACTGGCCCAGCGCAGGGTTTGCGCCGCCACCTCGGCGGGCGCCAACAGGGCCGCAAGTGCCCAGGAAATCACGACGACGGCTATCGATGGGTGCATGGCCCGACCTGGTTTTCAGCGGTGCGCCAAGTGTAGGCAGGGGATCGCCCGAGACGGCCTGCAAACACCCTGCACTTCCGGCTCAAGTTCCAAACGCAGTTGCCGATAGCGGTGTGCGGGCGGGTGCGTCCGCCATTTCCACGAAAGGCCGCGATTGCAACACGCCTGGTTTGCCTCGAAATGGTTGAAGTCCGATGCCGCTCTGCGCAGCCCGACTGCGTCTTTGGTCGAGGTTGTTACCGGGTGTTTCAACGCCTGGGTGGTAAGCCCTAGACCTGCGCCAGCACACCTTGTCGAAGCCTTTTACACCTCGCATCACATCGCCCCCCTAGTTCAGCATAGAGGACTGAAAACGCAGGTCTTTTTCCGGTTGGCCCGCAGATTGCATAAATGCCCCGGTTCATGCCGTTTCAGGACCGTCCCGACAGGGACTGGTCTTCTGTCTAGCACCTCAACGTTTGGAGTTC
>JANPHI010000094.1:0-32338 GCA_031424355.1 Betaproteobacteria bacterium
TCGACCCTTGAATCCATTGACACCGGTAGCCAGTCAGGTTCTGCATCGTCCAACGCTGTAGTCCGTCGTTGTCACAGCACCACCGGTCGATGTGAAACGGTCTCTCGCTCAGAGCGGCCGTCCCGAACCGGGTGTTCCAGCCAGCACCGCAGGCGAAGACGTCCTCTTGAAAGTAAAGCTCATCATGGAGCCCGACGCGTGCCGGTTACCGGTGATCAGGGCCATGGCCTGCCGCAGCACGAAGGCCCCGGCCTTGACGTAAGCACGCATGCCGGTCTGCTGCGCGGCCAATGCGATCGTCGATGTTGGAAACCCCCAGAACTTGAACCGGCTGTCCACCAAGCGCAGACCCAGACTGCGGCCTGCGGCCAACAGCGCATCGGGCGAGAAGTGATGCAGGTGTCGCGGCACATCAAGGTGCCGCCAATAGGGAAAGAAGACCTGGCTTTCGATCGAGGCAAAGTTCGGAACGCTGACGATCAGCTGTCCGTCGGGACGCACAAGCTCTGCGGCCCGGCGCAGTGCCGCCATAGGGTCTGGCATGTGTTCCAGCGATTGGTTGAACACGACCACGTCGAAATGGTCACGCGGAATGGTTGGCTCGAACACCGTGCTGTAGGCAGTGATTCCCGCTTTCTGCAGCACCTGCCTGGCGTCTGGCGACGGTTCTGCACCGAAACACGCATAGCCTGCCGCACTGGCCGCGCTGAGTAACTTCCCGGCGCCACAGCCGATGTCCAAAATTCGGCGGCCACGCCCGCCAGGAAGGTGCACCAGCATGAAGCGCGACAGCAGCTTCACGCGAAGCGCGTTCGCCCAGCCCAGCGCGTCGCCATCGTTCAGCCGGCTCGCATCACGCTGAACCCTTTCGCGCAGGCCCAGCCGTGCGGCTGCTTCGGAATGGGCGTAATACGTGGCACCACCGTAGTACCGGGTGAACGCCTCGTCGGTCATGACAAAGTCGGTGTAGACCATGGCGCATGGTTTGCAAGCAACGAGCTGGAAATCGTCACCAGAAACAAAATGGTCGTGCGCAGATCCGGCTGCAGGCAATGGCCCGTTGCCGCAGAAAAAGCAGTTCATCGGACTTCCTTGTTCATGCGATATCGGTCAATGTTGCCTGGGCCTGCATCACGTTCAACACCTCGGCGCCGGGGGATCCAAGACCGTCTATGCCCTCGGCAGCCTTGCGCGCTCGTTGTTGCAACAGGTCGCGGAATGCCGCCTCGGACAACGCCTTGATGATTGCGGTGCGTAGCGCCAGTGCGTTGTTGGGTTCAACGAAGCCGGGGAAGTCGCCACCCAAATAGGCCTCTATCGATTCGTGCCGGGTCGCGACCAGCGGCTTGCCGCTGCGCAGCACGCGCAGCAGCACGCTCTGGCCGCATGCGTCACCCGTGCTGCGCAAGGGAATCACCGCCAGCGCACAGCCGGCAAGCAACTGTTCGAATCGTTCTTCGGGCACATCCAGTTCGATGCAAACGTCGCCTGTGGTCTCAGGAATCTCGTTGCGCGCCGAAGCCACGATTCGAAGGGGATAGGGCAGCCCCTGCAGGGCCTGCAACAGCAGGCCGTAGTCGCGGTTCGAGTAACCGCCCGCAAACACATAGCCCTGTTCGGCTTGCGCAGCACCCGGCTTTTCAAGCCCGCCCAGCGCCTGGCGCCAAAGGTGTACGTGTACTGCCGACGCGGGCAGGTCCAGCCCCTCGCGCCAGCCCCGCGCTTCACCGGGCGAAAAGGCGATGAACATCAGGCCGGGCACCTTCAACTGCCGCATCACCGCGTGAACAACGCCGCGCCAGCGGTCTGAATGGATGAAACAGCCCAGCACCACCAGCCGCTGCGGGCGCCGCAGCCAGCCCAGGCGCACCAGCAGCAGAACGGGCAAGGCCAGCCAGCCCATGACCAGCAGGCGGTCCGCGGCCGTCCAGCGGCCGCGCAAGGCCAGCAGGCGCGGCGAAACCAGGGAACGCAGCAGCGAAGCCCGGGAAGCAATGGGCGCTGCGCCCAGCGCCGGTGCTGGCTGCACCACCACGACCTGCGCGCCGTGGGCCTCCAGGTGGTCAACGATGTCGGCGTAGGCACCCCGCACCGCCTGCAAGACGATGATGCTCATGGGCGGCCCCGCCCGGCGACACAGCGCCCATAAAGTTCGTCGAGCCGCTGCAGGTAGGGCCCCAGGCTGTAACTGGTTTTAGCGGTGGCCCTGGCAGCACCGGCAAGCCGACGGCGCAGCGCCGCGTCGCCGCAAAGCGCCTGCAACTGCCTGGCAATGTCGGCCGGGTCATGCTTGGCCACGCGCAGCCCGTTGACGCCGTCCTGCACCACCACCTTCATCGACGCGTCGTCGGTCACCACAGGCACCAGGCCGCAGGCCATGGCTTCAAGCAGCGCCATTGGCAGGCCTTCACCGTAACGCGAGGGCAGAACGAAGATGTCAGATTCAGCGTAAGCCCGCCATTTGGCATCGCCCGCTACGACACCAAGAAAAGAAAAGCCGTCACCCAGCAACGCCGTGCAACGGGCCACCAGCCAGGTTTCCAGCGGCCCGGCACCACAGACAACGAAGTGCGGGCGGTGCTGCTGGTCGATCAACGCCAGCGCGTCCACCAGATCGTGCAGCCCCTTGCTTTCATGCAGGCGGCCGATGAAAAGCAGGGTTGGCAGCCCGCCAGGCCGGCTGCGATGTTCCGGTGATGTTGGCGGCACCTCCACGGCATTCGGCAGCACCTCGACCGCGATCTTGGCGCCGAAATGCTGGTGCATCGCATCGCGTTCGTGTTCGCTCAGCACGACAACGACCTGGGCTTGCGACAACATCCAATGCGCCACCTTGCGCAGCCACCGGTTCTGGCAGCCCGTCATCAACAGCGCACCACCATGGACATGAACCAGGACCGGTATGCGCAGCAGCCGCGCCCAGGCCATGACCACAGATTCGCGAAGGATGCCTTTGGTGTCAAACGGCAGGTTCTGGTGCAGCAGTTGGACGCGTTCGCGGCGCGCGAAGAAGGGAAAGCGCAACAGTTGCGCCAGCAGGCCCAACACCCAGCCGGCGCCTTCGCGCTGGTCGTCGCGCCGGCCCAGAACGTAGTGGGCGTAGCGGTGCCGTGATCGCCCGAGGATGGCCATCACCACCGCCGATATGCCATTGACATTGCGCCGCGCGTCCAGGCTGGGCGACGTGATCAGCACCTTCATCGCGCAGCAGGCAGCCGAAGGGTCCGGCTTCAGGCCGGACGGGTCCAGCGCTTGCCGTTGGCGCTGCGCAGCCGCAGCAGCTGCAGCAAAAACAGCACCAGGAACTTCGCGTTGTAGACCAGGTAGCGCCGCCACAAGCGCCTGAAGTCTTTGCCCAGCAACCGGTACAGCCATTCGAAACCCGACAGGCGTATCCACTCGGGCGCAAACGACACGCGGCCGCCAAAGAAGTCAAAGGTGGCACCGCTGGCAATGAGCACCGACCCGCGTATCTTGTACAGATGGTCTTCGATCCAGTAGTCCTGTTTGGGCGTGCCCAGGCCCACGCAGACGATGTCGGGCTGCAGGGCGTTGATTTCGCGGCAGATCTCGTCGTCTTCTTCTACGGACAACGCACGAAACGGCGGCGATCGGTGACCGAGGATGCGGATGTGCGGGAAGCGCTGCTCCAGGTAGCGGCGCATGCCGATCGCCATCTCGGGGTCGCCCCCGTAAAGGTAGAAGGTGTAGCCCCGTCGTTTCGATTCGGCAGCCAGGGCCAGGATGGTGTCCGGTGCCGCAACACGGTCGCAGGGGCGCCCGATCACCGTGCGTATCCAGCGCACGAAGGGCATGCCATCGGGGCCTGCAACGTCGGCGCCGTTGTAGATGCGGCGCAACCGATCATCGGTCTGCGCCAGCGTGACGCAGAAGGCATTCAGGCAGGCCACATGGTGCGACCGACCCTGCTTGTCGCCGCGCCAGGCATCGATCAGCTCGAACAATTCGGCATAGGTCACCGCGTCCAGCCGAACACCGAGAAAGTTGGCGACGCCACGCGCCTGCACGGCCGCAGCCGGCGCGTCAGATACGCTCATGTTGCGACCCGAGCGTCCTCTTGCATGCGCTGCGCTATCCAGCCATACAACTGCTCAACACCGGTGCGCAGGTCTACAGAGGGCTGCCAGCCCAGCACGCGGCGGGCCTTCGAGTAGTCGGCACAGCGGCCGCGGTCGCCCTCGGGCTTCGTCACGTCGTAGCGGATGGGGATCGCCTTGCCCGAGATCTGCACCACCATCTCGGCCATCTCGCGGATGGACGTGCAGCGATCCGGGCCGATCTGGATCAGGCCCTGGCCCATGCCGCGCTCCAGACCCAGCACGATGCCTTGAACGATGTCGTCCACATGCACAAAAGCACGGCCCTGCGTGCCGCTGCCCCAGACGACGAACTCGCGCGCGGGCGCTTCAATGGCCTTGCGGATCAGCGAAGGAATGACCTGGCTGCGGCCTTCTTCGTAGTCGCAAGGCGCGCCGTACACGTTGTGCAGCGAGAGCACGCACACCGGCGTGCCGGTTTCCTTCTCACACAGAAAGGCCTCGTACTCGCCCATCAGCTTGCTCCAGCCGTAAGCTGATTCCGGGTGCGCCGGGTACTGGTCTTCTTCCTTCAGCGGCGGCGCGTCCACACCCGTCTGCAGGTGCAGCGGGAAGCTGCACGCCGTTCCAACGTAGAGATAGCCCTTGGGCTTGGCCTTGCGCACGGCGTCAACCACGTTGGAATTGATCAGCACGTTCTGCCGGAAGATCGACCCCTGGTTGTTGAAGACGTAGCCAATGCCGGCCACGATGTCGGCCAGGTGCACCACCTTGTCGACGCCTTTCAGCAAAGGGTCCAGCGCGCCGGGTACCGACAGATCAACGTTGTGAAAGTCGCGGTCCAGATCGATGACAGGACGGCCTTGCTCGTCGTTCAGATAGGCCAGTTTGCCGCGCCACAGGTTGTCGACGACGCGAACCTGGCGGCCCTCACGCACCAGACGTTTCACCAGGTTGGAGCCGATCATCCCGGCGCCACCCGTCACCAGCACGGTTTCAGCATCAGCATTCATGTTTCAATTCCTGTTCAATTCTCGGTTCAAGCGCAGTAGGCGGCGCCTGTAACGCAACCAGCACACCAAGTGCGAGATCGGTGCACGGCTGGCGTAGCGCCTGTGCACAGCGCCAAGTTCCCGCAAGGCACTGATCTTGGACGCGGGGTCTCCGCCACTCAAGCTGCCTTGATGTTCACGCCACACAGCCAGCACTTCAGGCACCACCACGGGCACAGAGCGGGAGGCCAGGCGGTACCAGAGGTCCCAGTCCATGGCGTATTTGAGACTCTCGTCAAAGGCGCCAGCCGCAGCGAAAGCAGATCGACGCACGAAGCAGGCCGGGTGGCCGACACCGAAAGCACCGCGAGCAAAACGTCCGTAGCTGAAGCGCTGCGCAGGCGTGGGAGCAGACAGGACGCCAGCGCAGTCGACCACCATTTGGCCGACCAGCCATTGCGACCCTGGATGGGCTGCAAAAGCATGGCCAACCCGAGACAGCACCCTGGCATCAGCGTAATAGTCGTCACTGTGCAGATGGGCTATCACATCACCAGTGGCCACAGCCGCGCCGGCATTCATGGCACGACTGACCCCGCCCCGTACGTCGCGAATCAAGTGGTATGGCCGTGAAGCGCCGGTGATGATTTCCAGTGTCGCATCAGTGGATCCGCCATCGACGAAGATGTACTCGATCTCACCGTGGTCCTGCGCCAGCACGGATTGAATGGATTCGCGAAGGAACCGCTCACTGTTCCAGGTGCAGGTAATGACCGAAATGCGCATGTTGGGACGGCAGGTGCAGGACGGGCCGTCAGCTGCGGGGAAGCGGGCGCGCGAAGCGCGACTGCACCAGCCCGAGGAGTTGCCGCTGGTGCTCTGGCATCAGCACGCCGTACCACCCGATCAGCGCCAGCAGCAGTGCGATGGCAGCCGCCGAAACCGCGAAAGGCCAGGGTTCAAGGGCCGCCGACGACAGGCGCAGCGCGACAAGCGGTGTGCCGATCACAAGCACCCAGGTGCCTATGCCGTAGGCAGGGCCGGCAACGTCCCGGAACCGCCAGGGCATGGAGAGCCGGTGCACGACACCAACGAAGACCGCGCTGGCCAAAACGCTGACCACAAGTTGTGACAGGGCCAGCGCCACGATGCCGCCCCAGGACAGGGCCCACCACGCGGCCGCAACGCCAGCGGCGGAGCGCGACAGTGCCGCGATACCGGAAATATGCGGATGTCCGAGGCCGTCATTGACCAGCGAGGGAAGGTTTGTCGTCGATTCGGCCAAAAGGGAATACGCCACGATCACCAGGATCAGGTGTGCATCGCTGCCCACAGCGCCCTTCAACCAGTAGTGCAGCAACTCGGTCGCAAATGCTGACGCCATCAGACAGACACAGACGTTGATGTAGTAGGTGTAGCGCATCACATAAACGTAGCGCTCTTGCAGACCCCGGAAGTCCTGGGCTGCAGCCAGGGCGCTGGCAAGCGGAAACATGCCCTGCAGCAGCCGGAACAACATCCCGTAAATGCGGCTGATCAGCGTGTAGGGAATGATGTAAGTGGCCAGGCTGGCCATCGACTGGCTCGCACCGATCAAGAGCTTGTCAGCGTTCTGGTACGTCACGCCGGCGATACGCTGCAAGTAGGTGAAGGCGCTGAACGAGCCGACCTTGCGCATCACACCAACGTCGGGCCAGCTGAGCCGAAAGCCAGGCAGCAGTCTGCGCAACACCAGCACCAGCACCGCGCAATGCACCACGCTGATGGCAAATCGGGCAATCACGATTTCGGTCAGGTGACCGCCCGCCAGAACGACCAACACGGTGGCAACCGGCGCCAGCGTGCCGAAAACGGAATCGAGTTTGCCCGACAAATCGAAACGGCCTAGGGCCTGAGGCACGCTCTGCAGATAAATCTGCAACTGCCCGACGAAGAACGCAGGCGCAGACCAACGTATGGCTTGGAACACCTCATTCCGCGCTGCAGCGCCGATCTTGAAGATAGAGCCGACGAGATGCTCGGCACTGAACCACAGTGCCAACCCACCCAGTGTGCCGATGGCCAGATACAGCAGCAAGCCAAAGGAAACGACTCGCGAGACCTCGGTGTTCTCACCCCTGGCCTGATGCTCGGCCACGTACTTCACCGATCCGGCCGTGACGTTGACATCCAGGATACCGAAGTAGCCCACGATGGACGTGATCAAGGCCAGCGCGCCATAGCTGTCCACACCCAGCCGATGGACGATCACCGGAATGGTGACGAACAAGGCCACAGCAGGCAAAACGCCGCCGATAAAGTTGAAAGTGGAATTGCGCAGGAAGCTCATAACGACCGCCCAGACCAACCTTCGAACGCCGCGAGCAGGGGCGCCACCAGTTTCTGCAAGCTCATTGCGCGGAACGGACTGACTGTGCTGCCCAAAGGGCGACACGTGGGCGACGGTGCAGCGAACCCAAGCTGTGGCGCAGTGCAGCAGCTCGCTCAGCCGCCACAACCATACAGGGAAGACCGATGCAAAAGGCTATCAGCTGGGTCGTGCGCGTCTGTGGGACGGGGGTACCGAAAATGAAATCGGGGATCATGAACAACAGCCCAGCCGCACCAGCCAACGCTAAAGCGCGTGCGCCAGCGGAATCGACTTTCAAAGCGGCCCGCACCTGCAACACGATCGCGGTGACCAGTCCGCCCAGCAGGCACAGGCCGATCAACCCCGATTTCAAGGCCACGTGCAGCAGTCCGCTGTGGACAAAGGCACCCGCGTCCTCGCCCGTTTGCCAGGGAATTTGATGACCCGCGGCAAATCGACCCCAGCTACCCACACCGGTGATCGGCGAGTTTTGAAATGCTTCCCAAGCCAGACGCAACTCCAGCCTGCGGGTGGTGTCGCCGCCAGATGCCGTCTGCAGCAAGTCAGCGAAGAATTTCTCGAAACCGGTGAACGGTGACTTCGCCAAGCGCTGATCGGCCAGGAACAACAGCGCGGCCATAAGTGGCGGCACGACGATCAGTGCGAACGTGAAGCGGCGTTTCGCGGGCAAGAGCAGGAAGAACAGCAGAGCCACAAGCAGCAAGCCGCCCCATGCAGTGCGCCGATAGGACAGCACGATGGACGCCAGACAGACTGCAGCCGTGACCGAACACAGCACTTCCCAGAACCGGCTGACTCGCTCAGATCGACGGACCAATAACAACGAAGTCGCCGCCGCCAGTGCGATCAGGCAGACCTGGTTGTCGGCGATGTCGAAGAAAGTGAGCTTGACATTCAGTCGCTCAACGTTGGCGTAGATATTTGACGGATCGCCGCCGAATGCGATCCAACGCACCAGCCCGAAGCCGCCCTTCAACAACCCTGCAAACACCAACAAACGCGCGACAGTTTCATGCTTTGGCGTGCGAGACGAAACCGCGCACCAAAGCATCAACAGCACCAGCGGTGCCATCCAGGGTATGTGGACAAATCCATTCTGGGAAAGTGCAGCCTTCGCACCGGCGCCCACCGCCAAGGCTGCGGCAACATGCATCACCAGTAGCAGACACCAAGCCGCCAGCCACCCTTGAACTGCCGGCGTGCCGGTAGGTAAGTCGCGCGCGAAGCGTCGGCCAATCCAGGTCCAGGCCAGACCCAAAAGCAGCCCCCAAAGCACGAAAGGAAACACCAACTGCCCGCTACCCCGGCTGTAGATCGGGGCGCTGGCGAACACTGCCTCGATCCCGTAGCTAGACTGCGGAAACGTGAAGAACACCGCCATATAGACGGCCAGAAGCAGGAACGGACGCCCAATAGCCGCCCCAGCGAACAGCACAACCAGCAGCGCGAGAGCGGTTGCCATCAAATAAGGCAACGAGATGAAGAGGATCTGAATCGGTTCCACGGTTTGGGTCCGGTACGCGGACTTCAGGATCTCGCGGCGCGGACGGGGCCAGCGACCCGGGCAGAAATCTCCTGCTCCATGCCGGCGAGCATCTGCCGAATGAACGCGTCGTGGATACCGTATGCACGCTCGCTATCCGTGTCGATGCTGGACACACGCACGAGCATGCCGTCGGGAATCACGCCAACCGCTGCGTACCGCAGTTGTTCAATTTTTTGTCGGGTGCCGGAGAGTGCAATACGGTCACCGACGATGATCCAGTAGCTGATCGGCTCTATGCGTGCGCCCAGCCGGGCCACGAGGCGGCGCACTTGCATGCCACGGTCGCCGGTGTCCAAAATGTCGGTGCGATCACTGCGGATTTCAAAGCCTTGCGCGGGGTAGCACACTTCGGGCCTGTGGGCTTTGGTCCCGTCGCTCTGGTCACCACCATACGCCACAGACAACATGATCCGGGCGCCGGTAGAGCGGTTGATGAACGTGCGGCTGAGCGTCTGGTTGTAGATCGTATCCAGGTAAGCCTGGAGATCGGGAGAGATCAGCTGCACGGGCACGCCTGTGTCGATCTGCCAATCTCCAAAGGCCTTGGGAAAGGCGCCTTCGAGCGAGAGCTTGGGGCGGTCGTCGGACATGTGATGCGTCGGACGCCCAGCGTAGCCTGCAGCCATTGCAGCACCCATCACCAGCACCGCGAGAATGGCTTTTACGCGTGTCCTCATCATGCCGCAGCGTTCCGGCGCCCCGGAATAAAGATGCCCACGACCTTGTCGGCGAACAGCATCAGCATCAACGCAACCATGAACAGCACCATGCCAGCGAAACCGTGGACAAAACCCTGGCCGGCTGCGTCCCCGAAGTGGTAGGTAACAAGCACCAAAATCATCACCCGGACAATATTTGCGCAGAAAGAAATGGGCACGAGAAGTATTGCCAACGCCGCATTGCGTGCAATGCTCGTGTAATTCATGAGGTTCATATAAAGCAAACCCAGCGCTTCCAGCGTGAACATGCTGTTCAACCCGGCACACGCATCGGCCACCAACAACTGATAGGGACCAATCGTCATCAGGACACCCGTGCGCCCCACCGGGTAGCCGATCTGGTACAGCAGGTTGCTGGCAACAGCGGAAACGGCCGACTTCAGCGGACCGGTCACCGATGCAACCAAAGCCTCTGGCAAAGGCACCATGAAAAGCATGAAGAACATCGGGAAGAACGCGGCTTTGAACGCGGCGCGCCCCCGAAAAATGAGCAGCAGCGCTGCCAGTACCAGAATCTGCGAGCCCGTCTGGAACATGATGATGTTCTGGCTCTTGCCCATCGCAAACAGCAGTGCAGCGAACACCAAAATCGGCCAACCCAACAGCCCGGCAGGCTGCACAGGCGCCTGGAAGATGGTGTGCCGCCGCTGGTAGAGCAGCCAGCCGCTCACCGCCAGGATGATGGGGCCGTGGCCTTGCTCGTCCGTCGCCCAGATCGTCTTCGACAGCTCGTACCAAGTCGGCACGTACAAACATGCGAAGGCCAGCGCGAGAGCAACGAATACGGGCAGGTCGGCCCCATCAGGCAACAGCGGCAGACGACTAGGCTGTGGCGGTGAACCACCCGCCGGCGCAGTTGCGGCCACGGCTAGTACTCGTTCACCACGGCACCCACCAATTTGGCTGCAGTGCCTTCGAAGCTGGCGATGAGTTCCCGAAGGCCGTCAATGCGGCTGGCATTCTTGCGCGCCACCACCAATGCAGCCCCGCAACGCGCTGTTATCACAGCCGCGTCGGCACCGTGAACCGCCGCTGGCGTATCGACAATGATGTGATCGAACTTGGTCACCAACTCGCGCATCAACATGCCAAAGGCGTGCCGCTCGACAAGTTCCAGCGGGTTCGGCGGCAAGGTACCAACCGGCAGTACGAACAAACTTGGAATGCTGGAAACCTGCTGAATCACCTGCTTGTCCGCACGGCCGGACAAAATGCTCGACAGCCCTGCGCCGACAGGCAAACCGAACACAGCGTGCACACGGGGCGCGCGCATGTCTGCGTCGATGAGCAGCGTGCGGCCACCCAGTTGCGCGAGGGTGACGGCCAGATTGCAAGCGCAATATGTCTTGCCATCGCCGCTGTCCGGGCTGATCACGGCGACGGCAGGATGGGCCGTACCCTCAGCGAACACGCGCATCATCAGTTGGCTGCGCAAGGCGCGGAAGCGTTCGGCCCGGGGCGAGAACGGCTCGTTCAATGCAACCAGTTCACCGCCCAACTTGCGGGACTCTTCTGGTGCATAAGGGTAGTGAAACTGCTGCGCCAGCGCGAAAAGGACATCTTCCTTGGTCGCCAGGCCAAGTGCCACCGCGGCCTCACCGAAGCGAACGCCGTGTTCACGCTGATACCGAAGAACACCTTCGACCTGATCAGCGGTCAGATGGCGCAGTTCAGCAAGGATGTCCCCGATACTGCGCTCACGAGTCTCGCCCGGCGCGGTAGCCGCTGGCGCAGGCGGCGCAGAGCGAGGCGCAGGCTCGACGATGTCGAGTTCAGGGGTGGTGTCGTCGCGAAACTTGGCCATCAGGCTACCTTGCCATTGGAAGTCAGCGGGGCCATCAGGCGCTGCTGGATCTGGAGGGAACTGCGAGCGAGTGAGCCCTTGGCCTTGGGGTCGAGCATCACGCCCAGCACAGGCAGCCCAAGGGACTCGACGATGTCGTCGGCCGTGCGCACCCGACGGTCGCGAAGTTCAAGCAAAACAGCAGCCAAAACGCCCAGCAAAATGCCCATGAACAATGCCACCAGCACATTCAAGACGACACGCGGGGAGGCTGGATCGATGGGCGCCACAGCTTGAGTCAATTGGTTGACGTTGCTTTGCGTGGTCTGGCTTTCCAGGCTGGTCTGGGTAAATCGCTGCTGGACGGCGTCGTAGGCTCGCTGCGCATTTTCAACGTCGCGCATCAGTACCAGCCCTTCGTCGCGCACGGCCTTGAGCAGCAGGACCTTGTCGCGTTGGGCGTTCAACGCGTTTTGCACGTCAGACTGACGTTGCCGGTTGATGGTGTTGCTCAAGCCCACGCTGCTCATGATCTTGCGGGTTTCAGATTCAAGCTTGGTACGCAACTCAGCCAGATTGGCCTTGGTCTCTTGCACCAGCGGATGCGCGTCGCCGTACCGCGTGGACAGCTCTTGCAGACGCGCTTCGCCACGGCTGATGTCGGACTTGATGCCCAGCACCAAGCCGTTGTTCAAGACCTCCTGCAGGCGGTCGCCCTGTGCGCCTTGAGCCTGTGTCTGGCGGCTGCCCGATTCGGCTGAAATCGCCTGCAACTGCGTCAATTGCGACGACAGTTCGTTCAAGCGCGAGTTTTCAATGTCCAGGCGCTCATCCGAGGCGATGATGCTTTTCTCTTTCTGGAAGGTGCTGAGGCGCGTCTGCGCAGCTTCCAGCAATTCCCGGGATTCGCGCGACCGTGTTTCGAAGAAGCTGGAGTACTGTCGAGCCGGATCGACCCGCAATTCCAAAGATGTGTCGATATAGGCCTGCACGAAGGCGTTGGCCAGCGCGGCGGCAAATCGTGGATCAGGGGCTTTGTAGCCCACGACGATGACGCTGCTCTCGCGCGAAGGCTCGACGTCCATATTGCGCTGAAACGTGGCGCCGAGCCAACTTTCGATGCTGCCCTGGCCCTTGGTATCGTCTTGCCACTGCTGGCGAACCTGCGGGTTTTCATTAAGCTTGAGGTTGCGCACCACACGTTGCGCCACACGCTCGCTGCGGATGATGTCCACCTGGGTCGCCATCAATGTCGGCGAGGGCATGCCCCCATAGAGAGCAGAACTGATGGGGTCAGGCTTGAAGTCGATGACCACGCTGGCCGCCGCCTTGTACTGCTTGGGCAGCAGCAGACTGAAGGCCAGCGTGCCGCCGACCGCCAGACCCAGCACTGCCAGCACCACCCACCAGCGGGCCTTGAGGATCGATAGGAACTGCCCGAATGTCATTTACATCACTCCGTTAGAACAGGCTCTCACGCACAAAGACGACGTCGCCTTCGCGGAGTTTGTCGGTCAGCGTGGGCGTGATCAGCTGGATGCTGCCGTCGGCTTCCTTGCGGTGGACCTTGATGCCTTTTTCGGTACCGCGCAGGGTCAGACCACCACCGCTGGCCAGCACTTGCAGCAAGGTCATGTCGCGTTCCAGGCGCATCGGGCCGGGGCGCTGCACTTCGCCGTAGATGTAGACCAGTTGCTGGCGGTCGACGAAGACCGTGTCGCCGTTCAGGATGAAGATGTCCTTGTCGCGGCCGCCCGGCGTGAACAATGTGGGCAGATCGACTTCGTAGCGGTAAGCCTTGCCGGCCCGCATGCCGGTGACGACGACCACGTCGGTGCCTGTCGGGGCGATGCCGCCGGCTGTGGCCACCAATTCCGAGAGGCGCATGTCGGCGACTTCGATGGGATAACGGCCGGGGCGGTTGACCTGGCCCAGCACGCTGGCCTGGTTGCCACGCACCTGCAGCACCACCAAGGACACCTGCGGCTGCTTGACGAAGTTGCCGTTGCGCAGGCCGTCGGCGATGAACTTCTCGGCCGCAGTGACGCTCTGCCCGCCCAGGCGGATGCTGCCCAGCAGCGGGTAAGACACTACGCCGGCCTCAGAGATGCGGCCTTCCAGCGTCAGGTCGGGGTTCTGAAAGACGGTGACACGGATCACGTCACCCGAACCCAGCCGGTATTCGTTGGGGGCAGCTGCAACAGCCGCTTGGGCCTGCGCCCGGGCCGGGCTGCCCGAGCCGATCAGCAGCACCGCGAACAGCGCTGCCGCAAGGAAAGAAAACGTCGAAGCCATCATTTGAGACCCATGCCCTTGCTGATGTCTGTGGAATTGAGTGCGCCCGCGCTGGCGGCGGGTGCAACCGGTGCGGCCGGTGCCGTCGGGGTTGCGGCCGGCGCCGAAGCGGCAGCCTGGGCGAACTTGCCCACGTATTCGATCTTGGCGGCGGCGCGCATGGCCTTCAGGTCGTCTTCCACCAGCTTGCGCTTGCGGTCGTTCAGCAGGTACTGCTCGATGGCCGGGCGGGCCTGCTCCTCGGTGACGGGCTGGCTGCGCGAGCCGGCCAGCAGCACCACCTGCAAGCCGTTCTGGGCCGGCACCATCATGGCCTGGCCGTCCTTCATCTTCGCGAAAGCCTCCAGGCTGCCCAAGGGCAGTTGCTCGGCGGCACGCACGGCCTGGTTGCCCGAGAAGCGGATGTCGCTGGCTTTCAGGAATTCCAGGAAGGCGTTGATGTCCTTGCTGCCGGCCAGCTTCTCGCGCAATTCGGCATAGCGCTCGGGCTTGGCCTCGATGGCGATTTCCTGGATGTTGTAAACGCGGCGCTCGCTGAACAGGGCCGGCTTCTCGTCGTAATACTTCTTGATCTCTTCGGGCGCCGGTTTGGGCGCCGCTTCACCGACTTTTTCCAGGTAGGCGCGGGCCAGGATCTCGCGGCGCGCGGCTTCCAGTTGCTGCACCACGCGCGGGTCGCGGTCGATCTTCAGGTCGTCGCCTTTTTGCAAGGCCAGTTGCTGGTCAATCAGGCGTTCCAGGATCTGCCGGCTGGCGCCTTCGGCCTGCTCGGGGCGCAGGCCACGCTGCTGCTGCATCACGAAGTTGATCTGGTGGACGGTGATCTCGTCCTTGTTGACCTTGGCCGCGGTCTGGCTGGCGCCCTTGTCCTTCTTGTCGCCGCAACCGGCCAACACCACGGCCGCCGCCACAACGGCCAGGGGCAGCCAACGGCGGGCAGCGAAAGGGATACGGGTCTGCTTCAGGTGCATGGTCTCAGTCCTTGAGGTGTTCTTGTCGGGCCTGCTTCAGGGCCCCGGAGGGCGCCCCGCGACGGGGCTGCAAGCAGGGTCTGTGCCCCGCAGACAAGACTTTCGAGTGTACCTGCAGCCCCTGCTGCAGCCGGGTTGCCAGCACCCCCCGGAGCAAGGTGCAAGTCAGGTAAGAAGTCATGCGCGGGCCCGTCTTGATGCGTCGCGCCCGCTGAGGGTCTGACGCAGCGATACCGACTGTGCCCGGCGACTGTGACAAACAACGGCGGGAACCCCGGTTCAGCACTTCACGCCGACATGCAGGGCCACTATGCCACCGGCCAGCCGGTGCACGTCGACATGGCCGAAGCCGGCCGTCTGCATCATTGCCTTCAACGTGGCCTGGTCGGGGTGCATGCGGATGCTTTCAGCCAGGTAGCGGTAGCTGTCGCCGTCTTTGGCGATCAGCTTGCCGAGCAGGGGCATCAACGTGAAGGAGTACCAGTCGTAGGGCTTTTGCAGCAGGGCTGCGGGCTTGGAAAACTCCAGCACCAACAAGCGGCCGCCGGGTCGCAACACGCGGCACATGTCGGCCAGCGCAGCGTCTTTGTGGGTCATGTTGCGCAGGCCGAAGGCCACGCTGACGAGGTCGAAGGCACCGTTGGCGAAAGGCAGGCGTTCAGCGTCGCAGGCGGCGGTGGGCAACACCAGCCCGCCGTCCAGCAGGCGGTCCCGGCCGACGCGCAACATGGCTTCGTTGATGTCGGTCAGCACGACGCGGCCCGTGGCGCCGGCGCGCTTGGCAAACGCTCGCGCCAGGTCGCCGGTGCCGCCAGCGATGTCCAGCACCTTCATGCCCGGCTGCACGGCAGCCACGGCCACGGTGTAGGCCTTCCAGACGCGGTGCAAGCCCATCGACAGCACGTCGTTCATGACGTCGTAACGGCTGGCCACCGAATCGAACACCCCGCGCACGCGGCGGGCTTTCTCGGCGTCTTCGACCGTCTGGTAGCCGAAATGGGTTTGGCTCATGGCTGCGCGGCTCAGTGACTGCTGCAGGCGCCGCCGGCGGCCTTGGTCATCGGGGCGTCGCGGTCGGCGCCGGCCGCCTGCAATTGCGCCTCGTAGCGCTGCCACAGGTCGGCCTGGGTGGCGCCCAGGTTGTAGAGCAGGTCCCAGGAAAAGATGCCGCTCTCGTGGCCGTCGGTGAACACCGGCTGCACGGCGTAATGGCCCACCGCCACGATGTCCACGATGCCGACCCCGCGCTTGCCGGTCTGCAGCACTTCCTGGCCCGGGCCGTGGCCCTGCACTTCGGCGGAAGGCGAGTACACGCGCATCAGTTCGAAAGGGATGTGAAAGTGAGCCCCATCGTCAAAGGCAATTTCCAGCGTGTGCGAGGCCTGGTGCACGGTCAGGGCCGTGGGCTGCGGGGTGTCAGGGGTCAGGCCGGCCATGGGCGTCGAGTCGCTTCCGTTGGGTGGTTTTCGTGCTGAACGGTCAGTGTATCGCCCGCTGGACAGGCGACCCCAGAATGACGAAAGCGGCGCCGGGGCGCCGCTTCGCAGTCGTCTGGGCCTGCGCCCAGGCGGGGGCTCAACCCCGGCGGCGCATCACCACAAAGCCCACAGCCGCGATGCCAGCCAGCATCAAGGCGTAGGTTTCGGGTTCGGGCACGGCCGCGATGGCGATGTTGCCGGAGTAGGTGGCGATGGCAGCGCTGTTGGTGCCGATCAGCGTCAGCGTGTAGGCACCAGCCGCCAGTGTCCCGGTGCTGATGGTCCAGATTTCGAAGGGGTCGGGGTTGATCAGGCTGAAGGTCAACGGGCCCGACGGGCCGGTCAGCGTCAGGGAAGTGAAGTCCACGTCCTGCGCGCCACTGACCACCGAGGTGACCGCACCGGTCAGGGTGGTCGGGACCGACAAACTGAAGGTGTAGATGTCGGTGAAGCCACCCGCCGGCGGGGTGTTCACGAAACCGGCGCTGCCCGTCGACAGATCGACGGCGACTGCAGATGCCAGACCGGCATAGCCACTCAGTGCCAAACCGGCAGCCGCTGCAAATGTGCGAAGTTTCATGATTTCCCCTGTATGCATTTCTCTTGGGCCCAGTATGGACGGGCATCCCACCGGGTAAACCCCGCATTCGTGGGGGCCGACCGGCCCAGAGCGCCGGCAATTGCAACAGCAGGTAGGTTTGCGCCCCCGATGGTCAAACCAGCACCCGTTCGATGCCGCCGGCGTTGGCCCGGGCCACGTAGTCGGGCAGCCAGTTCTCGCCCAGCATCACCCGCGCCATCTCGACCACGATGTAGTCGGCTTCCAGCAGGCCGCTGTTCAGGTCGTCCTCGTAGCGCTTGAGCCCTTGCAGACAACTGGGGCAGCTGGTCAGGATCTTCACATTGGCCTGCGCCGCGGTGCTCAGGTCGGGCGTGGCGGCCATCAACTGGCGCAGGGCCAGCTCGCCCGAGCGGATCTCTTCTTCCTTGCGGAAACGCACCTGGGTGCTGATGTCGGGCCGCGTCACGCCCAGCGTGCCGCTTTCGCCGCAGCAGCGCTCGTTCTTCAGCACGTTGGGGCCGACCAGCGCCTTCACGGTTTTCATCGGGTCCTGCAGCTTCATCGGGCTGTGGCAGGGGTCGTGGTACAGGTAGCCAGCGGTGTGCGTGGCGTCCAGCTTGATGCCCTTTTCCAGCAGGTACTCGTGGATGTCCACGATGCGGCAGCCCGGGAAGATGTCCTCGAACTTGTAGCCCTGCAGCTGGTCGTAGCAGGTGCCGCAAGACACCACCACGGTCTTGATGTCCAGGTAGTTCAGGGTGTTGGCCACGCGGTGAAAGAGCACCCGGTTGTCGGTGATGATCTTCTCGGCCTTGTCGGCCTGGCCGCTGCCGCGCTGCGGGTAGCCGCAGCACAGGTAGCCCGGCGGCAGCACGGTCTGCACGCCGGCATGCCACAGCATGGCCTGGGTGGCCAGGCCGACCTGGCTGAACAGGCGCTCCGAGCCGCAGCCCGGAAAGTAGAAGACCGCCTCGGTGTCCGCCGTCGTGCCCTGCGGGTTGCGGATGATGGGCACGTAGTCCCTGTCCTCGATGTCCAGCAGCGCGCGCGCCGTCTTCTTCGGCAGGCCACCCGGCATCTTCTTGTTGATGAAGTGGATGACCTGTTCCTTGATCGGCGCCGCGCCCAGCGTGGCCGGCGGCGCGGCGGTCTGCTTGCGGGCCGCCAGCTTGAGCGCGCCGTTCAGGAAGCGCTGAACCTTGAAGCCGACATCGACCATGCCGGTGCGCATCAGCTTGATGGTCTGCGGGCTGGTGGCGTTCAGGAAGAGCATGGCCGCCGCGTTGCCCGGGCGAAAGCTCTTCTTGCCCATCTTGCGCAGCAGGTTGCGCATGGCCATCGTCACATCGCCGAAGTCGATGTTCACCGGGCAAGGCGACAAACACTTGTGGCAGACCGTGCAGTGGTCGGCCACGTCTTCGAAGTCTTCCCAGTGCTTGACGCTGATGCCGCGCCGCGTCTGCTCTTCGTAGAGGAAGGCCTCGATCAGCAGCGAAGTCGCCAGGATCTTGTTGCGCGGGCTGTAGAGCAGATTCGCGCGCGGCACGTGGGTGGCGCACACCGGCTTGCACTTGCCGCAACGCAGGCAGTCCTTGATGCTCTCGCTGATGGCGCCGATGTCGCTCTGCTGCATGATGAGCGACTCATGCCCCATCAAGCCGAAGCTGGGCGTGTAGGCGGCGCTGAGGTCGGCCGCGCGGCTGTCGCTGGCCGCACCGCGCAGCAGCTTGCCCTTGTTGAAGCGGCCTTCGGGGTCGATGCGCTGCTTGTAGTCGGCGAAGGCCTGCAGTTCTTCGTCGGTGACGAATTCCAGCTTGGTGATGCCGATGCCGTGCTCACCGCTGATGACGCCGCCCAGGCGCCGTGCCAGCACCATGATCCGCGCCACGGCTTCATGCGCCGTCTGCAGCATGGCGTAGTTGTCGCTGTTGACGGGGATGTTGGTGTGCACATTGCCGTCGCCCGCGTGCATGTGCAGGGCCGCCCACACGCGGCCGCGCAGCACGCCTTGGTGGATGCGCTTGCACTCGTCCAGCAGCGGCGTGAAGGAACTGCCGGCGAACATCAACTGCAGCGGCTTCAGGATCTGCGTTTTCCAAGACGCGCGCCAGCGCCAGTCTTGCAGCATCGCGAAGCAGGTCTCGCCCTGGCCGGGGCCTTCAACGGTCTGCACCACGTCCAGGTTGTTCAGCCAGTGCTGCCACAGTGCGCGCACCTCGGCCAGCAGCGCCAGCGCCTGCTGCACGCGGTCTTCCAGCAATTCGGCGCTGGGGATGTCGCCGGCGTCGTCGCTCTTGCCCAGCGGCAACTTGCCGGTCTCGAAGAAAGCCTGCAGCGCGGCCACCAGTTCCAGCTTGTTGCGCAGGCTCAGTTCAATGTTGATGCGTTCGATGCCTTCGGTGTACTCGCCCATGCGCGGCAGCGGGATCACCACGTCTTCGTTCACCTTGAAGGCATTGGTGTGCTTGGCGATGGCCGCCGTGCGTTTGCGGTCCAGCCAGAACTTCTTGCGCGCGTCGGGGCTGACGGCAGTGAAGCCTTCACCACCGCGTGAATTGGCGATGCGCACCACCTCGCTGGTGGCGCGCGCCACGGCGTTCTCGTCGTCGCCGACGATGTCACCCAGCAGCACCATCTTCGGCAAGCCGGAAGCGCCGATGGCAGCCAGGCCGCGCTTGCTTTTGGTGGCGTAGCCCACCGCGCGCAGGTAGCGGTCGTCCAGGTGTTCCAGGCCGGCCAGCAGCACGCCCTGCTCTTTCAAGCCGAACAGATAGTCCTTGATCTCCACGATGCTGGGCACCGCGTCCTTCGGGTTGCCGAAAAATTCGAGGCACACCGTGCGCACGTGCGCCGGCATGCGGTGCAGCACCCAGCGCGCGCTGGTGATCAGGCCGTCGCAGCCTTCTTTCTGGATGCCTGGCAAGCCAGCCAGAAACTTGTCGGTGACGTCCTTGCCCAGACCTTCCTTGCGGAAGACGCGGCCCGGAATGTCGAGTTGCTCGCTGCGTTCCAGCTGCTTGCCGCTGGCGTCGAAATAGTCCAGCCGGAAGCTGGCCAGCGGCGCGTCGTGGATCTTGCCCAGGTTGTGGTTCAGCCGCGTGACTTCCAGCCACTTGGCATCGGGCGTGACCATGCGCCACGAAGCCAGGTTGTCCAGCGCCGTGCCCCACAGCACGGCCTTCTTGCCGCCGGCGTTCATCGCGATGTTCCCGCCTATGCAACTGGCCTCGGCCGAGGTCGGGTCGACGGCAAATACGAAGCCCGCCTTCTCGGCCGCGTCGGTGACGCGCTGCGTCACCACGCCGGCTTCGCTGGTGATGGTGGCCACGGGTGCGTCCAGCCCCGGCAGCAAGCGCATCTCGACCGCACCCATCGCTTCGAGCTTTTCGGTGTTGATGACCGCGCTCTTCCAGGTCAGCGGCACGGCGCCGCCGGTGTAGCCGGTGCCACCGCCGCGCGGGATGATGGTCAGCCCCAGTTCGATGCAGCCGGCCACCAGCGCCGCCATCTCGGCTTCGCTGTCGGGGGTCAGCACCACGAAGGGGTATTCCACGCGCCAGTCGGTGGCGTCGGTGACGTGGCTGACGCGGCTCAGGCCGTCGAACTTGAGGTTGTCTTTGGCGGTGTGGCGGCCCAGCACGCGGTGCGTGGCCTTGCGCAAATCCCAGACGGCGCGAAAACGTGCGGCGAAGGCCTCGACAGCCGCATGCGCCGCCGCCAGCAATTCACCAACCAGCGCGTCGCGCTGCGCATCTTCGGCCGCGTTGCGGCGCTTGCTGACCTCGCCCAGCCGGTGCTGCAAGGCCGTGATCAGCATCTGCCGCCGCTTGGGGTTGTCCAGCAAATCGTCTTCGAGATAGGGGTTGCGCTGCACCACCCAGATGTCCCCCAGCACCTCGTACAGCATGCGCGCGCTGCGGCCGGTCTGGCGTTCCTGGCGCAGCAGGCTCAGGATCTCCCAGGCCCGCGCACCGAGCAGGCGGATGACGATCTCGCGGTCGCTGAAGGAGGTGTAGTTGTAGGGGATCTCGCGCAGGCGCTTGGCGCCGTCCGGCGGCAGGTCGGCGCTGGCGGCAGCATCGGTGGCCATCAAGGGTGCGGTGACAGTCAACGGGGCATTCATGGATGGCTTCAGGTCACTCGGCGAAGGCGACAATGGACGGCGATGCTGGCCGGCGGGTAATCACCGTTGCCGCGTCAGCGCCATCCATGACAGAACCCTGATTGTCACAAAGGCCGGCGAGACTCGCCGCACCGGCCTTGAATTGCCTTGCGGATCGTGCCCAGCACGGCCGCACGAACCGCCTCGATGAAGGCCCCACGGAGACCCGATGAAACTGTCCAAACCCCTGCACGCCCTGGCTGCTGCCGCCACCCTTGCGCTCGCCGCCCTGCCCGCCCACGCCGAAACCGAAGTGCAGTGGTGGCATTCGATGAGTGGCGCGCTGGGTGAGTGGGTGAATGACCTGGCGAAGAACTTCAACGCCAGCCAGTCCGACTACAAGATCGTGCCGACCTACAAGGGCAGCTACCCGGAATCGATGACGGCGGCCATCGCCGCCTACCGCTCGGGCACCAGCCCGGCACTGCTGCAGGTCTTCGAGGTGGGCACGGCCACGATGATGGCCAGCAAGGGCGCCATCAAGCCGGTGGGCGAGGTGATGAAGGAATCGGGCCTGCCCTTCGACCCGACGGCCTACGTCAGCGCGGTGGCCGGCTACTACACGGCGCCCAACGGCCAGATGTTGAGCATGCCTTTCAACAGCAGCACGACGATTTTTTATTACAACAAAGATGCCTTCAAGGCGGCCGGCATCGACCCCGAAAAAGCCCCCAGCACCTGGCCTGAAGTGGCCCTGGCCGCCGCCAAGCTGAAGGCCAGCGGCCACAAATGCCCCTTCACCACCAGCTGGCAAAGCTGGACCCAGCTGGAAAGCTTCAGCGCCTGGCACAACGTGGAATTCGCGACCAAACGCAACGGCTTCGGCGGCCTGGACACGCGGCTGGCCTTCAACACGCCGCTGCACGTGCGCCACATCGAAAACCTGTCGAACATGGCCAAGAACGGCCTGTTCGTCTACAAGGGCCGCAACAACACGCCCGACGCCACCTTCCCCAGCGGTGAATGCGCCATGTTCACCGGCTCGTCGGGCCTGTACGGCAGCGTGAAGGCCAACGCCAAGTTCGCCTACGGCATGGCGCCCCTGCCCTACTACCCCGACGTGCCCGGCGCGCCGCAGAACACCGTCATCGGGGGTGCGAGCCTGTGGGTGATGGCGGGCCACAAGCCGGCCGAATACAAGGGCGTGGCCGCCTTCTTCAACTACCTCAGCAGCCCCGAGGTTCAGGCCGCCAGCCACCAGCGCACCGGCTACCTGCCCATCACCACCGCCGCCTTCAAGCTCACCGACAGCAGCGGCTTCTACAAAAAGTTCCCGGGCACCGACGTGGCCCCCACGCAGATGATCCGCAAGGCCACCGACAAGACGCGCGGCATCCGCCTGGGCAACTTCGTGCAGATCCGCACCATCGTCGATGAAGAGATGGAACAGGTCTGGGGCGGCAAGAAGACCGCCAAGGAAGGGCTGGATGAAGCCGTGAAGCGCGGCAACGAGCAGTTGGAAAAGTTCCAAAAAGCCAACAAGGGCTGAACGGCTTGGCCACTGAAAAGCGCGTCGTCTTCCGGTCGGCCTGGCTGCCCTGGGTGCTGATGGCACCCCAGGTGGCCATCATTGGCGTGTTCTTTTTCTGGCCAGCCTGGGAAACGCTGCTGCAGTCTTTGCAGCAGCAAGACGCCTTCGGTACCAGCACCGAATGGGTCGGCCTGGACAACTTCAAGGCCCTGTTCGCCGACCCCAGCTACCTGGCGTCCTTCAAGACCACGGCGGTGTTCTCGGTGCTGGTGGCGGTTTTCGGGCTGGCCATTTCGCTGCTGCTGGCGGTGATGGCCGACCGCGTCGTCAAAGGCGCGCTGGCCTACAAGACGCTGCTGATCTGGCCCTACGCCGTGGCGCCGGCGGTGGCCGGTGTGCTGTGGCTGTTCATGTTCGCGCCCAGCATCGGCGTGGTGTCGTATGCGCTGCGCTCAGCCGGCTTCGAATGGAACCATTTGCTGAACGGCAACCACGCGATGGCATTGATCGTGATGGCCGCCGTGTGGAAGCAGATTTCCTACAACTTCCTGTTCTTCCTGGCCGGGTTGCAGTCCATCCCGAAGTCGCTGCTGGAAGCCGCAGCGATCGACGGTGCCAAGCCCTGGCGGCGCTTCTGGACCATCGTCTTCCCGCTGCTGTCACCGACGACGTTTTTCCTGTTGGTGATCAACATGGTCTACGCCTTCTTCGACACCTTCGGCATCATCGACGCGGCCACCGAAGGCGGCCCGGGCAAGGAAACATCGGTGCTGGTCTACAAGGTGTATTACGACGGCTTCAAGGCGCTGGACCTGGGCGGCTCGGCGGCACAGAGCGTGGTGCTGATGGCCATCGTCGTGGGCCTGACGGTGCTGCAGTTCCGCTTCGTCGAGAAGAAAGTGAACTACTGATGCCGCGCACTGAGGTCGTTAACTGATGGTTGAAAACCGCCGCTGGTTGAACCTGCTGTCGCACGCCGTGCTGATCGCAGGCGTGCTGTGCGTGGCCCTGCCGGTCTACATCACCTTCATCGCGTCCACGCACACGGCCCAGGCCATCGTGCAGGTGCCCATGCCGCTGCTGCCCGGCGCCGAGTTCTGGAACAACTACGTGGCCGTGCTCAGTGGCACCGGCCATGGCCCGGGTTCCAGCGCGCCCGTGGGCCGGATGATGTGGATCAGCCTGGTGTCGGCCCTGGTCATCAGCCTGGGCAAGATCGCCATCAGCCTGCTGTCGGCCTTTGCCATCGTCTACTTCCGTTTCCGCTTCCGCATGTTCTTCTTCTGGGCCATCTTCGTGACCCTGATGCTGCCGGTGGAAGTGCGCATCTTCCCGACCTACAAGGTCGTGGCCGACCTGCATTTGTTGAACACCTACGCCGGCCTGACCATTCCGCTGATCGCCTCGGCCACCGCCACCTTTTTGTTCCGCCAGTTCTTCATGACGGTGCCCGACGAGTTGGTGGAAGCCGCGCGCGTGGACGGCGCCGGGCCGATGCGTTTTTTCAAGGACGTGCTGGTGCCGCTGTCGTCCACCAGCATCGCGGCGCTCTTCGTGATCCAGTTCATCTACGGCTGGAACCAGTATTTGTGGCCGCTGCTGGTGACCACCAACGAGAACATGTACCCGGTGGTCATCGGCATCAAGCGCATGATTTCCGGCGGCGACGCGGCCCAGCAATGGAACCTGGTGATGGCCACCGCGATGCTGGCCATGCTGCCGCCCGCGCTGGTCGTCATGCTGATGCAGAAGTGGTTCGTCAAGGGCCTGGTGGACACCGAAAAATGAAGAAGAACAAAGACCGGCAGACAGGGGCGCACGCATGGGCGCAATAGCACTTCGCAACGTCGAGAAAAGCTACGGCTTCGGGCCGAAAGCCAACAAGGTGATCCACGGCGTGAACGCCGAGATCGCCGACGGCGAGTTCATCGTCATCGTCGGCCCGAGTGGCTGCGGCAAGAGCACGCTGTTGCGCATGGTGGCGGGCCTGGAAGTCATCACCGGCGGCGAGATCGACATCGGTGGCCGCGTGGTAAACCAGCTGGAGCCGGCCGAGCGCGACATCGCGATGGTCTTCCAGAACTACGCGCTCTACCCGCACATGAGCGTCTACGACAACATGGCCTACGGCTTGAAGATCGCCAAGCTGCCAGCGGCCGAAATCGAAGCGCGGGTGCAGAAGGCCGCGAAGATCCTGGAACTGGGCGCGCTGTTGCAACGCAAACCGCGCGAGTTGTCGGGCGGCCAGCGCCAGCGCGTGGCCATGGGCCGCGCCATCGTGCGCCAGCCGCAGGTTTTCCTGTTCGACGAACCGCTGTCCAACCTGGACGCCAAGCTGCGCGCGGCGACCCGGCTGGAAATCCAGAAGCTGCACGCCGAACTCGGCGTGACCTCGCTCTTCGTCACCCACGACCAGGTCGAGGCGATGACGCTGGCGCAGCGCATGATCGTGATGAACGCCGGCCGCATCGAACAGATCGGCACGCCCGAGCAGGTCTACGGCCAGCCGGCCACCACCTTCGTGGCCAGCTTCATCGGCAGCCCGCCGATGAACCTGATGCCGGGCACGGTGGACGGCTTGAGCGTGCGCCTGGGTGAACAGACCTTGCCGCTGCCAGCCGCCGCGCCGCGCCAGGGTGCATTGACGCTGGGCGTGCGCCCAGAACATGCTGCGCTGGACCCCAACGGCGCCTGGGCCTTGCAGGTGGAAATGCTGGAAATGCTGGGCGCTGAACGCCTGGTCTACGGCAAGCTCGGCGGCGCAAGCTTCACGCTGCGCATCGAGGCGACGCTGGTGCCGCCCAAGCCCGGCGACACGGTGCGCCTGAGCGCCAAGCCTGAGCATTTGCACTGGTTCGACAGCAGCAGCGGGCAGCGGGTTTGACCGCGTGACGGCCCTGTTCGAGCCCTGGCCGCTGCCGCTGTGGGTGGCCCACCGCGGCGCCGGCAAGCTGGCGCCCGAGAACACGCTGGCGGCCTTCCGCGTCGGCGCGTCACACGGCTACCGCGCCTTCGAGTGCGACGTGAAACTCAGCGCCGACGGCGTGCCCTTCCTGCTGCACGACAGCACGCTGGACCGCACGACACCGGTGCGCGGCGTCGCCGGGCTGAAGGACTGGACCGAGTTGTCGCGCACCGATGCCGGCGCCTGGCACAGCCGCGCGTTTGCCGGTGAGCCCATCCCGAGCCTGGAGCTGATCGCGCGTTATGTGCAGCGCAACGGGCACGCGCTGAACATCGAGATCAAGCCCATGCCCGGCCAGGAACACGCCACCGGCGTGGCTGTGGGCCGTGCCTGCCTGCACCTGTGGGACAGCCAGGCACCCTCGGCCCAGCTGCCGCTGTTCAGCAGCTTCCGGGCTGACGCGCTGCAGGGCGCGCGCGAATCCGCGCCGCAGATACCCCGCGCGCTGCTGGTGGACAAGCTGTGGCCGGGCTGGTGGGAAGCCGCGCAGGCGCTGGGCTGTGTGGCTGTCGTCACCAACTACAACCTGATGGACGCCGCACTGCTGGAACGCCTGCACGGCGCCGGCCTGCGCGGCCTTTGCTACACGGTGAACGACCCGGCCGAGGCGCAGCGTCTGTTGGGCTTGGGCATCGACGGGATCATCACCGACGCGGTGGACCGTTTTGCCCCGGCAGTCGGTCTGCCCGACTGATCGTCAGGCTGCGGCGCTTCAGCCCGCCGGCCGCACGTCCGCTTCCAGCCCCAGCCACTCCGATTCGCGCTCGGGTTCGGGCAGGTGCTTCAGTTCGCGGATCAGCGGCAGCCGCCACGCGACGATGACCAGCAACACCGACACGCCACCCGCAAAACCCAGCGCCGCGCGCAGGCCCACGTGCTCGCCCAGCCAGCCGCCCAGCAGCGCACCCGGCGCGGCCGCCAGCAGGGTCAGCCAGCGCATGGTGCTGGTCATGCGGCCCAGCAGCGGTTCGGGCGTCACCGACTGACGCAGCGCCAGGAAGTTGATGAAGATGAAGACGGCGCCGGTGGTGAACAGCATCAGCATCGCCGCGAAAGCCGCCACGCCCCAGCCGTTGGCCGGCGCCACGGCCAGCAGCAGCCAACCCGTGCCGCAGATGGCGTAACCCACCACCAGGCAAGGCCCCGGCCCGATGCGGTGGCTGACGCGCCGGCCCAGCACGCTGCCGCTGATGGTGCCGAACCCCATGCCCATGTAGCAAAGCCCGATGGCGTGTTCGCTGAGGCCCAGCGTGCGCGTGGCGAACAGGATCTGCACCGTCACCGCCGCGTAATGGCACATCTGCCAGACACCCATCAGGATGCCCAGCGTCAGCAGCAGCCGGTTGCCGATGACGAAACGCAGGCCCACCTGCAGGTCGCGCATGAAGTGGCCCGGCGGGCGCGCTTCGCGGCGTTCGTGGATGTTGATGCCGCGCAGGATCAGCGCCGAACCCAGCAGCAGCACGGCGTTGACCAGCAGGGCCAGCGGCGCGCCGAAGATCTTGATCAGCGCACCGGCCAGGCCCGGGCCGGCGACTTCAGCGCCCGAGGTGGCCAGCGCGTTCTTGGCATGCGCTTCAACCAGCCGATCACGCGCCACCACCTGCGTCAACACGATCTGCGCGGCCGTGCCAGACACGGTGTGCACCAGGCCCAGCAGGAAGCCCACCGCATAGAGCCAGCCCATGCCCAACCAGCCCATCCACCAGGCCAGTGGCACGCTGGCCGCCCCGAAGGCCGCCACCGTTTCGCCGATGACGTAGACCGGCAGCTTGCGCCGGCGGTCCAGCCACACGCCGCCGGGCAATGAAAACAGCAGGAAGGGCAGCAGCTCGATGGCCGTCAACAGGCCCATCTGCGTGGGACTGGCCTGCAGCAACACGGCGGCCGTCAGCGGCAGCGCGAGCATCATCACCTGGTTGCCGAAGCTGCTGGTGAGGATGGACGTCCACAGCTTCAGGTAGGACGGGTCGCGCAGCAGGTCGTTCGAAGCAATCTTGATGGGTAGCTCCCTCAAGCGGACGCCGCGGAACCGGCTTTGCCGGGCCGCTGGGGTCGCCCCCTTGAGGGGGAGCGCCGCAGGCGCTTCGGGGGTGGGCCCATGTCAGGATCGGTAGTCCGCGTTGATGCTGACGTAGTCGTGCGACAGGTCACAGGTCCACACCGTGGTCTGCGCGGCGCCGCGGTGCAAATGGATGCGCACCGTGATTTCGCTCTGCTTCATCACGCGCTGGCCGTCTTCCTCGCGGTAGCTGGGCAGGCGCCCGCCTTGGCGCACCACGGCCACATCGTCCAGGTCCATGTCGATGCCGTTCTGGTCCAGATCGGCGATGCCGGCGTAGCCCACCGCCGCCAGGATGCGGCCCAGGTTGGGGTCGCTGGCAAAAAAGGCCGTCTTGACCAGCGGCGAATGCGCGATGGCGTAGGCCGCCAGCTTGCATTCGGCCTCGTCGCGCCCGCCCTGCACGTGAACGGTGATGAACTTGGTGGCGCCTTCGCCGTCGCGCACGATGGCCTGCGCCAGTTGCTGGGCCAGCGACACCAGCGCGTCGCGCAGCGTTTGGCCCTCGACGGAATCGAGCGCCGTGATGGCCGCGTGGCCGGCCTGCTGCGTGGCCATCAGCACCAGGGAATCGTTGGTGGACGTGTCGCCGTCGATGGTGATGCGGTTGAAGCTGAGGTCGGCAGCCTCTGTCAGCAGCGGCTGCAGCAGGGCCGGTGCGATGACCGCGTCGGTGGCGATGAACCCCAGCATGGTGGCCATGTTCGGGCGGATCATCCCGGCGCCCTTGCTGATGCCGGTGAGCGTGACGGTGCGGCCGCCGATCTGTACCTGGCGCGATGCGGCCTTGGGCAGCGTGTCGGTGGTCATGATGCCGGTGGCGGCATCGCCCCAAGCGTCGGCGCGCAGGGCTTGCAGCGCGGCGGGCAGGCCGGCGGCGATGCGGTCCACCGGCAGCGTTTCCATGATCACGCCGGTGGAAAACGGCAGCACCTGCGCGGGCTGCACGTCCATCAAACCGGCCAGCGCCACACAAGTATTGCGAGCCCGCGCCAGGCCGTCGGCGCCAGTGCCGGCATTGGCGTTGCCGGTGTTGATGACGATGGCGCGCACCGCACTGCCGGCGTTCAAATGCTCGCGGCAGACCTGCACCGGCGCGGCGCAGAAACGGTTCTGCGTGAAGACGCCTGCGACGGCCGTGCCAGCGTCCAGCGCGAACACCACCAAGTCACGCCGGTTGGCCTTGCGGATGCCGGCCATCGCCACGCCGATGCGCACGCCCGGAACGGCCAGCAGGGTTTGCGGAAGGGGTGCGGTGAGGTTGACGGGCATGCAGCGCTTTCAGTCTTGGGGGCAGACGGGCCGCGCTGATTCTAGAAGCGGCATCGCCCGGCCTTGGCCTGGACGAAGCCGGCCGCGATTGGGCGGTGTATCGCCCAATGGGTGTATTCCCTCACCCGTCGTTCCCCCGGTTCGCGGGGTTACTGCGGGGGCGCCCGCTGATAGGCTCAGCAGACAAGTAGCGACAAACCGGAAACAGACTGGAAACAATCCAGTTCAGCCCAGGCTGTGCCTGTGTCCGGAATCGCTTTTGGCAACCCTGCCCATTGCTTTTTCGGAGAGATCATGCAGCTGCAAGCCCACCGCGCCCACCCGGGCACCTTGAAGTCCGTTTCCGTGGCCTGCGCCATGGCCTTGATGTTCGCCTCGGCCGCATCGCACGCCCAGGTCGCCAAGCCCTACTTCGAATTCAAGAAGCCCGGCATGGTCCAGATCCCTGGCGATCTGTCACTCGACACCAACGGCGCTTCGGCCCCCGTGATCAATGCCACCGGCATGTACAAGCTGGGCTTCGAAGGCGTCAGCCAGTACGACGGCGCCACCTTCGCGCGCAATTTCATTCCGCCGGACACCATCGGTGCGGTCGGTGGCACGCAGTACATGTCCACCACCAACGGCGCTTACGCCGTGTTCGACAAGAACACCGGCGCCCGCACCTCGCTGGTTTCTGACGTGGCTTTCTGGGCCGCTGCGGGCCAGACTGGTGCCAACGGCGATACGCGCGTGATGTACAACGCCGACGCCAGCCGCTGGGTCGTGATTGCATTCGGTGCCAGCGCCTCTGACATCCAGATTGCCGTTTCTGACACCGACAACGCGCTGGGGACGTGGAAGTCCACCAAGTTCACCGGCTACTCGGGCTTCGGTTTCGGCTCCACGGCCGATTACCCCACGCTGGCGATGGACAAGAACGCTGTCTATATCGGCACCAACAATTTCGCGCCTGCCACTTCGGGCGGCACCAACAGCTTCCGCGGCACGACGTTGAACGTCATTCCGATGGCCAGCCTGTTCAATGCAGGTGCGCCGACGACGACGAACTTCCAGCAATTCGTTACGCCCTACGACAGCGCCAGCAGCACCAACGTGGACCGCGGCTTCGCGATCCAGGGTGTCAACAGCAACAGCGCTGGCAGCACCGGCAAGGTGGTGGCTTCGTCGCTGTTCATCACCGACAACCTGGCCTACACGGTGGGCGGCTTGAGCACCACGTCGGCGACCGCTGCCACGCTCGGACCGGTCACCTTTGCCGGCACTAGCGCCAACTCGCCCGTGGCGGCTCGCCAGCCCTCGGTCGCCATCCCCGCCAACCAGGCCATCGTGGCCGCCGGCGACGAACGCACGAGCAGCAGCGTCTACGAAGTCAACGGCCGCATCTACGCGGTGACCACCGTGGACCCGACGGGCGGCGCGGCGGAAGACCGCATTCGGGTGACGATTCTGGACGCGGCCACTTTTGCCACGCTGTCGGTCACCGACATTGGCGATGCCGGCTACGACTACTACCAAGGCTCCATCGGCGTCAATTCGACCGGCAAGGTGGTGGTTGGTTACAACCGCTCGGGTCTGGACCCCGCCACCGGCAAGATCAGCTTCATGGCCCGCGTCTTTGACACCACCGGCACGGGTTCGCTGCTGGCGGTGGGCGACGAAATGCTGCTGAAGGAAAGCCTGACCGACGATTACCACAATGGCTCGCTCTTCGGTGCAGCCAGTGTCGGCCGCCAGCGTTGGGGCGATTACAGCTCGGTGTCTCTGGACCCGACCAACGACAACCAGTTCTACCTCATCGGTGAATTCGCCCGTGAGTACAACAACGCCGCCGGCGGCCACCCCGGTGGCACGGGCGGTTCGCGTTGGGGCACCTGGGTTGCGGTGATCGACGTTGCTGCTGCCGTGCCGGAACCTTCGACCTATTTCCTGATGGTGATGGGTCTCGGCGCTGTGGGCTTTCTGGCTCGCCGTCGGCAAGGTGCCGCGCTGAACGCGTAAACACACCAACCCGTCCTTCGTGACGGGTGCATGATGGGCAGGCCGGGGTAACCCGCCTGCCCTTTTTCATTTGGCGCCCGACACATGGCACGCAAAAAGCGCTTCAAATCCCTGGCGATACTCGGAGGTCTGTTCACCATGGCCACAGCCAGCAACGCGGGCGAGGCACCCACCGCCCTGCAGGGCCTGTGGGCCGGGGACCGCCTGCAATTGGTCATCGATGCGCAGGGCGGCCGGGTCGAAAGCGACTGCGCCAGCGGCCGCTTTGCCGGGCCCGTCACGGCGTCAGCCGATGGCAAATTCAGCCTGCAGGGCCACTTCGAGAACCACCAGCCCGGCCCCCAGCGGGCCGACGCCACCGAAACGGCCACGGCGCGCTACAGCGGCGAGTTGCAGGGCAACACGCTCAGGTTGACGATCACGCCGGCAGGTGCCGGCGCAGCCCAGGTCTACACGCTGCAATCCGGCGCGCGCATCAAGCTGCTGCGCTGCCTCTGAAAAGCCCGCCGACGGCGGGTATCCAGCGCACCACCGGCACCCTCAGGCCAGCCCTCCCGGGCCAGCCGCCCGTTCAGGCCAGCTTGCCGTGGCAAGCCTTGTACTTCTTGCCACTGCCGCAGGGACAGGGGTCGTTGCGGCCGGCCTTGGGCACGTCAGCCAGCACAGTGGCGGGGTCGGTTTCTTGCGAAACACTGCCGTCTTCGTTGGGGTGGGTGTAGGTCACATTGGCGATCTGCTCGGCCTGGGCTTCCATCACCTCGGCGGCCTGCGTCACCTGTTCGGGCGACTGGATGCGCACATTCATCAGCACCCGCGTGACTTCCATCTTCACCACGTCGAGCAACTGGCTGAAGAGGTCGAAAGCCTCGCGCTTGTATTCCTGCTTGGGGTTCTTCTGGGCGTAGCCGCGCAGGTGGATGCCCTGGCGCAGGTAGTCCAGCGCGGCCAGGTGTTCGCGCCAATGGCTGTCGATGGCCTGCAGCAGCACCATGCGCATGAAGGGCGTGAACTGCTCGCCACCGACCAGTTCGACCTTGGCCGCGAACTGTGCGTCCGCCGCCGCCACCACCTTGGCGATGATGTCGTCGTCGGTGACGGAATCGCTCTTCTCGACCTCGGCTTTCAGCGCCACGTCGAGCTGCCATTCCTCGCGCAGCACACGCTCCAGCGCGTCCAGGTCCCACTGCTCTTCCAGCGTGCCGGCGGGCACGAAGGTGCGCACCACGTCGCTCATCGTGCTCTTGCGCAGGTTGGTGATCTGCTCGTCGAGATTCGCCGCTTCGAGGATCTCGTTGCGCTGCTGGTAGATGACCTTGCGCTGGTCGTTCGCGACGTCGTCGTATTCCAGCAATTGCTTGCGCATGTCGAAGTTGCGCGCCTCGACCTTGCGCTGCGCGCTTTCGATGCTGCGGTTGACGATGCCGGCTTCGATGGCCTCGCCCTCGGGCATCTTCAGACGGTCCATGATGGCCCGCACGCGGTCGCCCGCGAAGATGCGCATCAGCTGGTCGTCCAGGCTCAGGTAGAAGCGGCTGGCGCCGGGGTCGCCCTGGCGGCCTGAACGGCCGCGCAGCTGGTTGTCGATGCGCCGGCTTTCGTGGCGCTCGGTGGCCACGATGCGCAGGCCGCC
>JANPHI010000095.1:0-17382 GCA_031424355.1 Betaproteobacteria bacterium
CACCGCCGCCAGCTGCGTCACGCGCGTGATGCCCAGGCCGGCCCAGTAGGGGCTGACGCGCCAGTTGTCGGGGTTCTCGCGGCTGGGCAGCAGGTCGCGGCGGCGGCGGAAGTCGCGCTTGAATTCGTCGTTGAAGGCGGCCAGGCGCGGGCCGTCGGTCCGGTCCCCCAAGCCCGGCCAGTGCGGCATGAAACCCTGCCACGGGCGCTCGGTCTGGAACCCGGCGGCGGCCAGCAGGCGCAGCTTGCCGCGCACCGTGTCGTAGGCCGGGCCCAGCTTGTCGGCCACGGTCTTGTTCTCGAACCAGTGGTGCGGGTACAGGCCCAGCAGCGGGCCGTTGTCGGGGCCTTCCATCACGCGGGTCTTGGCGCTGAAGGTGGTGGTCACCTTCGCGGCCGCCGCGTCGTAGGCCCAGCCCACCGTGGTGTCGGTGACGAAGGCGTAGGCGTGGCGCGCCAGCAGCTGCAGGGTCTCCGGTTTGTCGTCCGGCAGCGCGGCCGCCGAAAAATAGCCTTTGCCTTCGGGCATGCGGCCTGTCCATTCGGTGGGCGATACCTGCTCCCAGCGCACGCCGGTCGGGCCGAAGACGACGTAGCTGGTGCCTTTCACGCGCAGACCCAGCTGGCGCGCGTCGGTGACCGCGGCCAGGCGTTCACCGGGCGCCGGCAGGCGGATGCGCACGTCGCCCCGGCTCAGCTGGAAGTAGCCATACGGGCTGCCGTGGCCGACGGTGGCCAGCAGCTGGTCGGCGCCGCGCGCCATGCTGATGTCGACCGACCAGTCGGACACGCGCGCCAGCTTGGCCGGCTCGGGCTGGAAGGCCAGCGGTGTGAACACCAGCGCATCGGTGTGGGGGTAGGCCACCACGTGTTCGGGGCTGACGGTGAAGGGGATCAGCTCGGCAGCGTCCTGCTTGCGCGGCAGGGCCATCTCGAAGCCCGCCGGCGTGGTCTTGAAGCTCAGCGGCTGGGCGAAGACCGGGCCGGGCGTGGCGTTGAAGGCCACCGTGGAATACCACTGGCTGCTGGGCGCGGCCTGTTTCAGCAGCGCCTTGGTGCGCAGCGGCGCGGCCGGCGGGGCCTTGTCGCTGCCCTTGGGCTGCAGCATCACCGTGGCAGCCCCCACTTTCAAGGTGGCCGCCGGCTGCGCCAGGCTGCTGCCCACCACGCCCACGGCCCACACGACACCCCAGCCAACCTGCCCCATCAACTTCATGGCCTGTCTCCAAACAGGCAGGGCCGACCCCGCCAGCCGTGATTATTGAAAGCGCTTTCACAAAGCGTTCCCGGGGCTTACCCGGACGCGCCCCTCGGTCGCCGACGGGCCGCCGCCGGGTCGGCCCCGGGCCCACGGGAAAACACGGGGCGTGCGGCCGTTGACGCCACGACGGCGCATCGACTACGCTGCTGAAAGCGCTTTCAAACTCATACAAAGCACGGTCCGTTCGCACCTCCCTCCTTTCCATTCCGCGCGCCTTCACCGGCGACCCGAACATGAAACCACTCTTCCCGTCCCGCGCGCCCCACCTGCTGGCGGCTGCCATCGGGCTGCTGTTTGCCGGTGCCGCGCAAGCCATCGACTACGGCCCCTTCAGCCTCACCGGCTTCGCCAAGGCCGAGCTGACGCCCGTCTGGCCCTATTGCGAAAACTGCCAGGTGGCCGCCGGTGAAGACAAGCAGCGCTACTGGGCCGACCAGCTGCGGCAGAACCAGACCACCGACACCCACGTCAACCACGTCACGCTGTTCCAGCCCTACCTGGGCGTGAAGCAGGACGTCGGCCGTGGCTTCAAGGTGGGCGCGCTGCTCAGCCAGCGTTTCCGCGACGGCAAGGAAGACTTCAAGGGCTTTTATTACGACAAGAACGTCTACGTCAGCAACGACGACTACGGCAGCCTGCGCGTCGGCGCGATGGTCACGCGCGGCTGGAGCGTGGCCGACTACCCCTACGGCACGGCCGTCGGCGTGGCCGACGTCTGGGGTTCCAGCGGCGCCGGCTACGGCGTGCTGACGCGGGCCGCGCGGCTGGGCACGCGGGCGCTGGATGTGTTCAACGGCGACCTGGTGCTGGAAGCCACCTACGACATCGGCAAGGCCGGTTGGGAAAAGAACAAACCGCGCTTCTTCGAGCTTTACGCCCAGTACCACAAGGGTGACCTGGTGGTCGATGCCATCTACCAGTCGGCGAAGAACGGCACCCCGTCGGCCTTCGGCCACGGCGTGTTCACCGGCCTCACGCCTTTCCCGGTCGACGACAGCAAGCTGGGCAGTTCCAGCCAGGGCATTGCCATGGTGATGGGCCGCTACCAGGTCGACCCGAACTGGGAAATCTCGGGGGGCCTGCGCGCCAACCGCTGGAGCGGCGCCTACGCCGTGGTCACCACGCCGCCCAACACCAACACCGGCACTGGCCTGATCGACGACGCGCGCTGGAACAGCATGTTCAACGTCGATTGGACCAAGGACCTCGGCGGCGGCGTCTTCAAAGGCTACCCCGCCACCTCGCTGGACCTGATGCTGGGCCTGCGCTACCGCGTCGGCCCGTGGACGGCCTCGACCGGCATGGTGCACCTGGGGGCGGCCGCCACCTCGAACCCATCGGATCGCGGCCAGTCCAACGCCGCCACCATCAACACCGTGGGCCTGAACTACAACTTCCGCAACGGCTTCGAGGCCTACACCACGCTGGGCATGGTGAATTACGCCAAGCAGGGCTTGTCGCCGATGTCCATGCCGGGCAATGCGGCCTTCACCAACGTCGATTCCCGCGTCAAGACGCGCGGCAACTGGCTCACGGTGGGTGCGGTTTATGTTTTCTGAATCGCCTTCTGACATGCCATCCGAAATGCACACGCCCGAGGTTCAGGCCATGACGCAAACCACCGCCACCACCTTGTCGGCACGCGCCCTGCGCTGGCTCGGCGCCGCCGCGACGGCCGCCACCCTCACCGTGGCGCTGGTCGCCTGCGGTGGCGGCGGCAGCACGCCCATCACCGGCGTCGAGGTGCAGAAAGTGCGCCCGCTGAGCGCTGAATTCACCACGCGCAAGGCGGTCAACTACTCGCCCTTCCGCACTTTCAACCGCGACACCGAAGTCGTCACCAAGACGATGATCAAGCAGGACATGGACCTGCTGCTGGCCGGCGGCTTCAAGCTCATCCGGCTGTTCGACAGTTCCGACATGGTGGCCAAGCAGACGCTGGAAGTCATCCGCGACAACAGCCTGGACATCAAGGTCTACCTGGGTGCCTACCTGCAGGGCTACGGCAACAGCAAGAGCAGCGCCAACGACGCCGAAGTGGCGCGCGCCATCGCGCTGGCCAACCAGTTCAGCGCCATCGTGCTGGCGGTCAGCGTCGGCAATGAAATGCTGGTCTTCGACTTCAACAAGATCGACAGCCCTGCCACGCTGGGCGCCTACATCACCAAGGTGCGCAACGCCATCAACCAGCCCGTCACCACCGACGACAACTACGGCTTCTGGAAGACCGCGCCCGCCGCCATCACCGACACGGTGGACTTCGTGGCCCTGCACACCTATGTCGAGCAGGACACCCTCTACGCCGCCGGCCTGTGGGACTGGCAGCAGCTGGGCGCGGCACCCGCAGCGCGGGCCACGGCAATGATGGACGCGGCCATCGCAGCCACCAAGGTGCAATACAACTCGGTGCGCAGCTACCTCGACTTCGCCGGCCTGCCGCACCTGCCCATCGTGGTGGGCGAAACCGGCTGGCACGCGGTGAACACCGGCAACGCGGGTGGCAACCTGCCCTTCCGCGCCAGCCCGGCCAACCAGAAGATGTTCATCGACCGCCTGCGCACCTGGGAAGCCGCCGACCGCACCGGCGCCGGCCCGCGCACCATCTTCGTCTTCGAAGCCTTCGACGAACCCTGGAAGCTGGACGACAACTTCTGGGGCATGTTCACGGTGGACCGCAAGGCCCGCTGCGCGATCCAGACGCTGAAGGCCAACAACAGCGCTGCCGGTTCGGCCACCTGGGTGTGGGACACCTCGTCGCCCTGCGACGTGGCCAGCGCGCTGTACTTCCAGACCCTGACCGTGCCCACCGCCGTCAGCGCCAGCCGGTTCACGATCTGGGCCGACGTGGCCACGGCCGGCGAAGCGCTGCCGACCGGCGGCGACGGGGCGGCCTTCGGCAAGCAGACCGGCGGCGTCCCCGCCGACCGCCCGCTGACCACCGCCACCTTCGCGCCGGGCGACGCACCGCAGAGTCTGGAGATCACGCCGACACCGGCCGACTACGGCTGGGGCATCCTGCGCTACGGCAATGCGGCCAATCTGTCGGGCTATTCGGCCGGCAGCGTCACCGCGTGGATCAAGACCACCGGCTACCCCGGCAAGATCGAGATCGGCATCAGCACCGACACCGAAGACCGCAAGGGCGCCGAGGCCTACCTGCAACTGTCGCCGGGCGACTACAACTACTGCAGCACCGGGGCGTGGTGCAAGGTGACGATTCCTGTATCGGCCTTCATGGCAGTCAACCCCAAGCTCGACCTGCGGGCGGTGTTGCTGCCCTTCGTCGTGGCCGACCGCTACAGCTTTACCGGCAAGGCGCTGAACACGACCGGGCTGCCCAAGGTCTACGTGGACAGCGTCTACTGGTCGAAGTGAAGCCAAGCGCCGCTCAGCCCGCACTGCCAGCGCTGCGTTCGTGGCTGAGCAGCCGCGACAGCGGCGCCCGGCTGGCGCCGCAACTGGGGCTGGCGTGGCGCGAAGGTTCCGCTCCGGCGGGGCCTTCGGTGTTTGTCGATCCGGCGCGCCGCTTCCAAACCTTGATGGGCTTCGGCGGCGCCTTCACCGAGGCGGCCGCGCTGACCTGGCAGCAACTGGCGCCCGCTGCAGCCGAAGAATTTCTGCAGGCCTGCTTCAGCCCCACCGCCGGCCACGGCTACACGCTGTGCCGGGTGCCGATGGGCAGCAGCGATTTCGGCCTGGGCAATTACGCCCACGCCGAGCAGGACGGTGATTTCGAACTCACCAGCTTCAACATCGAACGCGACCGCCGGCACATCCTGCCGCTGATCCACGCGGCGCAGGCGGTCGCCGCAAGACCGCTGCAGCTGCTGGCCTCACCGTGGAGCCCGCCGGCCTGGATGAAGACCACCGGCGCAATGAACCACGGCGGCCAGTTGCGCCCCGAATGCCGCGCCGCCTGGGCGCAGTGCTTCGTGAAATTCATACGGGCCTACGCGGCCGAGGGCGTGCCCATCTGGGGCGTGTCGGTGCAGAACGAGCCGCAGGCCGTGCAGCGCTGGGACTCGTGCATCTACAGCGCCGAAGAAGAACGCGACTTCGTGCGCGACCACCTGGGCCCCGCGCTGCACGGGGCCGGGCTGGCACACGTGAAGGTCGTCGTGCACGACCACAACCGCGACGAACTGCTGCAGCGTGCCGCCACCGTCTACGCCGACCCCGAGGCCGCGAAATACGTCTGGGGCGCCGGCTTCCACGGGTACGTCGAAGACCACTTCGACCACGTGCAGCGCCTGCACGATGCCTGGCCCGACAAGGCCCTGCTGTTCACCGAAGGCTGCCAGGAAGGCGGCCCGCACCACGGCGAATGGTCACTCGCCGAGCGTTATGCGCGGTCGATCATCCAGGACCTGAACCACTGGACGGTGGGCTGGATCGACTGGAACCTGCTGCTCGATGAATTCGGTGGCCCCAACCACGTCGGCAACTTCTGCAGCGCGCCGGTGTTGGCCGACGCCGGTCGCGGGCATCTGAATTACCAGAGCAGCTACGCGGCCATGGGCCACTTCGCGCGTTTCATGCAGCCCGGCGCGCAACGCGTGCTGTGCGCCGCCACGCGTGAGGCGCTGGAATGCACGGCCGCCGTCAACCCCGACGGGAGCGTGGTCGTGGTTGTGCTGAATCGCAGTGATGCGGACTTGAACTTCAGCCTGCAACTTGGCGCGCGCCATGCCGCGCTGTGCTTGCCGGCGCACGCGATGCTGACGGGCATCAGCGGACGCTGACGACAGGCCGCTGCCTGGCGGAGTGCCGCTTCGAACTCACGCTGAAAACGTCTCGCCTCCGACCGGCTGCGGGGCGAATTGCAGGTGGGGCCGGACCCGGGCGCATCCGGACAGCCCGCTCTGCGCGGAAGGTCCCTGTTTTGTGGCAATGGCCTGGTACCGATACGCGGTATCGGGTCTAACGGCGGATGGTGCCGGACAGCGGCAAAACCAAGAATCGCATCACAAGACTTGCGGCGCTAGCGAGGGCCATCCCGCCCCGGCAACAGCCCCAGGCTGCAGGGGGGTTGTGATGCTGAAATGGCTGATGGCGACGTTCGGTGCGCGGCGCCTTTGCGGGTGGCTGGCCCTGCTGTGCCTGGGCACCGGGTCGGTGGATGCGTTCGCCCTCTCGTGCCCGGCCGACCGCGAAGCCAGCGGTGGCCTGTGCTATGTCAAGCCGCGTGATGGCTACAGCTGCCAGGCCACCTTGTGCGTCGAGAACTGCCGCAGTGGCTACACGTCCAGCGGCATCGGCACCTGCCACTTCGCCGGCACACTGACCTACACGGAAAAGCCCTACCTGACGCGCAGCCACAGCGGCATGCAGCGCTGCCTGGCCTTGTTCTACAACAACTGCCGCGAGAACTACCGCATGAATGTGTGCGGCATCTGTTCGTACCAGGGCGCGTGGGACATCACCCGCGCCAGCTACGACCGCGGGCCCGGCATCAACCCCGACGTGTCGTCGGCCTTCAATCGGTTGAGCGACACCACGCGCGCCACCTGGGGCCGCCTGCTGGCGGGCATCCAGAGCGGCTTTGCCCAGCTGCTGGCCACTTTGCAAGGCCTGTTGCAAGACCAGCTCTATGCCGCAGCCAAGGAGGCGGCCGGCGAGGCCGTTGCAGCCACCGGCAGGGCCGCCCAGCTGAGAGACATCGGCACCCGGCTGGCGGCCTTGAAGCAGAACGCCGATTCGCTGAACGTGCTGAAACGGTTGGTTGTGGCCGGCGCCAGCGGCAAAGCCGACCCACAGGTGGCCTTGGACATGCTGTTCATCGCCAACCAGCTGGGTCTGGTGACCACCAGTGTCGGTAATGGCGCCGAAAGGAGTGCTGCGAACGCCGCGTTGGGCGTCAAGAGCTTTGGGGTCTACGGCCAATTCGAGGCGGCGGCGGGTGCGGGTGCCACCGGCTTGGTGGGTATCACCATGAACGTCCCGACCAGCGCCACCAGCACCAGCGGACTCGACCCGCGCGCCCTTTTCAGTGGCGGCTTGATGCTTGGGCCCGAGGAGGGAGGCGGCCTGGAAATCGGCATCCTGATCTCGTTGGACGAGGTGCGCAGCCTGAATGGCCCCTACGTCGCCGTCGGTTTGGACAAGTCCTGGCCGCCCGTCCCAGGGTCTTCTGAAGTGGGCATCAACGTGGGCGTGGGTTTCAACATTCTCACGACGCTGCCGGCCTACAACATCACCAACCCACAGGCTGCCTACAAGGCCTGGCTGAGCAGCCTGAAGCCCGCGTTCTCGGTCGGAGTCAGCGTCGGCACCATCAACGGCGCTGCCGTGACCTACGGATACGGCACCACGGTGCAACTCAAATAGTCAGCCGAGTAACGCTACTCAGGCAAAAGCCCATTGCAGTAACCAGGAGTTGTCTCATGTTTTCAGTCATCACGCAGCACCACCGCATCCATCTCAACGATCACAGTCAAAAAAAGTTCACTTTGCGTACCCGGCAAAAGAATCGGCAGACCGCTATCAGTTTGGCCTTGGCGTTCCTTTTAGGGCCTGTAGCGCTGCCTTTCGCCACGGCGTTGACTTACACCTGGAACGGCTCTGCCAATGAGAACTGGTCCAGCCGCGCCAACTGGACACTTTCAGGATGTGGCGCTGCCTGCCCCAATCCCGGCAGCTTCGGCGGACCGTCCTACGCAGACAGTGTGGTCTTCGCCGGCAATCAACGGCTCACGACCAACCACGACAACCCCAACCCAGACCTCAGTGGCCGCGCGCTGCAGGGCATCAGTTTTGCCGCCGGCGCAGGTGCCTTCACGATCAATGGCAATCCACTGGGACTGTTCGCAGGCGGCCTGGCCAACAGAAGCAGCAACCTGCAAACGGTCAACACGAACTTGACGCTCTTCGCGGACCAGGTTTGGGATGGCGGCAGCGCGGGCCTCAACGTGAATGCCTATCTGGACATGGCGACTTACAACCTCACCTTGACCAACAAAGCAGCCATTAATTTCAGCTACCACGCCGTGGGTGGCATTCAGGGCAACAGCACACAGTCGCTGACGATCCAGAGTGGCAGTTCTGTCACCAGCACGGGGGGGCTCGACGTCGGAGGTCGTACGGTGGACGGCGCCGTCAATGTCACCGGCGCGACCTCGTCGCTGAACGTGAAAGGCACCTTGGGGCTGGGTGACTTGGTGAATGGCACCCTCGCTGTCTACAGTGGCGCAAAAGTCAATGTCAGCGTACTGGAACTGGGTCGTTCGGGCGGCCGGGGCACGGTGGAGGTGTCGGGCGCGGGGTCGCGTCTGGCCGTAGAGGCCGTTCCGGGATCGACGGGCAATTTGATTGCCACCGATGGCAGCCTGTCGTTCTCACAAGGCGCTACCTTGTCGAACTTCTATGCCGTGATCGGCAATTACGCGGGCGTGACGGCTTCGTTGAACGTGCGCGATGCGGGCTCGAAGCTCAATGTCTTCAACCTGAACCTGGGCCAGAACGGCGGCACGGGCCAGCTGAATATCAGCAACGGTGGCGAGGCCAACATCTACAACCTGGCGGTCTCCAAAGACAGCAGCATCACCCTGAACGGCGGCAGGCTGTCGGTGGTCAATGTCGCCAACGCGGGCACGTTCAACTGGAATTCGGGCACGGTGAATTACACGGCTGACACGGCAATGGGCACGGGCACTTTGCTGGGCACCGATGCCGTTGTGAAGACTGGCGGCACGCTGCTGGTGGCCGGCAATTTGACGGTGCCCGCGCAGACCCGCCTGACTTTGGTGGGCGGATTGGTGCAGCCGAAGAAGCTGACCGTCGAAGCGCTGGGCAGCGTGTCCATCGACGGCACCAGCACGCTGGAGGTGGGCAGCGACGGCATGGACAACCGGGGCAGCCTGACGCTTGCCGGGGGCAGCCTGACGGGCTCGGGTTCAATCGTGAACTGGGGCTACCTGACGGGATCGGGCGTCATCCAGTCCAGTCTGTACGGTGGTTTCATGAACCGGGGCGTGTTTGCGCAGTCCGGTGCCATCGTCCTGCGGACCGGCGTTGCGGAAAACAACGGGCAGTGGGACATCACCGGTGGCCAAGGCATCTTGCTGAACAACGCCGTGCTGTACAACAACTACGGCGTGCTGTCACTGGACGGTGGGACGATATCCGCCAGCGACATTGCTGGTGGTGACAACAGCAGATTCGACAACGCCCTGAATGCCACGTTTGTAGGACATGGACGCATCACGGTGCCCCTGGCCAACGCGGGGCGCATCGTGGTGGACGCGGGCGCCCTGTTCGTGCCCGGCGGATTGAGCAACAGCGGCGAGATCCTGATGACGTCCAACGCGTCGGTGATCAACGGCGAGAACGGGTACTTCGCCAACAACGGGCGCATCCAGGGTCAAGGCAAGTTTCGGGCGATCGGCGTCGACAACCAGGGCACCGTGGCCGCGCAAGGCGGCACCTTGACGATGGCGGGCTTCGGCAACAAAACCAGCGGCACCGTGACGGTGGCCCGCGATGCCACTTTGCTGGCCAGCAATGGCTTGGCAAACAACTACGGCAAGATCCAGCTCGCAGGTGGCACCTTCGACAACAACGGCTTGGTGATGTCCAACGAATCGACCGGCGTCATCAGCGGCTACGGCGACCTGCGGGCCGGCGTGCTGACGAACAAGGGCCGCGTGCTGATGAGCGGTGGCACCTCGTCGGTGTATGCCGATGTGGTTGGGGCCGCAGCCAGCAAGATCATCCTGTCCGGCAATAGCAACACCACCTTCTACGGCACGGCCGAATTCCAAAGCGGCAGTGAATTGCGCGTGTCCGGTGGCTCGGTGGCCACCTTCTTCGAACTGGTTCAACAGCGCAACGGCGCCAGCTTCACCGGCACCGGCACGAAGCGCTTCGAAGGCGGCCTGTCCGTGGGCAATTCACCCGGCTTGGGCATGGACGAGGGGGATGTGGAATTCGGCGAAGGCAACGTGTACCTGGCCGAGATTGGCGGCATCACGGCCTGCACCGTCGCGTGCGAAACCGATGCGAACTTCCGCGACCACAGCTTCGACAAGTACATCGTCGGCGGGTCACTCAGCTTCAGCGGCACGCTGAAGCTGACATCGTGGAACGGCTTCGTCGGCCAGGCCGGCCAGCGCTACGACCTGTTCGACTGGGGCACCACCAGCGGCACCTTCACCAGCATCGACGGCACCGCCTTTGCCATCGCACCGGGCACCCGGCTCGACTTCTCTTCGCTGTACACCACGGGCGAAGTCGGCGTGGTGGCCGTGCCCGAACCCGGTAGCTGGGCCTTGTTTGCCGCTGGGCTGGCGGCCTTGGGCGGCCTGACACGCCAACGCCGGCGCAGCAGCCAGCACGCGCGCTGACGGCTTGCGGGCCGGGCCGGCCCTGCATGTGAAAGCTCGCGTGAAATCCTGTCGGCACAATCGCAGCTCAGGCGGCCGGGGTCATCCCACCCCGGTCGCCGCACCGAGCGCGACCGATGCAGTTTTTCCGTCCGCTGGCATCCCGCCTGCCGGTTGATGCTTTTCTGATGCGCCAGATACAGACCGATCTGGCCCAGCACCTGCATGCCGGGCTGTACAGCCGGGCCGCTGGCCATGCGCTGGTTGCCGGGGTGGTCATGCTGCTGCTGTCGGGCACGCATGCAGCGGCTGCGCTGTGGGGCTGGTACGGTGGCTTTCTGCTGCTCGTTGGCGGTGGCGTGGGCTGGCTGCGCTGGATGGGCCGAGCACCGGCACAGCCGGCCGCAGCCGCCGCCCGGCTGCGTGCATTCGTGTGGGTGGAAGGCGCCATCGGCCTGGCCTGGCTGCTTTGCGAGGTGCTGTTCCTGCCCGGCAGTGATCTGCCGCACCGGGCGATGACGTTCATCTTCCTGAACGCCTGGTTGGCGGCCCTGATGCAGTCACTCAGTGCGCACCTGCCTGCGCTGCACGCCGCCTGGCTGCCGGTGTTTGCCGGCGTGCTGTACCTGACGGTGTCGCGGCCCGGTCCTTACGCTGTGCTGGCTGTCGTCGTCATGGCCTTGTGGTTCCTCACCATCCTGAACTTCACCCACCGACTGCACCGCACGCTGGTGGACACCCTGCACCTGCGGCACAAGGCCGATGCGCTGGCCGCCGCCCTCCAGGTCGAGAAGGACCTGGCCTTGGCGCTGAGCCGGTCGCGCAGCCGCTTTCTGGCCGCGGCCAGCCACGACCTGCGCCAGCCGGTGCATGCGCTGCTGCTCTTCGTCGCGGCCCTGCGCCACCAGCCACCGGCCGACGAAACCCGGCAGTTGCTGGGGCATGTCGGCGACACGGTGCAGTCGATGGAGCGCATGTTCAACGGCCTGCTCGAAATGTCGCGCCTGGACGCGGGCATGGTGCGCCCGGTGCCGCGCGCCATCGACCTGCAGCGCCTGCTGGCCCCGGCCGTGGCCGAGGAGGCCACCGTGGCCAGCGCGCGCGGCCTGGACGTCACCTTCACGGCAGACGCCTGGCCGCTGCCGGCGGTGGGCAGTGACCCGCTGATGCTGGAACGCATCGTGCGCAACCTGCTGTCGAATGCCGTGCGCTACACGCACCAGGGCGGCGTTCGGCTGCATGTCCGCCAGCGCCCCTGCGGCGTGGACATCCGCATTGCCGACAGCGGCATCGGCATCGCGCCCGAGCACCAGCAGGCGGTCTACCAGGAGTTCTTTCAGCTGCATGCGCACACCAGCGGACGCACCGAAGGCCTGGGTCTGGGGCTGGCCATCGTCAAGCGGATGTGCGACTTGCTGGGCCACCGGCTGACCCTGCGTTCCCGGCTGGGGCGCGGCAGCATCTTTACGCTGCGGCTGCCCTTGGCGCGGGGGCTGCCGGCGCCGGGGCGGCCGGCGGTAGAGGCTGGCGACGGCATCGAAACCTTACCCGGCTTGGCAGGCGTGGTGGTGGTTGTCGATGAACAGGCTGTCACCCGCCTGGCGCTGCGCACGCTGATCACGGGCTGGGGCCATCGCGTGCTGGCCGTGGGCGATTTGAATGACTTGCAAAACCCGTTCGCTGCGCTGGATGCGCCGCCCTGCGCCATCGTCTGCGACGCTGGCCCCGCTAGCAGTGCGCGGGGCAAGGCCACCATCGAGCACTTGCGCATGGAATTCAACGAAGACATACCGGCCGTCTTGCTGATCGACCCGGCCCATGAAGGCGCGCCGGCCACCCGGCCCTTGCCTGGCGTGGCTGTCCTCGCGAAGCCCGTCAATGAACAGGCCCTGCGCGCCGCGCTGGGTGCCATTCTGCTGCCCCAGGCTTGATACCCAAGGCCGCCTAATTCAGCAGCCCGGCCCGACGTGCCGCGTCCACGGCCTGGGTGCGGCTCACCACGTTCAGGATGCGGAAGGTGGCCGACACATGCCCCTTGACGGTCTGCTCTTCCATGCCCAGTTCCCGGGCGATTTGCTTGTTCGACAGGCCGCGGCAAAGCGCCTGAAGAACCTGTTGCTGCCGTGGCGTCAACAGGCGGTCCGCCTTGGCGGTGGCAGGCCCGGTTTCAGGGGTCAGCATGGGCGGCGTGTAGACGCCGCCGGCCAGCGCCACGTTCAGCACCATCCGCAGGGTGGCCGGGCTGCTGGACTTGGGGCAGTAGCCCCGCGCGCCAGCAGCCAGGCAGCGACGCACGTCATCGGGATCTTCGGACGAAGAAACCACCACCACGGGCAGGGTCGGGCGCTGGCGCTGCAGTTGCTGCAGCACCAGCAAGCCGCTGGCGCCCTGCATGCGCAGGTCCACCAGCACCAGGTCGAGATCAGCGGTGGCAGCCACCTGCTCCAGGGCGTCGGCGCCATCGCCGCTTTGCAGAACCTCGCAGGGTTCTGGCAGTTGCCTGAGCAAGGCAGCCATGCCTTCGCGGAACACCGGGTGGTCATCGATGACGAGAAATTTCATCCAGGAACCTTAACAAACGCAGGGGGCATCCCGGCGCTCGCGCTACTTTGGAACACGCTGGCTGCGCAGGTCAGCCTGGCGCCTGCCAGATCCGCACGTGGTCGATTTCCATCGTCACTGGGAAGATGCTGTCGTCCACCGCACCGCCCAGCACGCCGCCGATGGCCAGGTTCAGCAGCAGGTACTGCGGCGCGTCGAAGGGCCAGCGCGCCTTGCCCGAACGTGGGTTGGCGTAGCGGTAGTACACGACGCCGTCGAGGGCCATCGCGATCTCGTCGGCCGTCCAGTGCATCTGGTAGTTGTGGAAGACGCTGCTGCCGCAGACGTCCGATACCTGGATGGCCGCGCCGGTGCCCGTGCCACCGCTGACCTGGGTGTGCACGGTGCCGAAGACGCGCGTCGGGTTGCTGCCGACCTGTTCCATGATGTCCAGCTCGCCGTCGTCGGGCCACAGGCCGCCGGTGCCCAGCGTCCAGATTGCCGGCCAGGTGCCGCGGCCGCAGGGCAGGCGGGCGCGCACCTCGAAGTAGCCGTAGGTCCAGGCGGCCTTGCCGCGCGTGAGCAGCCGCGCCGAGGTGTAGCGCTGGCCGCCCCAGTCGGCCGTGCTGCTCAGGCTTTCGCGTCGCGCGGTGATGCGCAGCGTGCCGCCGCTGACCTGTGAATTGTCCAGCCGCGCGGCGCTGTAGTACTGCAGTTCGTTGTTGTACCAACCCAGGCGGTTGCGTTCGGTGTCGTAGTCCCAGTGCGTGGCGTCGGGCAGGCCATCGACATTGAATTCGTCGAACCAGACCAGGCGGTAATTCGCCGGGACGTAGGCCGGGTTCGGGGACGGCGTGGGCACCGGGTCGGGAACCGGCACTGGCATTGGCACCGGCGCCGGGGCAGGCACCGCAGCCGTGGTCGATGTTCCCCCGCCCCCACCCCCGCAGGCTGCCAGCGGCAGCACGCACAGCAGCAGGGCCCGGATAGCGGCAGTCCGCAGAAGGCTGCTCACGAAGCGGCAGTGCCGTACTTGGGGCGTTCGTCCTTGTCCCACAGGCCCCACTGCGCGCCGACTTCGCCTTCCTGCCCGCGCTTCCACGGCTCGTCGAAGGACGAGAAGTAGAACAAGGGGACCGCCTCGCGGCGAGCCCAGTCCTGCGTGTCGATGAAATAGCGCATCGCGTTCTCGTGCGAAGGCACGGCGGCGCCCACGGCCTGGCCCAGCCCCGGCCAGCCGGTCTCGGCCACGATGACCGGTTTGCCCCCGGCCACCTGCTGCACCAGCGCATGCATGTGCTGCAAGGCCAGCGGCGCGTCGGCCACGTTGACGCCTTCCCAGAACGGGTAGCAGTTGGCCAGCAGCACGTCGCAGGCCTGTACCAGCGCCGGCCTGTCCAGGAATTCGCTGTAGGCATCGACGCAGCCCACGCGCACCGTGGCGGGCAGCAGCGCCCGCACGCGGCGGATGCAGGCCAGCACCTCGGCTTCGGGCAGTTCGCCGCGCAGCAGCACCTCGTTGCCCACCGTCGCGATGTCGACCAGGCCGGCCTGGGCCAGTTGCACCAGCGCTGCGATCTCGCGCTCGTTGCGCGCGCGGTCACTGCCGATCCAGGCACCGACCATGGTCTTCAGCCCTCGCTCGCGGGCCAGCTTGGGGATGAGCTCGTGGCCTTCGGTGCACGAGAAGGAACGCACGCACTGCGTGCTGGGCGCAATGATGTCCATGCGGCGGCCGATCTGTTCTTCCGTCAGCAGGTCGCCCGTGCCTTGCCCCGCGGCGTAGGGGCTGAAACACAAACCGTGGCTACCAGCCGCCAGCACCTGCGTGAACACGGCCGGCAGCTGCTGTGGCGTGAGGCCCGCTGCGCGCAGGGTGCTGCGGCCTTGCAGGGCTGCCAGGTCCAGGCCGCGCGCCGCCAGTGTCGGCCGAGCGCGTGAGCCCTGCGAACTGCTGGATGCTGTCGCAGCCGCCGGCTGCTTGCGCCGCTGCAGTTCGGCGTTGACTTCCATCGCGCGCTGCTCGTCCAGGTCGTAGTTGCGCATGATCCACATCGCCAGCAGCGTGCCGACGATGGGCACGCCCGAGTAGAAAAGCCGCAGCCCGTCCACGGCGCCGGCAGGCTGCACCGGCGCGCCTGGCGTGAAGACCACGAAGGCCATGATGGCGCCGCTGAGCAGGCCGGCCACCGCGAAGCCCAGCTTCACCATCCACCAGTAGATGGCGCCGAAGATGCCTTCGCGCCGCTTGCCGGTGGCCAGTTCGTCCAGGTCGCAGACGTCGGCCGTCATCGACATCATCAGCGTGAACAGGCCGCCGATGCCGAAGGAGAAGAAGGGCAGCGCGTACATGAACATCCAGGGCTTGCCGGGCACCATCAGGAACCACAGCAAGGCGTAGCCGATCAGCGAAATGCCCTGCGACAGCATGAAGGCGTTCTTCTTACCCATCTTCCCGGACATCCACGCCACCGTGGGAATCACCGCGAAGGTGGTGACCAGCGCGCCGATGCTGCCGAACAGCGTGGGCCAGATGCCGGCGGCGGCCGTGTTGCCCTGGAACAGGTGGTAGACGACGATGAAGAAGGAGAAGGCCGCCACGGTGTTGAAGGCGTTGAAGATCAGGAAGGTCGAGAAGCACAGCTTGCGGAAGGGCGCACAGGCGAAGGCTTCCTTGAAGCCGGCCAGCAGTTCCTTCACCCCGGCGCCCACGTTGGCCACCGTCAGCGGCGCCAGGTGCGCGTCGTCCAGCGTCGAGCGGCTGCGGATGAACACCGCCGGCACCATCGCCAGTAGCATGCAGACCACGCCCACCCACACCGACAGAGTGCGCGCGGCCGAGTCGGCGTTGGGGAACCACTTGGGGTCGTACATCACGACCCAGAACCAGGGCGCGATGACCCAGGCCCATTGGCCTATCCACTGCGCCACGGCCATGATGCTGGTGCGTTCGTGGAAGTCGTCGCTCATCTCGTAGCCCATGGCCACGTAGGGGATGCTGAAGACGGTGAGGCCCGTGAAGAACACCAGCGACCACAGCAGGAAGTAGATGAAGTTGTAGGTCAGGCCGTCACTGCGGTGCAGCTGCCACATGGCCACGAAAGCGACGCCCATCAGGATGGCGCCGATGAACACGTACTGCCGCCGCCGGCCCCACTTCGAGCGCGTGTTGTCCGACACGAAACCCATGATCGGGTCGAGGATGGCGTCGTAGGCGCGCGGCAGGAAAAACAGGATGCCCCACATCCAGGTCGGGAAGCCCATGTCCTGCACCAGCACGACCATGAAGATGCCCAGGGCGGCGGGGAACATCTGGTTGGCCAGCATGCCCAGGCCGAAGGCCACCTTCTGCCCGAAAGGGACCTTGTGCGTGACGACGGCGGGCGTCGGGGCCGTGGTGGTGGTTGCGGTCATGGCTTGCCTCGTTTTTTCGTTTTGACTGCTGACTGCTGACTGCTGACTGCTGACTGCTGACTGCTGTGTTCGTTGCCGCTGGTTCGCGGTCAGCTCTGCAGCCGGCCCAGCAGCGCCAGCAGCCACATCGCGCCGAAGACGAAGGGCATGGCCTTCGCGGCCCAGCGGCCCCGTTGCGCGATGTGGCTGGCCGGTGCCAGCGGGCACAGGTCGGCCAGGCCGGCCTCGTCGAACTGCTGCTTGATGCTGTCGGTGGCGGCCATCGCGGTGTAGATGCCCACGCCGGTCAGCACGGCCACCAGCAGGCCGAAGAAGGGGAAGCCCAGAACCAGCCAGACCACGCCGTCGCGGGCGTTGGCGCCGTAGGCCGTGAACATCAGGCCCTGCGACCAGATCAGCCAGCCCATGCGCTGCGCGACCAGGTGGTCTTCGTGCGTCCACTGCTCGCGCAGTGCGCGGTGGTGGTCCCAGAGGGCGATGTCGGGAGTGCGGTGGGTGTGCATGGGCCTTGCGTTTTCGGTCAGGCCGCTGCGGGCTGGGCCAGCAGCTCGGGGTAGAGCGCGGCCATCACCAGCTTGGGCCTGCGGTCCACGGTGAACAGGCCCCAGTGCTTCTCGGGTTCCAGCGGGTCGGGCGAGCCCTTCCAGGGTTCGTCGAAGGCCTCGAACACGAAGCACAGCAGGCCTTCAGCGCGCGTCCAGTCCAGCAGGTCCTGGTAGTAGATGGCCTGCAGTTCCTGCACCGCGTGTTCGGCGTGCATGCCGCGGCCGTTGCTGTTGGTGCACCAGCCGGCTTCGGTGATGACGATGGGCTTGCCCGGGTACAGGCTCGCCACGCTGGCCAGGTT
>JANPHI010000096.1:0-5547 GCA_031424355.1 Betaproteobacteria bacterium
TACTCGGCCGGGCCGAACTTGAAGGCCAGTTCGGTCAGCGGCGGGGCAAAGGCGGCGATGATGATCGTGCCCACGCAGCCGGCGAAGAACGAGCCCAGGCCCGCCGCCGCCAGCGCGGCGCCGGCCCGGCCCTTGCGCGCCATCTGGTAGCCGTCGATGGCCGTGACCACCGAACTGGATTCGCCCGGCACGTTGATCAGGATGGCGGTGGTGGAACCACCGTACTGCGCGCCGTAATAAATGCCGGCCAGCATGATGAGGGCGGGGGTGGCGTCCAGCGCGTAGATGGACGGCAGCAGCATCGCGATGGTGGCGACAGGGCCCAGGCCCGGCAGCACGCCGATGAGGGTGCCCAGCACCGCGCCACCGAAGGCGTACAGCAGGTTCTGCGCCGTGAAGGCGACGCCGAAACCGAGCATGAGGTTGTTGATCAGGTCCATGCGTCGGGTCCTCAGCTAACCAGGAAAGAAGGCCAAAGCGGAATCGTCAGCTTCAGGCCCCAGATGAAAATGATCCAGCTGCCGACGGTCAGGATGACGGAGTTGATCAGCGCGTCTTTCCAGTGGAATTCGTCACCGGCCAGCGCCGCGACCACCACCAGGATGGGCAGCGAGACAACCATGCCCAGGTGGGGCAGCGTCCAGCCGAAGATGGCCACGGTGGCCGTGATCATGACCAGCGGCTTCCAGGCCCAGGGGCCGATGGGGTCACCGCCTTCGACTTCCAGCGTCAGCGCCTTGAACAGCACCATGCCGCCCAGGATGGCCATCAGCACACCCAGGCCGAAGGGGAAATACCCCGGCCCTGGCCGCGCCGAAGCGCCCATGCTGTAGTAGGTCGAGCCCCATGCGAAGGCCACACCCACCACGATGAACATGAGTCCGGACCAGAAATCCTTTTGGCTCTTGATTTTCAAGGCTTGTCTCCACCTGACATTGCGTTAGCGGGAAATTCTAGGGATCGAAGCTTCGACAGGCGCTGTGGTTTCCACGTAAGGCCGCACCATGCGCAACCACTTGCGCGCGGGCAGGCCCAGGGTGCCCCAGCGGTCTTCGATGGCCGCCGCGCGCAAGGTCAGGGCCTCGCGCTCGGGCACCACCACGCCACGCCCGGCCACCACCACGGTGTTGCCTTCGCGGGTGGGGCGCAGGCTCCACACCTGGTCGGCGCCGAAGGCCAGCGCGATGCGCGCGATGCTGGTCTCGAAGCTGGCGTCGCGGCCGAAGAGGTTGACGCTCATCACGCCGCCGTCTTCCAGCGTGGCGCGGCAGGCGGCGTAGAAGTCCACATCGTCGAGCACCGGTGCGGCGGCCTCGTGGTCATACAAGTCCACGTGCAGCAGGCGCACGCTGTGCGGCGTGGCCTGCGCCAGCCAGTCGGCAGCGTCGCCCAGCACCACCTCGGCGGTGGGCGGCAGGGCAAAGAACAGGGTGTTGGCCTGCACCACGTCGGGGTTGATCTCGACCACCGTGGTGGCCATCTTCAACGCGCCAGCGGTGAAACGCGTCAGCGCACCCGCGCCCAGGCCCAGCTGCACCGCCTGCCCGTCGTGCAGCGCCTCGGTGGGCAGCCACAACAGGCTGGCCAGCATGCGCTGGATGTAGTCCAGCTCGACCTGCTGCGGCTTCTTGATGCGCATCGCGCCCTGGATCCAGATGGTGCCCAGGTGCAGGTAGCGCACACCGGCATGTTCGGAAATCGTCACGCCCGGCAGGTCCACTTCGGGCTTGCGGACGGGTTTTCGGGCGGTCGGCGTCGAACGGTCAGGGCTGGTTTTTTTCACCGCGCGACGATAGCGGCTCTGGTCCGCCCGGCAGACCCAAGCCGGCGCCGACGGCCGCAAGCCGCCACGCGGCCAGCTTGCGTTCGAAAGACCAGCTCGCATTCGCCGGGCTGCTGGACGGCAGCTTGAACACCGGCACACCCAAGGCGGCGGTGAACCGCAAGGCGCGCGCCGATTCACCGCCGTTGTGGGCGATGGCGGCCAGCGCCGGCGCGCGCAGCCGCAGGCCCGCCAGGTCGTTGAACTCTGCGTCGCGGATGGCGCTGTCCAGACTGCCCTCGCGCCGGCAAGTGGCATAGACGTCCCACAAGCCCAGGCCGTGGTCCAAAAGCCAAGCGACGCGTTCGGCGTAGGGCAAGGCCTTCAAGTCCAGCTGCCACAGCGCGCCCAGCAGCGGCCAGAAATGGTTGCGCGGATGGCCGTAGTACTGCTGCGCCTGCAAGGACGCCACGCCCGGAAAACTGCCCAGCACCAGCAGCCGCGTGCGCGGGCCGACGACGGGCGGCAGGCCTTGCAGCAGCGCGGTCACGGCGCGTCCGGTGATGCAAACGCCAGGGTCGCCAGGGCCGCCAGCTTGGGCAACGCGGCGCGGGCATTCGCCGACGTGGTCTCGGCGGTACGTACAAGCGTCCAGCCGCGCAGCCCGGCCAACACCGCCGCGATGCGCGGCAGTTCGCCCGGCTCGTTGCGGCTGGTCGCCCCGGCTGCTCGCTCCGCCGCCGTGCGGTACAGCCAGTGCGGCGGGATGTCGGGTGCGTCGGTTTCCAGCACCAGCGCGGTCTCGGGCAGCGTCGTGGCCAGCGCGCGGATCTGCAAGGCGCGGTCGAAGGTCAGGGTGCCGCCAAAACCCAGTCGGAAGCCGCGTTCAACGAAGTGCTGCGCCTGCACCGCGCTGCCGTTGAAGGCGTGGGCGATGCCGCCCTGCACGGCCACGCGCCGCAGCCCTTGCAGCAGGGCATCGGCTGAACGCCGCACATGCAGGATGACGGGCAGCCCGGCGTCGCGCGCCAGCTTCAGTTGCGCCATGTAGAAGCGCGCCTGGCGTTCGCGGTCCAGTCCGGGCACGAAGTGGTCCAGGCCGATCTCGCCCACCGCCACCAGGCGGGGGTCGTCGCGGTGTTGCTGCAAGGCCTGCTGCAGACGGTCCAGGTCCTCGTCCTGCGCGGGCCCCACGTACAGCGGGTGTATGCCCAGGGCATAGGCGCAGCCGTGGGCGTGTGCCAGCGCGCGCACGCTGTCGAAGTTGGCCACGGCCACCGCAGGCAGCACCAGTTGCGCCACCCCCGCCGCGCGGGCGCGCAGCAGCACGGCGCTGCGGTCGGCGTCGAATTCGGCCGCGTCCAGGTGGCAGTGCGTGTCGGTCCACATGCGCGGATGATGGGGCCGTCCTTGACCCCCTGCGCTGCGGCAGCGCCCGTGGCGTGATACTGTCTTCTCGCACCCACCCCGGCCCCGCATGAACAAGGCTCCGCTGTACAGCCGATCTCCCCGCCGCACCGCTGCCACGCAGGCTGCAGCGTCGCCGTCTGCGGTGGCGACAGAGGCGCCGCGGGCCGCTGCAGGCGATGCGGCCGCTGGGGCCGCGCCGGTGAAGACCGGCCGGCTGCAAGGTCTAGAGCAGCGCTATTCGGCCGCCGTGTGGGCCGCCACCGGCGCCCTGCTGGCCTGCACCTTGATGCTGGGCATTTCCTTGTGGCGCCCGGGCGCCCAGGCCATCACGCAGGACGACATCGACGCCGCCGTGCGCGAGTCGCTGGAAAAGGAACCGCTGCCTTCGCAGGCTGCGGCCGCCTACGAAGCCATCCTGCCTTCGGTGGTGCGCGTGGTCGGCCTGCTGAACGAGAACGACAACGACGAAGACAAACCCGAGCAGCGCGCGATGGAACGCAGCCTGGGCACCGGCGTGGTCATCATCGACAACGGCACCATCCTGACCAATCTGCATGTGGTGGCCGGCGCCAAGCGCATCAAGGTGCGCTTCGCCAACGGTCAGGAAAGCGACGCCATGCTGGTCGGCGCCCAGCCCGAACACGACCTGGCCGTGCTGCGCGCCCTGACCCTGCCCGACGACCTGGAGGCCGCCACCATGCGCAGCACCAGCGACCTGCGGCCGGGCGACCACGTCATCGCCGTGGGCCACCCGTTCGGCATCGGGCCTTCGGTCAGCTACGGCGTGGTGTCGGGCCTGAAGCGCGAATTCCGCTCGCCCGAAGGCAAGAAGACGCTGAACAACCTGATCCAGTTCGACGCCGCCGCCAACCCGGGCAATTCGGGCGGGCCGCTGGTCACCATGGACGGCCAGGTGGTGGGCATCGTCACCGCCATCCTCAACCCGTCCGAGCAGCGCACCTTCATCGGCATCGGCTTTGCCGTGCCCATCGAAAATGCCGCTGCGGCGGCCGGCATGCCGCCTTTCTGAAACGCGTTACACGAAGAGCCTCCGATGCAAGAAACCGCTGCCGAAACCGCCCTGTTGATGGAGCGCCTGCTGTACGAGGTCAAGCGCGTCGTCGTGGGCCAGGACCGCTTCCTGGAACGCGTGCTGGTGGCGCTGCTCGCCCAGGGCCACCTGCTGGTCGAAGGCGTGCCCGGCCTGGCCAAGACGCTGACCATCAAGACCCTGGCGCGCACCGTGCGCGGCAGTTTCAAGCGTATCCAGTTCACGCCCGACCTGGTGCCGGCCGACCTGATCGGCACCCGCATCTACAACCAGAAAAGCGGTGAATTCGGCACCGCGCTGGGCCCGGTGTTTGCCAATTTGCTGCTGGCCGACGAGATCAACCGCGCACCGGCCAAGGTGCAGAGCGCGCTGCTGGAAGTGATGCAGGAACGCCAGGTGACCATCGCGGGTGAAACGCACAAGGTGCCCGACCCCTTCGTGGTGATGGCCACGCAGAACCCCATCGAAACCGAAGGCACCTACCCGCTGCCCGAAGCGCAGATCGACCGCTTCATGATGAAGGTGCTGGTCGACTACCCGACCGAGGAAGAAGAATTCGTCATCGCCCAGCGCGTCACCGGCCCGGCGGTGGACGTGAACGCGGTGGCCGACACCCACCAGCTGGCCGCGCTGCAGCGTGAATGCCGCGCCGTGTTCTGCGACCCCGCGCTGATGCAGTACGCCGTGAAGCTGGTGGGCGCCACGCGCCGACCGGCACAGCACGGCCTGGCCGAGATCGCGCCCTACCTGACCTACGGCGCCAGCCCGCGCGCCACCATCGGCCTGATCGAAGGCGCCAAGGCCCTGGCGCTGATGCGGGGCCGGCGCTACGTGCTGCCCGAAGACATGGTCGATCTGGTGCCCGACGTGCTGCGCCACCGCCTGGTGCTGAGCTACGAAGCGCTGGCCGCCGACATCACGCCCGACGCCGTCATCCAGCGCATCCTGAAGGCGGTGCCGACGCCTGACAAACCACTGGCCCACCTCGCCGACACCATCCCCGGCGTGGCGGCCCTGCGCTGAAATGGCCGACACCACCGCGCCCGACCAACTGCTGCGCCGCCTGGAATGGACGGTCATCCGCCGTCTCGACGGCCTGCTGCAGGGCGACTACCGCACGCTGTGGCGCGGCGCCGGTGTGGACCTGGCCGACCTGCGCGAATACCAGCACCACGACGACGTGCGCCACATCGACTGGAACGTCACCGCGCGGCTGCAGCAGCCTTATGTGCGGCAGTTCCTGGAAGACCGCGACCTGAACGCCTGGTTCCTGCTCGACCTGTCGGGCAGCGTCGATTTCGGCAGCGGCGACACCACCAAGCTG
>JANPHI010000097.1:0-26272 GCA_031424355.1 Betaproteobacteria bacterium
AGGATCTCGCAGCGCGGGTCGCCCGCGCCGCTGCTCCACCACTTGCGGCCGTTGATGACGTAGTCGTCACCGTCGCGCGCAATCTTCGTTTCGATGTTGGTGGCGTCGCTGCTGGCGACGGCCGGTTCGGTCATCAGGAAGGCCGAGCGGATCTCGCCGCGCAGCAGCGGCTTCAGCCAGCGTTCCTTGTGCTCTTCGTTGCCGTAGCGCTCGATGGTTTCCATGTTGCCGGTGTCGGGCGCCGAGCAGTTGAAGACCTCGCTGCTCCACGGCACCTGGCCCATCAGTTCGGCCATCGGCGCGTACTCCAGATTCGTCAGGCCGGCGCCGCGTGTCGATTCCGGCAGGAACAGGTTCCACAGCCCGGCGTCGCGTGCCTTGGGCTTCAGCGCCTCGATGGTCTGCAGCGGCAGCCAGGGGTTGCCGGCAGCGCGGTTGCGCTCCAGTTCCTGCGCGCATTCGGCTTCGCGCGGGAACACCTCCGCCTGCATGAAGGCCGACAGGCGGGCTTGCAGCGCCTGCACCTTGGGGCTGTGGTCGAAGTTCATCGTTGTGTCTCCTGAAGTCGGGGCTGGACCGGGATGGCAGCGTAGTCCTGCTGTGCCGCGTTGTCGGTCACAGCCGGGACAGTGCGCCCTGGCCGGGCCGTCGTTGGGCCGCAATGGCATAGGTGGGACTACGCTGGCCGAAGCCCCCGGCGCGTGGCGCAATCCACGACCGGCATCTCGCCTGCTGAACACCCACCACGCCCATGCCGCACATTCCCGCCTCGCCCGCGCTGGCCCGCTTCCGCGTCATCGACCTGACCCAGGTGCGCGCCGGCCCGACCTGCTGCCGCCAGCTGGCCGACTGGGGTGCCGACGTCATCCAGGTGCAGATGCCCGAACACATGCGCGGCGACGACACGCTGGGCGGGCAGGACGGTTCCGACTACCAGTACACCCACCGCAACAAGCGCAGCGTCACGCTGAACCTGAAAGAGCCCGAGGGCATCGCGACGCTGAAGCGGCTGATCGCCACGGCCGACGTGGTGGTCGAGAACTTCCGGCCCGACGTGAAGTTCCGCCTGGGCATCGACCACGCCACGCTGGCCGCTGCACAGCCCCGCCTGGTCTACGCCAGCATCTCGGGCTTCGGCCAGGACGGCCCGCTGGCCGAGCGCCCCGGCTTCGACCAGATTGCGCAGGGCCTGAGCGGGCTGATGTCCGTCACCGGCTTGCCCGGCCAGGGCCCGGTGCGCGTGGGCATTCCGATTGCCGATTTGTGCGCCGGCTTTTTCGCGGCCCAAGGCATTTTGGTGGCGCTGCTGGAACGCGAAGTCTCTGGCCAAGGCCAGTGGGTGCAGACCTCGCTGCTGCAGGCCATGGTCACGATGATGGACTTCCAGACCGCGCGCTGGCTGATCGACGGCGAGGTGGCGGGCCAGGCCGGCAACTACCACCCGACCAGCATCCCGACCGGCGTCTACAAAGCGCGCGACGGCTACATGAACATCGCCGTCTTCGGCAGCAAGATCTGGGAACGCTTCTGCACCACGCTGGGCGCGCCGGAATGGATCACCGACCCGCGCTACGCCGCCAAGGCCGGCCGCAGCGTGAACCGTGACGCGCTGAACGCGGCCATCAACGAGAAGCTGGCGCTGCACGACCGGGACTATTGGATCGAGAAGTTCAACGCCGACGGCGTGGCCTGCGGCCACATCAACGACGTGCGCGAAATGCTGGCCGAGCCGCAGGTGCAACACCTGGGTCTGGTGCAGGACGTGGTGTCGGCGCGGCTGGGGCCGCAGCGCCATGTCGGCCAGCCGATGACGCTGGGCCGCACGCCCAGCTCGCTGGCCCGCGCGGCGCCGCTGCGCGGCGAGCACACCGAAGAGGTGCTGGGTGAACTGGGGCTGGCACTGGGCGATATCGCGACCATGAAACAACGGGGAATTTTCTGATGACCGAAGCGGTGATTCACGCTGCCGACTACCACTCGCCCACCGACCGCGTGCTGGTGCGCCTGGACGGCCCGGCGCTGCACATCGTCTTCAACAACCCGGCGCGCCACAACGCGCTCAGCGTGGACATGTGGGGTGCCGTGCCCGCGCTGCTGGCGCAGGCCGCCGCCGATGACCGGGTGCGCCTGGTGGTGTTCAGCGGTGCCGGCGACAAGGCTTTCGTCTCGGGCGCCGACATCTCGCAGTTCGAAGACCAGCGCGCCGCACGCGAGGCCGTGGCGCATTACGAAGCGCTGGCCGAAGACGCGCTGCTGGCCATCGAACGCAGCGCCAAGCCCACGCTGGCCTGCATACGCGGCTGGTGCCTGGGTGGCGGCGTGAACGTGGCGATTGCGTGCGACATCCGCATCGCGTCGACCGATGCCACCTTCTCGATACCGGCCGCGCGCATGGGGCTGGGCTACCGCTACTCGGCCCTGAAGAACCTGGTGAACCTGATCGGCGTGGGCGCGGCGAAAGACCTGTTCTTCACCGCGCGGCGCATCGCCACCGCCGAAGCGCTGAGTCTCGGCCTGGTCAGCCGCATGGCCGAAACCGACGCCCTGCCCGCGCTGCTGGCCGAGTACGTCAACGCCATCGCCGAGAACGCGCCGCTGACCATCAGCGCGGCCAAAACCATCATCGGCGAGATCCTGAAGCCGTCGCCGGAACTCGACGCGGCCTTGTGCCAGGACGTCATCCTGCGCTGCTTCCAGAGCGCGGACTACACCGAAGGCCGCAGCGCCTTCATGCAGAAACGCCGCCCGCAATTCAAGGGCCGCTGAACGCGCGCCCGCATCGACAGTCGACAGAAAGCCATTCCCGATGAAGTCCTATTCGATGCGCGTTGAAGGCGCCGCCGCCGTGCTGCAACTCACCGACGTGGCGCAGCCCGAGCCCGGCCAGAAACAGATCATGTTGCGCATGCTCGCCGCCGGCCTGAACCGCGGTGAATTCATTCCCGGCGGCCTGATCAAGGCCGGCGCCGCCAAGCCGGCCGGCATCGAAGGCGCGGGCGAGATCGTCGCGCTGGGTGCCGGCGTCACAGGTCTGCACATCGGCCAGCGCGTGATGGGCCGCTGCCCGGGGGCCTTCAGCGAATACGCGGTGATGGACCAGCGCGAGGCCATGCCGATACCCGCCGGGCTGGCCATCGAAGCCGCGGCGGCCGTGCCGCTGACCTTGCTGGTGGTGCACGACATGCTGGTCACGCAGGGCCACCTGCAGGCCGGTGAATGGCTGCTGATCACCGGCGTGTCCTCGGGCGTCGGCGTGGCCGCGTTGCAGGCGGCGAAGGCGATGGGTGCCCAGGTCATCGGCACGTCAGGCTCGGCGGAAAAGCTGGAACGTCTGAAGGCGCTGGGCCTGGACCTCGGGATCTGCACGCGCGCGCCCGACTTCAACGCGGCGGTGATGGCCGCCACCAGCGGCCAGGGCGTGAACCTGGCCATCAACACCGTCGGCGGTTCGGTCTTTGCCGAGTGCGTGAAGAGCCTGGCCTTCGAAGGCCGGCTGGCCACCGTGGGCTATGTCGATGGGCAGCTGAAAGCCGAGATCGACATCCAGGCGCTGCACGCCAAGCGGCTGACGCTGTTCGGCGTGTCGAACAAGCTGCGCAGCGCCGAGCAGCGCGCCGACGGCGTGGCGCCTTTCGTCGCCGACTGGCTGCCGCTGCTGGCCGACGGCCGCATCCAGCCGCTGGTCGACCGCGTCTTTCCCTTCAACGAACTGCCCGCTGCGAAAGCCCACATGGAAGCCAACCAACACCTCGGCAAGATCGTGCTGCGCATCGCGGAGGCCGCGTGATGCGCGCCCGCCGCACGCTGATGGCGCGGGCCTATGCGACCGCTATTGCGGGATTCGCGCTGACAGGCGCAACGACGGCCATGGCGCAGGCCCCATCGACCAGCCCGGCGCCATCGTCGGCCTACCCGAACAAGCCCATCCGCCTGGTCATCGGCTTCGCACCGGGCGGCGCGGCCGACTACGTGGCGCGCACCGTCAGCGAACCGCTGGGCCGCGCGCTGAGCCAGACCGTGGTGGTGGAAAACCGCGCCGGTGCCGGTTCCAGCCTGGCCGCCGACTTCGTGGCCAAGGCGCCGCCCGATGGCTACACGTTGCTGATAGCCAGCCCCAGCAGCATCTCGGTCAACCCGGCGCTGAACCCCAAGCTCACGTATGCATTCAAAGACTTCATCCCGGTGGCGCGCATCACCGCGTCGCCGCTGGTGGTGGCCGTCAACCCCAAGGCGGGCATCAACAGCATGGCCGAACTGGTGGCCGCCGCGAAGAAGAAACCTGGCGAGTTGAACTACACCAGTTCGGGCAACGGCAGCGCGCCCCACCTGGGCGCCGTGCACTTCAGCAAGGTGATGGGGCTGACGATGACCCACATCCCCTACAAAGGCGGCGCACCGGCCATCCAGAGCGTGGTGGCGGGCGACACGCAGTTGACTTTCGGCACCCCGCCTTCGGTGTTGCCGATGGTGGCCGCCGGGCGGCTGAAAGCGCTGGGCGTGACCAGCCCGCAGCGTTCACCGCTGGTGCCCGATGTGCCGGGCATGGTCGAGGCCGGCATGCCGGGCTACAGCATGAGCTTCTGGTACGGCTTCTTCGTGCCGGCCGGCACGCCGCCCGACATCGTGAAGAAGGTCTTCGACGCCGCGAACAAGGCCATGGCCGACCCCGACGTGAAGGCCGCGCTGGCGCGCGAAGGCACCGAGGTGGCGATGTCGAAATCGCCCGACGAATTCAGCCGCTTCCTGGCGGAAGACAACCCCTTCTGGGCCAAGCTGGTCAAGGAAGCCGGCGTGAAGCTGGACTGAGCCGGCCGCGAAAAAAACGACAAGCAGGAGACAACGATGAGCACGATGGAAATCAAGGTCAACGGCACGGCCCGGCGGCTGGCCGATGTGGACGCGCAGATGCCGCTGCTGTACGCGCTGCGCGACAACCTGGCCCTGCACGGGCCCAAGTTCGGCTGCGGCAAGGGCCAGTGCGGCGCCTGCACAGTGATGCTGGACGGCGTGGCCACGCGTTCGTGCGTGACGCCGCTGGCGCAGGTCGGCCGGCGCGCCGTCACCACGCTGGAAGGGCTGGGCAGCACGGCCAAGCCCAGCGTGGTGCAGCAGGCCTTCATCGACGAACAGGCGGTGCAGTGCGGCTACTGCATCAACGGCATGGTGGTGTCGGCCACTGCCTTGCTGGCGAAGAACCGCAACCCGTCGGAAGCGCAGATCCGCAGCGCGCTGGCTGAAAACCTGTGCCGTTGCGGCACCCACACGCGCATCGTGAAAGCGGTGCAGCGCGCGGCCCGGGTGATGGCCGCTGGCGCCATCAACAAGCGCGCCACCGGAGCCACCGCATGAAGCCGCTGCCCCGCCGTGCATTTCTGAAGTCGGGCAGCGGCCTCGTCGTTGCCTTCTCGCTGACGCCGGTTTTTGCGCAGACCACGCCAGCCCCGCCGGGCGCCGTGGGCAAGTCCATGCGCAAGCAAGACCTGCAAGCCTGGCTGGCGCTGGGCGCCGACGGCCGCGCCACCGTCTACAGCGGCAAGGTGGACCTGGGCACCGGCGTGAAGACCGCGCTGACGCAGATGGTGGCCGAGGAGCTGGAGCTGCCCTTCAACCGCGTGGACCTGGTGATGGGCGACACCGCCAGCACCATCGACCAGGGCCAGACGGCCGGCAGCCTGTCCATCAGCGTGGGTGGCACGCAGTTGCGCCAGGCCTGCGCCACCGCGCGACAGGCGCTGGCGGCCAGCGCGGCCAAGGCCTGGAACCTGAAGCCCGAAGACATCGAATTCAGCGGCGACGGCCAAGTGCAGACCAAAGGCGACAGCATGCGCATCAGCAGCTACGCGGCGCTGCTGGGCGACCTGCGCAGCATCGAGGTCGACCCGAAAGCGCCGCTGAAAAAGCCGGCCGACCACCGGCTGGTGGGCAAGAGCATTCCGCGCGTGGACATCCCCGCCAAGGTCACCGGCGAGTTCACCTACATCCACGACTTCCGCCTGCCCGGCATGCTGCACGCGCGGGTCATCCGGCCGGCGGGCATAGGCGCCAAGCTGCTGGCGGTGGACGAGTCTTCACTGGCCGGCGCGGCCAGCGGCGCGCGCGTGCTGCGCAAGGGCGACTTCCTGGCGGTGGTGGCGAAGACCGAGTGGGCCGCCATCCAGGCCGCCAAGCTCTTGAAGGTGCAGTGGTCCGACAGCAAGACCCTGCCCGACCACGGCGCCATGGCCGCCACCTGGCGCGCGCTGCCGGTGGTGAAGGTGGAGCCGCGTCCGTCGCGCGGTTCGGTCGAAGCCGGCTTCAAGCAGGCTACGAAGACGCTGAAGGCCAGCTACGACTTCAACATCCATTCGCACGCATCGCTCGGGCCTTCGTGCGCGGTGGCACGCTTCGAAGGCGGCGCCTGCGAACTGTGGTCGCCGTCACAAGCCACGCATTCGCTGCAAAGCGAAGTGGCGCTGCTGTTGGGCCTGCCCAAAGACAAGGTGCGGCTGCATTACGTCGACGGCTCCGGCTGCTACGGCCGCAACGGCCACGAAGACTGCACCGCCGACGTGGCGCTGATCGCGCAACTGCTGGGCGGCAGCGCGCCGGTGCGCCTGCAGTGGATGCGCGAAGACGAACACGGCTGGGACCCGAAAAGCCCGCCGACGGTGGTGGACCTGGAAGCCGGCATCGACGCCACGGGCGCCGTCACCGCGTGGAAATCCAACTTCATCATCAGCGCGCAGAACGGCACGCTGGACGACTACCCGCTGCTGGCGGCCGTGCATTCCGGCGTGGCCAAGAAGGGCGTCTACACCGGCAACATCGCGCACAACAGCGATGTGGAATACAGCTTCCCGAACACGCTGACGCGCGTGGACCGCGTGGACAACACCTTCCTGCGCACCAGCCATCTGCGCACGCCCGGCCGCATGCAGAACAACTTCGCAAACGAGAGCTTCATCGACGAAGTGGCGGCCGCCGCCGGCAAGGACCCGGTGGCTTTCCGCCTGGGCTACCTGACCCACGAACGCAGCCGCGCCGTGGTGCAGGCGGCGGCGCAGACGGCAGGCTGGCAAACGCGGCCTGCGAACAGCGTGCCGCAAATGGCCGGCAAGGTGGCGCGCGGGCGGGGCTTCGCCTACATCCGCTACCAGAACGAACACACCTTCGTGGCCCTGGTCTGCGACGTGGCGGTGGACAAGACCAGCGGCAAGATCACGGTGGAAAAGGTCACCGTGGCCCACGACTGCGGGCAACTGATCAACCCCGACGGTGCGACCAACCAGATCGAAGGCGGCATCGTGCAGACCATCAGCCGCACGCTGATCGAAGACGTGACTTTCGACGCCAGCCGCGTCACCAGCACCGACTGGCGCAGCTACCCCATCCTCAAATTCCCCGACGTGCCGAAGATCGTGGTGACGCTGATCAACCACCCCGAAGCGCCGCCCTGGGGTGCCGGAGAAATGGCACCGGCAGTCGTGCCGGCGGCCATCGGCAATGCCGTGTTCGACGCCATCGGCGTGCGCTTGCGCAGCGTGCCTTTCGTGCCGAAGAAGGTGCTGGCGGGGCTGGCCGAAAAGGCTGTGAAGGCGGGGTAGGCGGGGTCGGCCGATCAGGCCGTCGGCGCGCTGCCGATGGTGGCCCCGACGCGTGGGGCGTAGCGGCTTTTCAGCGCCGCGACCACGGCCTGCAGCAGGTGCTGCAGCACCACCGGGTTGATGTCGGCCATGCGCTGGATGTGCAGGCAGGAGCCGCTGACCTTGTGCTTGCCAAGCGCTTGCAGGTCGGCTTCCAGCCCGGCGAAGCCGATGGTGGTGTAGACGCTGATGTCGGCCTTGCGCGAGGCATAGCCGATCAGGCAGCAGTCGCCTTCCCGCCCGCTGGCGTAGCGGTAGTGGTAGCGGCCGTAGCCGACGATGGCGCTGCCCCACATCACCGGCGGCTCACCGGTTGCGGCCTGCATCAGGGCGCCCAGGGCCTCGCAGTCGGCGCGGCGTTCGGGCGCGGCAATGGCGGCCAAGTAGTCGGACACCAAAGCCGCAGTGGGCAGGGTCTTGTTGGGTTTGTTCATCGCGCGCTCCGGGCCGTGGGCCGTGGATCTTTTGCCATTGGCCATTTGCCGTGTGCCGTGTGCCGGTTCACCGTCTGGCGCCGGCCCGGTGCGAGCCTAGTGCCCGCCGCACCGTGCGGCAAGCCTCAGCGCGGCAGCCGCCGCATCAGCAGGGGCACCAGCGCCAGCCCGGCCAGCGAACAGGCGCCCGTCACCCAGCCGGTGTACTGCCAGCCCCCCGCCTGGCTGGCCACCCAGGCCACCAGCGGCGGCCCGGCGAACTGGCCCAGCGACGACCACTGCTGCACCCAGCCCACGGTGGTGGACAGCGTGTCCGTGCCCGGCGCCACGCGCACCGCCAGGCTGAACAGCGTGCCCGGGATCAGCCCGCCCACGCCCGAGAACAGCAGCACGGCGGCGTAACGCAGCGCCGGGTGCAGCGCGGACGGCAGGCTGGCGCTGCCCCCATCGCTGGCCCCCGCGAAGGTGGCCGCCGCGCCCAGCGCCATCACCACGAAACCGGTGACCAGCAGCTTTGAGGCCGGCACGCCGCGCTGCAGCAGCCGGCCTGAGGCGATGTTGCCGACCATGTTGGCGGCGGCCGCCAGCGCCGTCAGCGGGCCGATGGCCGCTGCGGGCGCGCCGGCCTGGGTGACGATGACCGGCAGGAAGCCGATGACGGCCAGCCACTGGCCGGAGTACATCGCGAAGGTCAGCGCCACCCACCAAGGCCCGGGTGCGGCCAGGGTCAGGCGCAGGCGCTGCGTCCAGGCCATGCCGACCGACGCGGTGGCCGCATCGCCCCGGTTCGGGGTGGCCGCTGGCACGCCGCGCGCCAGCACCGCCATCGCCGCCACCGACAACGCAGCCAGCAACCACCACCACGCCCGCCAACCCAGCGCGGCGATGCACAGCGGCCCCAGCAGCAGCGCCAGCGCGGTGGCCAGCGGCATGTAGGCGCCCCACAAACCCATCATGCGGTTGATGTGCTGCGGCGGCACCAGCGCGCGCACCAGGCCGGGCGCCGGCAACACCACCAGCAGGAAGCCGAAGCCTTCCACCGCGCGCAGCGCCAGCAGCGCACCCACGCCGGTGGCCGCGCCGCCGGCCGCGCTGGCCAGTGCCAGCACGGCCAGGCCCAGCAACATGCTGCGCCGCGCGCCCAGGCCGTCGGCCGCCACGCCGAAAGCCACGCCCAGCGTCATGCCGGCAGCCTGCACCAGCGACAGCAGAAAGCCCGCCTGCACCAGGCTCATGCCCAGCGCATCGCGCACGGCGGGTATGGCCGGCGCCAGTTTGCCGACGTGCAGCGCGGCGCACACACCGGCGGCCATGACGATGAGGGCGGCGCGGTGGCCGGCGGCGGGGGCAGTGAACGCGGTGGACATGTCGCGCCGAGTATCCCCGGCCACCGTTCAAGCCCGACCGGGCCCAGGCGAAGGCATCATCACGCCACCATGCAGACCGAACCCTCCACATCCCCCGAAGCCCGCTACCTGGACCTGGCCACCTGGTCGCGCCGCGAGGCCTTCGACTACTTCCGCGCCTTCGACAAACCCTACTTCAATGTCTGCGTGCGCGTCGACGCCGCGCCGCTGAAGGCGGCCGTGAAGGCCTTGGGCATCGGCAGCTTCGCGCTGGCCTACCACTTCATCACGCTGCGCCTGGCCAACGAGATCGAGCCCTTCCGCTACCGCCTGCACGACGGCCGCGTGCGCATCCTGGACGAGATCGCCGGCGGCGCCACCGTGCTGCGCGACGACGACAGCTTCGGCTTCGCCTACCTGCCGCACACCACCGACTGGGCGGCGTTCGCGGCGGCTGGCAGCGCAGCCATCGCCGCCGCGCAGCAGCGGCAAGCCGGCTTCGAGCCGCGCGTCGGCTTCGATGAACTCGTCCACTTCACGACCCTGCCCTGGCTGCACTTCAGCAGCTTCTCGCACGCCCGCAACTGGCGGCGCGAAGACAGCATCCCGAAGATCAGCTTCGGCCGCGCGGACGTGGAAACCACGCCCACCGGCTCCCGGCTGTGGTTGCCCGTCAGCGTGGAAGTGCACCACGCGCTGATGGACGGCCTGCATGTGGGCCGCTACGTGCAGCGGCTGGAAGCGGCCATGGCCGAGCCGATGACTTGGTTGGCGCCGACGGGCGCACAGAATTCGTTCTCAATTCGGCTTCATTTGTAGCAAAATCAGCTTCATGCTTTCCATTGCCGACCACCTGCTGGGCCATACGCGCGGCGCTGTGCTGAGCGCCCTGCTGCTGCACCCGGAATCCTCCTTGCACGTGCGTGAACTGGCGCGCCTGACCGGCGCCTCGGCCGGCTCGCTGCACCGCGAGTTGCGCAGCCTGGCGAACCTGGGACTGCTGGTCCGGCAGGAGGTGGGGCGCCAGGTGCACTACAGCGCCAACACCGCCAGCCCTGTATTTGCCGAACTGGCCGGTCTGTTGCGCAAGACCGTGGGGCTGGCCGACGTGCTGCACGACGCGCTGGCGCCGCTGGGCGATGCGGTGTCGCTGGCCTTTGTCTACGGCAGCACGGCCGCCGGCACCGAGCGCCCCGCCAGCGATGTGGACGTGATGGTGCTGGGCACGGCCGGTTTCGCCCCCGTCGTGCGCGCGCTGGCGCCTGCGCAGGCCGCGCTGCACCGCGAGATCAACCCCACGGTGATGCAGCCGCAGGCCTTCAGCGACATGCTGGCTGCGGCTGACGGCTTTGCCCGCAGCGTGGCCGACGGGCCGCGCATCTGGCTGAAGGGAGACGACGATGACTTTGCAGAACTTGTTGCGGATCGGAAAACTGAAGCCGCACGCGCCAACCGCCGCAGAGGTGCAAAAGCTGCTCGCAGCCATCGATCGCAACCTGGCTGACGCCGCAGCCGTCGTCATCAGCGACGAAACGCGCTTCGATGCGGCCTACAAGGCGGTGATGCAATGCGCGCTGGTCGCGATGCTGGTGTCGGGCTACCGGCCTTCCACCAGCGAGCCCGGCCACCACCAGACGATGATCCAGTCGCTGCCGCTGACGCTGGGGGTGGCCAACGACGTGTGGGTGGTGCTCGACGCCTTGCGCAAGCAACGCAACGCCAACGACTACACCGGCCAGCCCATCACGCCAGGTGTGGTGGGCGAATGCATCGCCCAGGCCCGGGCCTTGCGCCAACGCCTGCACGAGCAGCTGATCGCGCAACATGCCGTCCTGTTGAAGAAACCAGCATGAATGAATCCACCCTCGTCCAAGAACGCAGCAACGTGCTGCGCGACAAAACCCTGGCCGACAGCGACAACTTGCCGCCACCCGATGTCATTGCGCAGGAGATCGTGGACGACCTGGGAGCGGCGCTGGAACAGTTCCGGTTGATCGCGGGTGACCTGGCGGTGCAGGCGTGAGCAAGCAGACGCGGTCGCCGTTGAAGGACCGGCCCTTGCGCTTGCCGGGACAGGCGTTGGCTGAGGAGCACGAGCGTCTGTGGGACGACAAGCTGGAGCCGCTGCTTCTCTGGGCGTTGATCATGGTGGTGATAGCGGGCCTGGAGTGGTGGCGGGCTTGGACAAAGTCGCCGCCAAGTCCATGGCTGTTCACAGTTGTCGCCATCGGCGCAATTGCCTGGGCGGGTTGGCGTCTCTTCAAAGCCTTGCCTCGTTTGCGGGCTCTGCGTCAGGGCATCGATGGCGAGCGCGTCGTGGGCCAGTTCCTGGAACGCCTGCGCGAACAGGGCTACCAAGTCTTCCACGACGTACAAGGCCAGAACTTCAACCTCGACCACGTGCTCATCGGCCCGGCGGGTGTCTTCACCATCGAGACCAAGACTTGGAGCAAACCCCTGAAGGGCGATGCCCGCATCCGCTTCGACGGCCAGACTTTGCAAGTGGGCGGCCACGAGCCCGAGCGCGATGTGATGGCGCAAGCCGCCGCGCAAGCCAGCTGGCTGAAGGCGCTTCTGGCCGAAAGCACAGGGCGCAGTTTCGAGGTGCGTCCCGTGGTCCTGTTTCCGGGCTGGTTCGTCGAGGCCACACCGGGCGCGCATCGCACGCTCTGGGTCTTGGAGCCCAAAGCGCTGCCGACGTTTCTGTCCAACGAGTCCGTGCGCATGGAGGCGGCGGACATCAAGTTGGCTGCGTTTCACCTGTCGCGCTATGTGCGCGCCGGCGAGCGCGAGACCCGCCCGTGAGCGAGCGGCCGCGCTGAAACCTCACTCGGCCTTCGCCCCCGAGTCCTTCACCACCTTGGCCCATTTGGTGATTTCGCTGCGCTGATACGCCGCCAGTTCTTCCGGCGTGCCGCCGTCGGCGTCCAGCCCCAGTTCGGCCAGGCGCTTGGCCACGTCGGGCAGCTTCAGGATGCGGCTGACTTCGCGCTGCAGCTTGTCCACGATGGGCTTGGGCGTGCCGGCCGGCGCGAACAGCGCGAACCAGCTCACCGCGTCGAAGCCGGGTAAGCCCTGCTCGGCGATGGTCGGGATGTCGGGCGCGGCCGCCGAGCGCTTGGCGCTGGTCACGCCCAGCGCGCGCAGCTTGCCTTCGCGCACCAGCGGCAGGCTGCTGGGCATGTTGTCGAACATCATCGTCACGCGGCCGCCCAGCACGTCGGGGATGGCGGTGGCGCGGCCCTTGTACGGGATGTGTTCCATGTCGATGCCGGTCATGGTCTTGAACAGCTCGCCCGACACGTGGATGCTGGTGCCCGAGCCCGATGAGGCGAAGCTCATCTTCCCTTCCTTCTTGCCCAGCGCGATGAATTCCTTCAGGTTCTTGGCCGGCACGCCGTTGTGCACCACCAGCATGTTGGGCGTGGTGGCCAGCAGCGTGATGGGCGCGAAGTCCTTGACCATGTCGTAGGGCATCTTGGCGTACAGCGCGCCGTTGATGGAATGCGTGCCCACCGTGCCGACGACGATGTTGTAGCCGTCGGGCGCTGCCTTGGCCACGTAGTCGGAACCGGTGTTGCCGCCGGCGCCGGGCCGGTTGTCCACCAGCACCGGCTGGCCCCAGGCCGCGTTCAGCTTCTCGGCCAGCAGGCGGCCCAGGATGTCGGGCGCGCCGCCGGGCGTGAAGGTGACGGCGATGTGGATGGGCTTGTCGGGGTAGCTGGCCTGGGCGCGGGCGGTGCCGGTCAGCGCGAAAGCTGCGGTCGCTGCAGCCAGTGCGGTCAGGGTCGTCAGCGCGCGGCGGCGCGTCGTGCGGGTGCGGTGCATGGGGGTCTCCTCCTGGCTCGTTCGACCAGTGCTGCGATGCTGCCCCATCGCCACCCGGCGCAGCAGCCGGGCTTGCCCGCGGTCGCGGTGCGGCCCGAACGGCCCGAGCGGCGGACACGACGGCCTGGGCGCTACAAGCCCTGCCGCTTCATCACCAGCCGCACCGCGCCCTGGGTCAGCGTCATGCCGGTCACGGGCCCGGCGGTGGCATCGGCCGGCTCGAAATCGAACTGCGCCGGCACCTCTTTCACGTACAGCCGCCACGGTGTTTCGGCGTACAGCTGCAAGGCCGCCTGGCCTGGGCCCTGGCCGCGCAGCACGCCTTCGGCGTCGATGAAGACCTTGTAGCTGAAGGCTGGGTGCACGTAGTGGCCGACCAGCGCCTGTTGCTGGGCCAGCGTCAGCACGCGCTGCGCGCGTTCGGGCACCTCGTTCACCGATTCACCTTCGCGGTAGGGCTGGCCGATGGCGATGGCCGCGATCTCGCGCGCCAGCGGGCCTGGGGCCAGACCCGGGCCGTCGGCGTTGCGCAGCACCACCACGGTCAGCTGCGGGCCGGGCAGCCACATCAGCATCGACAGAAAACCGGGGATGCCGCCGCCGTGTTCCAGCACCGCCTGGCCGCGCAGGCGTGCTGTCTGCAGGCCGTAGCCGTAGCGGGCGCCGATGGCCGGGGCGCCTTCGGGCGTCGTCATGCGGCGGTAGCTGTCGGGCGTCAGCAGCTGGCCGCCGTGCAGCGCCAGGTTCCAGCGCCACAGGTCGTCCACGGTGGACAGCAGCGCGCCGGCCGCATGGGGCTGGGTCATGCTGATCCACACGGCGCGCGTGGCCCGGTTGTCGGCGCCCACGCTGTAGCCCTCGGCCATGCCGGGCACGACGGCGCGGTCGTCGCCAGCGCGCGTGTGGGCTCCGTTCAGCGGGCGCAGCATCTCGTCCACCGCGCGCGGCCAGGGTTGCTTCGTCAGCGCCTCGATCACCGCGCCCACCAGCACGTAGCCCGAGTTGTTGTAGGCCCAGGTCACGCCCGGCGCGAAGTCCACCGGCAGGTTCTGGAAGCTGGCGACGAGCTCGGCGGTGTTCAGGTCACGGCGGGCCGGGCCGGTGATGTAGCCGGGCACGCCGGTGTAGCTTTTCACGCCCGAGGTGTGGTTGAGCAAGTGCGCCAGCGTGATGGCCTTGCCGCCGGGGAAGTCGGGCAGGTAGGCGGACAAGGGGTCGCTCAGCGCGGCCCGCCCGGCGTCCACTTGCCGCAGCAGTGCGGCGGCCGTGAACTGCTTGGTGACCGAGCCGATGCGGAAGACGTGGTCGGCCGACAGCGGCACGCCGAGCTCGATGCTGGCCATGCCGCGCGCACCCCGGAACAGCAGCGTGTCGCCCCGCGCCACCAGCACCGCCACGCCGGGGCCGGCGGGGTTGATGCGGGCGGCCAGCAGCGCCGTCACCTCGGCCGCAACCTGTTGCGGCGGTGGCGTCAGCGGCACGCCCTGTTGCGCCGCGGCGGCCACCGCGACCATCAGGCCCCAGCAGCCCAGCGCCTGGCGCAGCAGTCGGCGCCGTCCGCTGGGTCTTGTGGGCGTGGCGTGGTTCATGGCCGGGCTCCTGGCTGCATCGTTCGGGGCCGTCATGACCCCAGCGGCGATGTTGCCGCAAGCCGCTGTGACAGACTGCGCGCCACCCCGGCCGACGAAGCGGCCACCCGGAGACTCCATGATTTCATTGCGCATCCGCAGGGCCAGGGCCCTCGTGGCACGTTCGGCGCGTTGGGCCTGCCTCGGCCTCTTGGGCGGCGCGGCTTTCTGCAGCCACGCGGCCGACATCAAAGTGCTGACGGCCGGCGCCTTCAAGCCGGTACTGCTGGCGCTGGCGCCGGGCTTCGAGCAGCGCAGCGGGCACAAGCTGGTCATTGCCAACGACACCGCCGGCGCGCTGCAAAAACGCATCGCCGACGGTGAAGCCTTCGACGTGGTGGTGCTGACCCCCGGTGCGCTGGAGGCGCTGACAAAGTCCGGCCAGATCGCCGCCGGCAGTGCGCACAAGCTGGCCCGCGTGGCCATCGGCGTGGCCGTGAAACAGGGCGCGCCGCTGCCCGACATCCGCAGCGTGGCGGCCTTTCAAAGTGCACTGACCAGCGCCCGCGCCGTGGCCACCATAGCCCCGGCATCGGGCGGCAGCAGCGGCATCTACCTGTGGCAGTACTTCGAGAAAGCCGGCATCGCCGCGCAGCTCAAACCCAAGGCCGTGCTGGTGATGGGTGGGCTGGTGGCCGAGCGGCTGGTGACCGGCGAGGCCGACATCGCCATCCACCAGATCAGCGAAATCCTGGCCGTGCCGGGCGTGACGCTGGTCGGGCCGCTGCCGGCCGAGATCCAGAACTACACGGTCTACGCCGGTGGCGTTTCGGCCGCTGCGCGGGACGGTGCTGCGGCGAAATCGCTGCTGGACTGGCTGGCCTCGCCCACCGCCGCAGCGGTGCTGAAGGACAAGGGCATGGAAGCGCCGTGACGCCGTGACGCGCTGAACGCCAGCCTGCTGTTTCAGGCCGTGGCGGTGGCCTGCGACCGTTCGATGCAGGCGATCAGTTCGTCTTCCGGGTAGGGCTTGCCCAACACCAGCGTCACGCCGGCTTCGGCCGCTGCGGCCTTCAGCCTGTCGTCGGCCGAGGTGATCATGATGATGGGGATGCGGCCGGCGCGTGGGTGGGCGCGCACGTGGCGGGTCAGCTCGAAGCCGTCCAGGCCGGGCATTTCGACGTCGGTCACCAGCACGGCGGGCACCTCGGCCTCGATGAGCTGCGCGGCCTGCGCGCCGTCTTCGGCCAGCACCACGCGGTAGCCGTGCTGGGCCAGCAGGCGGCTGGTCTTCACGCGCACGACCTTGGAATCGTCGGCCACCATCACCAGGGTGTCGGCCGGGCGGCGCGGGCTGGGTGCGGGGACGGGTGTGGGGACGGGCGTGGGGTGGTTGGCCGCCGCTGCTTCCTGGCGGGCGCGGGCCTCGGCAGCTGCCTGGGCGTCGCGCTCGGCGCGCCGTGCGGCTTCGGCGGCCGCCGCGCGTTCGGCTTCGGCGCGGGCGTGCTGCTGGGCTTCGCGTTCGGCTTGCGCGCGGATGGTCTGCTCGGCGCGCTGGCGTTCAGCGGCACGGGCGGCGGCAGCAGCTTGCGCTGCCTGTTGGGCTGCATATTGGGCCGCTTGCTGGGCTTCTTGCTGCGCCTTCAGCTCGGCCGCTTTCTCGGCTGCTTGCTGAGCCGCTTTCTGCGTTTGCAGTGTTCGTTGCGCCTGCTGTGCGGCCTCGGCGGCCGCCGCCGCCTGGCGTGCCACTTCGGCGCGGCGCCGCTGCTGGCCGCGCCACCACAGGCCGGCCGCCACCGCGATGGCCAACGCCGCGGCGAGCAGGCCCCAGGTCAAGGTCGCTGTTTCCATGGCGTGAACCTTAAGCCAAACAGCCCGGCCGACCAAATCGCAAATGGCGTCCTAACCCCACCCAGTAGTGGGTTTCAGCGCGCGATGGCCGCCTTCACCGGCTTGGCGCGCTTGGCGTCGCCGTTGTGGCGGTGCTCGCTACCAGGGTGGCCAGCAGCGTGCCGTCGGCGGCCAGGCGGCGCATCTGCAGGGCTTGCGCATCGTCGCGGTCGGTGTGCCAGCGGCCGGCGGGGTTGCCGGCACTGGCGGCCGTTGTGGTCAGGGTGATGGGCAGGCTGCTGGTCTTCACGCGCAGCGCGGGGGGTGGCGCCTGGGGCGTGCGCAGCGCGATGGCAGGTGTGGCGCCCACTGCCCCGGCGCCGCCAGACCCAGCGCCCGTGATCGCGTCGGCGATGGCGCGCGCCTGCCGCGCGATGGGTTCGATGTAGCGGCTGGCGCAGCCGTCCACCACCGCGCAGTCGCCCAGCGCGTAGACGCCCGGGTGGCTGGTGGCGCCGGTCTCACCGCTGACGGCGATGCCGCCGGCTGCGCTGTCGAAGGCCAGCCCGGCGCTGCCCGCCAGCCGGCCGGCGGTGCGCAGGCCGGTGGCGGCGATGACCTGGTCGGCCTCGTGCACGCCGTAGCCCAAGGTGCGGATGCGCAGTTCGCCGCCGGGCAGGCGTTCGACACCCGTGACCTGCACGCCGCCGACGAAACGGATCGGCAAACCGGCCCAGGCCGCCAGCAGGCGCTCGCCGGCCGCAGCGGGCAGTTGCGCGGGCAGCGGCCGGGCCTGCACGTCCAGCAGGGTGATGCGGTGGCCGGCCAGCGCCAGGTCGTTGGCCAGTTCACAGCCGACCAGGCCGGCGCCGATGATGGCCACGCGCTGTGGCCCGCTGGCCAGCGCGGCGCGGAGCTTCGCGTAGGCCGCCAGGTGGTTGACGCGCCAGACCAGCGCCGGCGGCAGCACCGCCGGCAGCGCCGGTTCCGCCCCGTGGGCCAGCACCAGCTGGCGCCAGCGCAGCGGGCCGCGCGTGGTGCGCAGCGTGCGCGTGGCGGTGTCCAGGTGGACGGCGGCGGTGTTGGCGATCAAACGCACGTTCAGGCGTTGCGCGGCAGCGGCTGCGGCCTCGCGCACCAGTGCGCCGACGGCGATGCCGCGCGCCACGGCCACGCTCAATTGCGGCTTGTCGTAGACGTCGCCCGCGCAGGCGCAGACCAGGGTGATGGCCAGCGCCGCGTCGCGCTCGCGCAGCGCTTGCGCCACCTGCCAGCCGGCGCGGCCGGCGCCGACGATCAGCACGCCGGCGTCGCGCCGGCTGCCGCCCGACGGCGCGCCGGTGCGCGCACCGAGCGGCCGGGTGATGGCGGCTGCCGGCGGCGTGTAGAGCGCGAAGTCCGCCTTGCCGACGCCGCAGATCGGGCAGGCCCAGTCGTCGGGGATGTCGGCGAAGCGCGTGCCGGGCGGCAGCCCGCTGTCGGGGTCGCCCAGCGCTTCGTCGTAGATCAGGCCGCAGACCTCGCAGATGAACTGCAGCCAGGGCGCGGCGTCGGTGGCCGCAGTGGCCGCAGTGCTCGCAGTGGCCATGGCCGTGGACGCACTCACGCCGGCATCTCGGGCGCCGACAGCCGCGCGATTTCCTTGCGCAGGTGCTTGATGGCCGGCGTGACGATGGCCACGAAATGCGATTCACGCACGCGGCGCTGCACGTCGCTGCTGAGCAGGTAGCCGCGCGCGCCGGCGTGCAGCAGCGCGCTTTGCGCCGCGCGCAAGGCCAGTTCGCTGGCGTGGGCGCGCACGTCCAGGATGTTGATCAGGTGTTCGCGGTCGGTGTTGAAGGGGTCTTGCGCCAGGGCCTCGATGCGTGCGGTCAGCGCGTCCAGTTCGTCCTGCAGGTCGTCGGGCCTGTCGTCCAGGAAGGTGTTGACGTGGCCGAGTTGCGGCTCGACGCGCCACATCGAGTCGATGGCGCCCTGCGCCACGCCCAGCCCGAAGCCGGTCTGCAGCAGGATGAAGGCGCCGCGTATCCGCGCGATGTAGGGCTTGGCCGGGTCGGCCAGGATCTGGTCGGCGCCGATGAACACGTCGGTGCAGCGGATGGCCCAGGTGTTGGTGCCTTCCATGGCCGAAAAGCTGGGGCAGTCGCGCAGTTCCACGCCGGGGGCGTCGCAGGGCAGCAGGAACATCAGTTCGCGGGCCGGGCCCGTCGCGTCGTCCACGCCGGCCAGCACGCCGGCGTAGTGGTCGGGCCCCAGGTTGCTGACCCAGGGCAGCGTGCCGTTGATGCGGTAGCCGCCGGCCACGGGCGTGGCGCGCAGCAGCAGCGTTTCGATGCCGGCGTAGGCCTTCATCGGGTTGCTCATGCCGGTGGCGCCCAGGCGCGCACCGCTGCTGTGGGCGGCCAGCCGGGCGCCGGTCAGCGCCGGGTTGCCCGACTGCTGCAGGTACAGGCCGCAGACCTGCTGGCACCAGACCATGAAGCCGCTGGCGCCGCACACGCGCGACACCTCGGTCATCGCGCGGATGGCCTGCATGTAGTCGCCGGCCTGCAGGCCCGGGCCGATGTGCGCCGCGTAGGCGCCCGCTGCGCCCAGGCTTTTCAGCACGTCGCGCGGGTAGGTGCCGCGGTCGGTGGCGTCGGCGGCGGCGCGCAGCGGGCCGTCGGCGATGGCGCGCACAGCGTCCAGCATCGTCACCGCACCCGCCTGGGTCGCCTGGGTCTGGGGCGCCGCCGGTGGCGCGTCTTGCAACTCGGCCATGTCCATGTGGGGGTGTCCTGTCTGCGCGGTCTGCGCGGTTCGCGCGGTGGGCTCGGCCCTGGCCTCAGGCCAGCGCGATGGTCATGGCGATCGGGTTGCGCATGCTGTTGGCCACCGGCGAATAGACGTTGGCGTGCTGCACGATCTCGTCGAGCTGTTCGCGCGTGGCCTCGCCCTCGATGGCCACTTTCACGCGGATGGCCTGGAAGCCCATCTGCGGCGGCAGCATCTCGGCGCCGCCGGCGCCCCAGGCGGCCGGGTTGCCGATGTCGCCTTCCAGGAAGATTTCCAGGTGGCTCAGCTTGACCTGCTTCCAGGTGGCCACCGCCGTGATGCCCACCGCCAGGCAGCCGCCCAAAGCGCTCAGCACGATCTCGCCGGGCGCCGGCGCGGTGTTGTCGCCGAAGAGGTGCAGCGGCTCATCGACGACGACGGGCTGGTGTTCGCCCACGTAGCTCAGCGACCGGTACTTGCCCTCCATCACCGTGCGGACCTTGTTGGTGCCGCGCCGGCTGGGGTCGGCCTTGCCGGCGGCGGCGAACTTCAGCAGGCCATCGCGGTCGATGGGGTTCAGGTAGGCGGTGACGGTGGTCATGCGGGGCTTCCAGTCTTCAAGGGGTACGGGGCGGGTTTCCAGCTGCGGTGGGCTTCGGTCTTCGCGCTTCAGGCGGCCAGGGCCAGCGGGGCGGCCTTGGTGATGACGGGCGGCGCGGTCTCGATGGGCAGCGACGGGTCGCGCGACCACTCGTTCCACGAACCGAAGTACATGCGCACGTCTTCGAAGCCGGCTTGCTTCAGCGCCAGGAAGGTGTTGGACGCGCGGGCGCCCTTGAAGCAGTAGAGGTAGATGGTGTCGTCGGTGGCGATGCCGGCGGTGGCGCATTCGGCCTGCACTTCCAGCGCCGACTTGATCTGCGGGCCTAAAGCGCTGGGCTTCATGAAGCGGTACCACTCGATCCACTTCGCGCCCGGCAGGCGGCCCTTGCGTGGCGCGAAGTCCTTGCCGTAGGGCGAGCTGCTTTCGCCGGTCCACTCGTCGATGTCGCGCACGTCCAGCAGCACCACGTCGCTGCCCAGCGCGGCCTGCACCTGCTCCTTGGTCAGCATCACGTCGGTGGTGGGCAAGTCGGGGAAGGTGGCGGGCACCGGCGCGGCGGGCTCAAGGCTGGTGGGCAGGCTGGCGGCCTTCCAGGCGGAATAGCCGCCGTTCATCACCTTGACCTTGGGGTAGCCCAGCCAGGTCAGCAGGTAATAGCCGCGGCAGCTCTGGCCGTAGCCGCTGTTCAGCGCGTCTTCGTAGAACACGGCGGTTTGTTCGCCCGACAGGCCGGCTTCACCGAAGGCCTTGGCAAAGGTGGCCTTCAGCGCTTCCAGGCCTTCGGCGGTGGAGGTGGCCAGGTAGGTGAAGATTTCCCGCATGTGGATGGCGCCCGGCACGTGGCCGGCGGCATAGGTGTCGGCGTCGCGGGTGTCGATCACGACCGTGGGCTCGGTGGCCATCAGGGCTTGCAGTTCAGCGGGCGAGATCAGGGTGGGCGTGGCGCTCATGGGGTGGGACTCCTGGGTTGAACGGGGTGGTGGCCCAGGGTTCAGCGCAAAGGCTGTGCCATGCCGCGATCCCCGGTGGACCCGGGTCAAGACGCCGTTTCAGCGACAAATTGGCGACAAAGTGTCGAGCTTTGTCGCCAATCCGGCGCTGCCGTTCAGGCCGCTTGCAGCCCCAGTTTGCGCAGGCGGTAGCCGAACTGGCGCGGCGTCATGCCCAGCGACTGCGCCGCGCGCGACTGGTTGCCCTTGTGCCGCGCCAGCGCGTCGATCAAGGCCTGTTCGGGGTGCGAATTCGCCGGCCAGTAGTCGCGCACGGCGCCTGCGCTGTCGCCGTATTCGGGCGGCGCGGGCGTCACCACCACGGGCGGCGGTGGCGGGCTTTCCGTCACCCCCGGGTGTTCGCGCGCGCCGTCCTGCAGCAGGCGCTGCACGGTGGCTTCCTGCACCAGCGGCACGTCGGCCAGCAGCACCATCCGCTCGATCACATTCGTCAGCTCGCGGATGTTGCCCGGCCAGGGGTGGCGTGCCAGCCGGGCCAGCGCTTCGGGCGTCAGGTTGACGTTGCGCTGGTGCGCCTGGTTGGCGCGGTTCAGAAAGTGCAGCGTCAGCAGCGGGATGTCTTCCGGCCGTTCACGCAGGCTGGGCAGGCGGATGGGGATGACGTAGAGCCGGTAGTACAGGTCGCGCCTGAAATTGCCCCGCGTGACCTCCTGGTCCAGGTCGCGGTGGGTGGCGGCCACCAGGCGCACATCGACCTTCTTTTCGCGCTTGCCGCCCAGCCGCAGGATGGTGCCTTCCTGCAGCGTGCGTAGCAGCTTGGTCTGCAGCGCCAGCGGCAGTTCGCCGATTTCGTCCAGGAAGATGGTGCCGCCGTCGGCCAGTTCGAACCAGCCGGCGCGTTCGCCGTGGGCGCCGGTGAAGGCGCCGCGTTCGTGGCCGAAGAGTTCGCTTTCGAACAGCGCTTCGGGGATGGCCGCGCAATTCACCTTGATGAAGGGCGCGTCGCGGCGCGGGCTGGACAGGTGCAGGGCGCGCGCGAACAGCTCTTTGCCCGTGCCCGATTCACCCAGCAGCAGCACGCTGGCGGTGGCGCTGGACACGCGCTCCAGTTCGCCCAGGGCGCGCAGCAGCGGCGGCGCGGTGCCGATGATCCCGTAGCGCGCCGCCGCGCTCTGCAGCGCGCTGGTCAGCTGCGCATTGCGCTCTTGCAGCCCGCGCGTGGTGGCGGCCACGTAGCGCTGCAGCTGCAGCATCTGGCCGGCCAGCGTGGCCAGGATGCGCAGGATGGCCACGTCGTCGCCCAGCTGGCGGTTGCGCATGCGGATGCGGTGGCAGGCCAGCACGCCGATCACGCGCCGGTCCACCTCGATGGGCAGGGCGATGAAGGCCACGGTTTCCGGCGGCAGGCGGCTGCGCGGCACGGCGCGGAACAGGAAGGCCGGTTCGGCGTCCACGTCCTGCACGATGGCCGGCTGGCCGGTGCCCAGCACGCGGCCCGTCACGCCTTCGCCGGGGCCGTAGCGGCCGCGTGCCGTCTCTTCCTTCGTCAAGCCGTAGGCGTGGTGGATGGTGGAAGCCGCAGGCCCCGAGCCGTCGCCATCGGCCAGCACGATGCGGCCGCGGTTCAGGCCCAGCAGCTCGGACATCAGGTGCAGCATTTCGCGCAGCACCACGGCGGGCGACAGGCTCTGGCCGACGCCGCGCATCACCTGGCTGAGCAGCAGGATTTCCTGGGCGCGCCAATCCGGTGCCAGCGCGGCGGGGTCAACGGGGGCCAGAGCGGTGCGTGCAGTCATGGCGTTAACCCTCAGTGCAAGAAGCCGGCCAGCCCGGCGCGGGCTGCGGCGTCCCAAAAGCGTGCACGGTTCCTGCTACAGGTGCTTCAACCTGACCTGAAGGAAGCACCGTGCGCGCACCCCCGACTGCTGTTACTGCCGATCCCACCCCGACCGAGGCCTACGACCCCTACGACCCTTACAACAGCGACCGCCCCTTGATGCTGCGCTGCGGCTGCGGCGCCGACCACGCGCCGCAAGCCCACGCGCCGCAAGCCCACGCCGCCGCCAGCCTGGAAGCCGAACCGCTGGGCCGGTCCTTCATGGAAGCCGCGCTGGTGAAGGCGCTGTTCCCGCAAGACAGCGTGCGCCGCGCCTTCCTGAAGGGTGTGGGGCGCCGCACCGCGATGGCCGCCATCGGCAGCCTGCTCCCGATGGCCAGCCTGCAGGCCATGGCCGAAGAGAAGAAGCCGCTGGAGAAGAAGGACCTGAAGATCGGCTTCATCCCCATCACCTGCGCCAGCCCTTTGATCATGGCCGACCCGCTGGGCTTTTATCGCCAGCAAGGCCTGAACGTGCAGCTGATGAAGACGGCCGGCTGGGCGCTGATCCGCGACAAGATCATGAACAAGGAGTACGACGCCACGCACTTCCTCAGCCCCATGCCGGTGGCCATCAGCCTGGGCCTGGGCAGCGCGGCCCAGGCCATGAACGTGGCCACGGTGCAGAACGTCAACGGCCAGGCCATCACGCTGGCCAACAAGCACAAGGGCAACCGCGACCCGAAGAACTGGAAGGGCTTCAAGTTCGCGATCCCCTTCGAGTACAGCATGCACAACTTCCTGTTGCGCTACTACCTGGCCGAGGCCGGCATCAACCCCGACACCGACGTGCAGCTGCGCGTCACGCCGCCGGCGGAAATGGTGGCCAACCTGCGCGCCGGCAACATCGACGGCTTCCTCGGGCCCGACCCCTTCAACCAGCGCGCGGTGTTCGAGGAGGTGGGCTTCATCCACATCCTGAGCCGCGAGATCTGGGACGGCCACCCCTGCTGCGCCTTCGGTGTGCCCACGGCCTTCATCGAACAGAACCCCAACACCTTCGCCGCGCTGTACCGCAGCGTGTTGACGGCGGCCGCCATGGCGCGCAAGCCCGACAACCGCGAGCTGATCGCCAAGGTCATCGCCCCGGCGCAGTACCTGAACCAGCCCGAGGCCGTGCTGACCCAGGTGCTGACCGGCAAGTTCGCCGACGGCCTGGGCAATGTGCGCACCGTGCCCGAACGCGCCGACTTCGACCCCGTGCCCTGGCAGAGCATGGCGGTGTGGATGCTGACCCAGATGAAGCGCTGGGGCTACCTCAAGGGCGACGTGAACTACAAGCAGGTCGCGGAAAAGGTTTTCCTGATCACCGACGCCAAGAAGCACATGAAGGAACTGGGCCAGCCCGTGCCCGACGGCGCCTACAAGAAGTTCAAGGTGATGGGCAAGGAGTTCGACGCCGCCAAGGCCGACGACTACCTGAAGAGCTTCGCGATTTCCAAGGCATGAAGGCCGCCCGCCAAGAAACGCTGAAGGCCGCGATGTTGTCGGCGCTGATCCTGGCCGTGCTGCTGGGCATCTGGCACCTGGCCACGCTGCAGCCCAAGGCGGCAGCAGCGCCGGTGGTGGTGCTGACCGCCGAGCAGATCGAGTACGCCAAGCTGATGGGCAAGGACCCGGCCAGCCTGGCCGCGAATGCCACCACCGGCACCAGCGGCAAGAGCGGCTTTCCCACGCTGTCGCAGATGGGCGTGGCCATCGCGCGCAATCTGGCCAGCCCTTTCTACGACAACGGCCCCAACGACAAGGGCGTGGGCCTGCAGCTGGCCTATTCGCTGGGCCGCGTCGGGCTGGGCTATCTGCTGGCGGCGCTGGTGGCCATCCCGCTGGGTTTCGTCATCGGCATGAGCCCGCTGATCTACCGCGCGCTCGACCCCTTCATCCAGGTGCTGAAGCCGATCTCGCCGCTGGCCTGGATGCCGCTGGCGCTGTACACCATCAAGGACAGTGCCATCAGCGGCATCTTCGTGATCTTCATCTGCAGCATCTGGCCGATGTTGATCAACACCGCCTTCGGCGTGGCCGGTGTGCGCAAGGAATGGCTGAACGTGGCGCGCACGCTGGAAGTGCGGCCGCTGCGCAAGGCCTTCGAGGTGATCCTGCCGGCGGCGGCGCCCACCATCCTGACCGGCATGCGCATCAGCATGGGCATTGCGTGGCTGGTCATCGTGGCGGCCGAGATGCTGGTCGGCGGCACCGGCATCGGCTACTTCGTCTGGAACGAGTGGAACAACCTCAGCCTGCCGAACGTGATCTTCGCGGTGCTGGTCATCGGCATCGTCGGCATGCTGCTCGACCTGATGTTCGCGCGGCTGCAGAAGGCGGTGACCTATGCCGATTGACCAGCCTGAATTCCTGAAGATCGAAGGCCTGGGCAAGACCTACCCGGGTTCGGCGGAGCCGGTCTTCGACGGCGTGAACTTCGAAGTCGCGCAGGGTGAATTCGTCTGCATCATCGGCCACAGCGGCTGCGGCAAGACGACCATCCTGAACGTGCTGGCGGGGCTGGAATCGGCCAGCACCGGCCACGTCTTCATGGACCGCCGCGAAGTGGCCGGCCCCAGCCTGGACCGCGGCGTCGTCTTCCAGGGTCACGCCCTGATGCCCTGGCTGACGGTGCGCAAGAACATCGCTTTCGCGGTGCGCAGCAAATGGCCGGACTGGACGCGCACGCAGGTCGATGAACACGTCGAGAAGTACGTCGCGCTGGTCGGCCTGGCGTCGGCCATCGACAAGAAACCCAGTGCGCTCAGCGGTGGCATGAAGCAGCGCGTGGGCATCGCCCGGGCTTTCGCCATCCAGCCCCGCATGCTGCTGCTGGACGAGCCTTTCGGCGCGCTGGACGCGCTGACGCGCGGCACCATCCAGGACGAATTGCTGCGCATCTGCGCCGAGACGCACCAGACCGTATTCATGATCACGCACGATGTCGATGAAGCGATTCTTCTCGCCGACCGCATCCTGCTGATGAGCAACGGCCCGCAGGCCCGCGTGGCCGAGATCGTGAAGAACACGATGAGCCGCACCCGCCAGCGCGCCACCCTGCACCACGACCCGCAGTACTACCGCATCCGCAACCACCTGGTCGATTTCCTGGTGTCGCGCAGCAAGGACCTGTCGCACGGTCGCGCGCCGGCGCAGCCGCTGCAGGTCAGCCCCGGGCTCGATGCGCCGGAACCGCTGCCGCCATCCACCCACACCAACCCCACTGTCACCCCCCTCAGGAGAATCGCATGAGCCGTCTGGACGTCACCGAGAAAATCATCACCGCCAAGGTCAGCAAAGGCATCAAGTGGGCCGACGTGGCCACTGCCGTGGGCCTGAGCAAGGAATGGGTCACCGCCGCCTGCCTGGGCCAGATGACCTTGACCGCGCAACAGGCCGCCACCGTCGGCGAGATCTTCGGCCTGAGCGCTGAAGAGCAGAAGTGGCTGCAGGTCGTGCCCTACAAAGGCAGCCT
>JANPHI010000098.1:0-7358 GCA_031424355.1 Betaproteobacteria bacterium
CGCGCAGGTGGTGACTGCGGCGCAACTGGCGCTGGCCGGTGGCGCCATCAGCCACGTGTTTGCCGACGACCAGGACGGCCCGGTCAACAGCACGCCGCGCACGATCAGCGTCACCGCCAACGACGGCGACGGCGGCCTGACGACGCAGACGCAGACCGTCAACGTCAACAACGTCGCGCCGACCATCGCGCTGGGCGGCACGGGCGCAGCCACCGTGGGCGCGGCCTACACCCTGAACCTGGGTGCCATCACCGACCCCGGGCAAGACACCGTCACCGGCTGGCGTGTCGATTGGGGCGACGGCAGTGCGGTTCAGGTCTACGGTGCCGGCGGTCCGGTCACCCACAACTACGCCGCCGCCGGCAGTGCCCACATCAGCGTGGGCCTGGTGGACGAGGACGGCACCTTCGACAACGCCGGCGCGCAGGATGTGACCATCACCGGCACCACCTACGTCACCGTGCGCATCGGCGACGCGCCGGTGCGGCAGTCGGGCGCTGGCGGGCAGTGGGCCGCCGCCTGGACCCACGCCGGCATCAGTGCGGCGCACAAGGCCGACTACACCGACAGCGGCACCGCCTGGTCGGCCGTCAAGTACGACGGCGTCAGCCCGCAGCTGCTCAGCGGCGGCGACATCTACACCGGCGACCTGGGGGTCAGCGCGCAGTCGGCGCTGACCAGCAGCATCCGGCAGGAAATCGACGGCAAGGAAGCGCTGCGCTTCAACCTCGACCAGGCCGCGCACTCGGTCAGCCTCAACCTGAGCAACTTCTTCGTCAACGACGACGGTGGTGTGTTTGTGGAAGCCGGGCGCCTGCGCCTGATCGACAGCAGCGGCACGGTGGTTGGCGAGACCACCTTCCAGGCCGGTTCGGGCTTGGGCACGCAGCTGGTCACCGCAACGGGCAGTGCCGACTTCGTGGCGGTGGAACTGATGGCCGGTGCCTACAACGGCAGCGACTTCGTCTTCGGCGCCTACGGCGACGGCCACGGGGGCTTCGGTGCGCCCATCACCACCGACGGCGCCGGCAAGGCCCACGGCAGCGACTACCTGGTCGACTGGGTCGAGTTCAGTTTCGCCTCGACCACGGCGCCGGTGATCGAAGCAGCGCCGCTCGTTGGCATTCCCGAGCACGCGTGGCATGTCCTGCACCTGAATTACGCCTGAATGCAGGGATGACAGGCACCCGCACCCCGTTCAGAATGCCTCACAACGCAACCAGGATCCGCCATGCGTAGCCCCATCAAAAGCCTTGCCGCCATCGCACTGAGCGCCTGCGCAGGTGCATCCAGCGCCGCCGTGCTGGCCGGTTTCAGCCCCTACGGCGTCGCGCTGAACGGCGCCGAAGCCGACCCCAGCGCCACGGCCTACACCCAGGCCTTCACCGCGCCGTCGGGCGCCACGTTGGACAAGATCGTGTGGTGGGGCTACCGCTTGAACCCAACCACCCCCGGCGGCCCCTACGCCGACGACTTCACCGTGCAACTCGGTGCCGTCACGCAAACCGGCACCCTGACCACGGCGGTGGAGTCGGTCATCAGCAACGTCGATCTGGTGCGCTACACGCTGGATGTGACCGATGCGCTGCTGACCGCCACCGCGCTGACCATCGTCAGCAACGGGCTCGATTTCGAGTGGTACTGGCAGTCCACCGACGCCACGGTGTATCCGAACGCCGACTTCCGCGTGGCCTACAACCTGCTGGGCACCGTGCCCACCGCCACCACGCCCGAACCCGGCAGCCTGGCCTTGGTGGCCCTGGCCGGCCTGGCGCTGCTGGCCGCGCAACGCCAGCGCGCAGCCTGATCGGCACTCGCGCTGCAGCCGCCTGCAGCGCCCGCATCCGGCCCCGGGCATCCTTGCTGACATGACGATCTTCGGCCCCGCCGCCAGCGTCGACACCCCCATCGGCCGCGCCATGCAGGCGGTGCGCAGCACGCTGCGCGCCGTGGCCTTCTTCAGCTTCTTCATCAACCTGCTGGCGCTCACGGGTTCGGTGTACATGCTGCAGATCTACGACCGAGTGCTGTCCTCGCGCAGCGAAGCCACGCTGCTGGGCCTGACGGTGTTCGCGGCCGTCTGCCTGCTCACGCTGGCCGGCCTGGAAGTGGTGCGCTCGCGCCTGCTGGTGCGCATGGGCGCGCGCTTCGATGCGCAGTTGTCGGGCCTGGTCTTCACGCGCACGCTGGCTGGCGGCCGCAACGCGCAAGGCCTGCGCGACCTGGACACCGTGCGCGGCTTCGTCACCGGCGGCACCATGCTCAGCCTGCTGGACGCGCCGTGGATGCCCATCTACATCGCCCTGGTCTACCTGCTGCACCCCTGGCTGGGCCACGTGGCGCTGGCCGGCGGCGTGATTCTTTTCGTGCTGGGCGTGTGGAACGAACGCAGCACGCGCGGCCCGCTGGCCGAGGCCGGCAAGGAGATGGCTGCCGGCGCGCGCTTCACCGAAACCTCGGCACGCAATGCGGAAGTCATCCGCGCGATGGGCATGCTGCCGGGCCTGACCAAGGTGTGGCGGCTGCAACATGACTTCGGCCTGGGCCTGCAAGGCGTGGCCAGCGACAAGGCCGCGAACGTGGCGGCCATCGCCAAGGCCCTGCGGCTGTTCCTGCAAGTCGCCATCCTGGGTGTCGGCGCCGTTCTGGTCATCAACCAGCAAACCACCGCCGGCGTGATGATCGCGGCCAGCATCGTGATGGGCCGTGGCCTGGCGCCGCTGGAAGCGGCCATCGGCGGCTGGCGCAGTTTCCTCACGGCCCGAGAAAGCTACCGCCGCCTGGCCGCCGACATCGGCAAGCAGATCGACCCGGTCGAACACATGCCGCTGCCTGCGCCTGCCGGCGCACTGTCTTTCGAGACGGTGGCCGCCGGCCCGCCCGAGGCCCGCAAGCTCACCGTGCAGGGCCTGAAGTTCGAATTGAAGCCAGGCAGTTGCCTGGGCATCACCGGGCCCAGCGCGGCCGGCAAATCCAGCCTGGTGCGCCTGGCTGTGGGCGTGTGGCCGGCAGCCAGCGGCGTGGTGCGGCTGGACGGCGCCAACATCGCCGACTGGAAGCGTGAAGAACTCGGCCCGCACATCGGCTACCTGCCGCAGGACATCGAACTCTTCCCTGGCACCGTTGCCGCCAACATCGCCCGCTTTGGCGCGGTGGACGCCCAGCAGGTGGTGGAGGCAGCACAACTGGCCGGCGCCCACGCCATGATCCTCAGCCTGCCCGAGGGCTACGACACCGTCATCGGCCCGGCCGGCGCCAACCTGTCGGGCGGCCAGCGCCAGCGCATCGGCCTGGCCCGCGCCTTCTACGGCAACCCGGCGCTGATCGTGCTGGACGAGCCCACCAGCAACCTCGACGCCGAAGGCGAGACGGCCGTGCGCCAGGCGATGGAAGAACTGCGCCTGCGACTGCGCACGCTGATCGTCGTGGCCCATCGCCCGGCGCTGCTGGGCGGCACCGACCAGCTGATGGTGATGATGAATGGCCAGATCGCCAAGCTCGGCCCCACCGCCGAGCTGATGCCGCAGATCACGCGCCGCGTGATCGCGGCGCCCGATGGTTCGGTGCAGGAAGTGCCAGGAGCCACCCGTGGTTGAAGCTGTTGCCGCTACCGCCGCTACCGCCGCTACTGCCGCTACTGCCGCTACTGCCGCCACCCCCTCGGCGGCCAGCGCGCTGCGCGAACGCGCCATCGCCGGCATGGTCGTTGGCGAGGCCCGCGCCGAGCAGGAAACGAAGTTGTGGACCCGCCTGGGCATGGCCTTGCTGGCCGGTACCGTGGGCGTGGGCCTGTTGTGGTCGGTGCTGGCGCCGCTGTCCAGCGCGGTGGTCGGTTCGGGCGCGCTGAAGGTCGATTCCAGCCGCAAGAAAATTCAGCACGGCGAAGGCGGCATCGTCAAGGAAATTCTGGTGCAGGACGGCACGGCGGTGAAGCTGGGCGACGTGCTGGTGCGCCTGGACGAGACACGCGCCGGTGCCGCCCACGGCGTGGTCACCAGCGGGCGTGACGTGGCGCTGGCCTCCATCGCGCGCCTGCAGGCCGAACGGGACGAAAAGCCCGCCATCGCCTTCCCGCGCGAACTGCTGGCGCGGGCCGGCACACCGCAGGTCGATGAAATCCTGCGCGCGCAGAAGTCCATCTTCGACGCGCGGCGCAACGCGCGCTTGGGCGAACTCAACATCCTGGAACAGCAGATAGCCGCGCTGCGTTCCGAGATCGCCGGCTACGAATCGCAGCAGCGTTCGAAGGAAGAACAACTGGCCAGCCTGAAGCGTGACCTCGAAGGCCTGGTCGATCTGGACAAGGTCGGCATGGTCGAAAAAACCCGGCTGCGCGCGACCGAACGCGACATCTCGCGGCTGACCGGTGAACGCGACGAACTGGTATCGCGCGGCGCCGGCACGCGCACCGCCATCAGCGAAAAAGAGCTGAAGAAATTCCAGGTTCGCAAGGCCTTCCAGGAAGACGTGGCGGCCGAACTGAAGAAGACCCAGTCCGACAACTTCGAGCTGATCGAACGCGAGAGCGCCACCAAGCGCACGCTGGAGTTGACCGAGCTGCGCGCGCCGGTGGACGGCACCGTCACCGACCTGAAGATCCACACGCCCGGCGGCAGCATCGGGCCGGGTGAGGTGGTGCTGGAAATCGTGCCCAGCGCCGACCGGCTGGTGGTGGAGGTGAAGGTGTCCACCCACGACATCGACCGCGTGGCGGTGGGCCAGGCCGCCGGCATCAAGGTCAACGCCTTCAATTCGCGCACGGCGCCCGAACTCAACGGCCACGTCACCTACGTGGCGGCCGACGCGGTGGTGGACCCGCGCACCGAGCTGGCCTATTTCATCGTCAAGCTGGATGTGCCGGCCACCGAGCTGGCTCGCCTGGGCGACAACAAGGTGCAGCCCGGCATGACGGCCGACGTCTTCATCCGCACCGGCGAGCGCACCTTCTTCGGCTACCTGATGCAGCCGCTGACCGAGACCTTCCGCAAGGCCTGGCTGGAACGCTGAACGGCGCTGTCGCGGCTGGCGCCGACAGGCGCGCCGCGCGCCTCACATCCCCTTGAACAGCCCCGTGTAGCTGCGGCTGACTTCCAGCTTCTCGTTGTGGCCGCGCACGGTCACGATCTGCCGGCCGCGGAAGTCGCGCGTCACGCCGCTGATGCACTTCACGTTGACCAGCGTGCTGCGGTGGATCTGCCAGAACAGTTGCGGGTCGATCTCGTCCACCAGTTCCTTGATCGGCTTCCTGATCAGCGCTTCAACCTGCGCCGTCTGCACCCGCGTGTACTTCTCGTCGCTGATGAAGAACAGCACCTCGTCCACCGGGATCATCTGGATGGCGGGGCCCACGGTGGCCTGTATCCACTGCAGGTAGTGGGGCGTGCTGCCCGGGTTCAGGCGCGACGACAGCTGGTGCAGCAGCTGCTGCATGTTGGGCCCCGGCGGCGCGGCTTCGGCTTCGGCCGAACCGGGGCCGTGGCGGCGCGCGGCCAGGCGCTTGCGGATGCGGTCCACGGTCAGCTGCAGGCGGTCGCGCTCGGCCGGTTTCAGCACGTAGTCGGCCACGCCCTGCTCGAAGGCTTCCACCGCGTACTGGTCGTAGGCGGTGATGAAGACGATCTCGGGCAGCAGTTCGTCGTCGTCGGGGTCGGTGGCGGCGTTGGCGCCTGTTTCGTCATCGCCTTCTTGCGGCGACCGTGGCGCCAGCTGGGCGATCTGCTTGGCCGCTTCCACGCCGGTCAGGCCGGGCATGCGGATGTCGAGGAAGACGATGTCGGGCCGGTGCTGATCGACCAGTTGCACCGCTTCCAGGCCGTTCTTGGCTTCGGCCACGATCTGCAGGTCGGGCCAGACCTCGGCCAGCCGCGCGCGCAACTGTTCGCGCATCAGGCGTTCGTCGTCGGCCAGCACGGCCGTGGTGACACGGCTCTCGGGGCTTGGGGATTGCGGCGTGTTCATGCGGCCATCCTAGCGGTGGCGGCGGGCGCCGGGCCGCGCCGACGGAAGAGCAGCCACAGCAGCAGGCCCAAGCCCCACAGCGGCGACAAGACCACAGCGGCCACCAGGCCCACCGTGCCGACGGTCACTGCCAGCCCGATCGCCAGCCCCATCAGGCCCAGCAGCAAACCCAGCAACACCGTGAAGGGCACCATCAGCAGCACCGCGAGCACCGCGACCAGCACGCCCAGGCCGGCCAGCAGGCCGTGGCCCGGGTTGAGGTCCCCGTCCAGGCGGTCCCAGCCATCGCCCAAGTCCCACCCCTCCCAGCCGTCCCAGGGCTGGCCGTTGACGATGACGTGCAGGCCGTGGTGCGCCGAGTCGGCCACCGTCCACAACGCGGCCAGCGCGCCGGCCGCCAGCAGCGCCAGCACCAGCAGGGCGCCCAGCAGCCAGGGCCACAGGCGGCGTCGCTTGAAGGCCGGGCCGGCCGCTACGGCGGGTGTCGGTTCTGGGCCGAAAGCGCGGATGTCGTCGTCCTTCATGCCGGTGTTCCTTCCACGGTCTTGTAGGGCACGGTGATGGTCACCACGGTGCCGCTGGGTTGGTTGGCGGTGACGGTGAGCGTGGCCTTGGCGCCGTACAGCAGTTGCAGCCGTTCGCGGATGTTGGCCAGGCCCACACCGGTGCCGGCAGTGGCCGCGCGGCCGAAGCCCAGGCCGGTGTCGGCCACGGTGACCTGCAGCTTGCCGTGCACGATCTCGGCGGTCAGCCGCAGCGTGCCGCCCTCGGGCTTGGGTTCCAGCCCGTGCTTGATGGCGTTTTCCACCAGAGTCTGGATCATCATCGGCGGAAACTCGGCCGACAGCAGCCCATCCGGCACCAGCACCTCGGTGGCCAGGCGCTCTTCCATGCGCACCTTCAGGATTTCCAGGTAGGGGCGGATGACGGCGATCTCGCGCCCCAGGTCGCGCACCCCGGCGCCTTTGCCGTCGCCCGTGCCGCCGTTGGCCTCGCGCATCGTCGGCATGCTGGCGCGCAGCAGCGCGATCAGGTTCTTCTGCATCTGGCTGGCGCGTGGCGGGTCTGTCTCGATCAGGTGGTCGATGCTGGCCAGCGTGTTGAACAGGAAGTGCGGTTCGACCTGCGCCTGCATGGCCGCCATCCGGGCCTCGACGACCTGGCGCTTCAGCGATTCGGCCTCGGCCGTTTCGGTGGCCTGCGCGGCCTTCACCTCGGCCTGCATGCGGCCCTTGTAGGTGTACTTCAGCAGCGCCGAAGCCAGCACCCACAGCACGCTGAACTGCATCATGAAGTCGCCGATGCCCACGCGGGTGGTGCGCCGCGTCAGGCGCACGGTTTCCTGCTCCTGCGTCAGCTCGTCGATGGCCGTCTGGGCGTCGCGGCGGGCGTCTTCGGCG
>JANPHI010000099.1:0-4553 GCA_031424355.1 Betaproteobacteria bacterium
ACCCGAGCCGGTCGGACAAGCTGCGCACCTACCTGGACAACCTCTGATCCGGGCAACACGGGCAACGTTGCGATGACCCGCATCTCCGACCGCACCGTGCTGTTCGCCGATTTGCGCGGCAGCACGGCGCTGTACGAGACGCTGGGCAACGCCGAAGCCACGTCGGTGGTCACGCACTGCGTCAACGCGCTGGCTGCACCGGTGAACGGCAACAGCGGGCATGTCGTGAAGACCCTGGGCGACGGCCTGATGGCGGTTTTCGATGCGGCCATGCCGGCCGTGCAGGCCTCGATGCAGATGCACGACCTGCTCGACGGCATGGTGACGCGCGGCAGCGAGCGTGGCGCCTCTTCAGGCTTGCGCGGGCTGCGCTTGCAAGTGGGCTTGGCGCGCGGTGAAGTCGTCGAGATGGCCGGTGACTGTTTCGGTGACGCCGTCAACGTGGCGGCGCGTTTGCTGGACCACGCCGGCGACAACGAGACCCTGGTCACCGTGGACGTGTTGCAAGGCCTGACGCTGGACATGCGTTCGCGTTTTCGCAGCCTGGACAAACTGGTGCTGCGCGGCCGCGCCGAACCCGTGCAGGTGCATGTGATGGGCGGCCGCCGTGGCGCCAACAGCGAGATGGCCGTGACCCAATTCGGCGACGTCGGTGACATGCAGGAACCCGACGGTCTGCGCCTGATGTGGGGCGGCCAGCACCTGGTCTTCGCCAGCGCGCAGATGCCGGTGGTGCTGGGCCGCAGCCCGCAAGCCGCTTTCTGCGTCGATGACTCCCGCGTGTCGCGTTCGCATGCTCGGGTGGACTGGCACAGCGGCAGTTTCCAGCTCGCCGACCTCAGCTACAACGGCACCTATGTGCGCTTCAACGACGGCGAGATCGTCAGCCTGCGGCGCGGCGCCTGCACCCTGCACGGCAGCGGCAGCATCGGCCTGGGCGGCTCGCCCAGCGACCCGGCGTCGGCCTGCGTCAGCTTCGACGTGCTGCGCTTTGCCGACACCCAGCCGCAACCGCTGCTGCCGCTGCGCTGAACATGAAGGTGTTGTACGTCGACGATGACCGCGTCAACACGCTGCTGTTCGTCGAGACCTGCCGTTTCGCGCCAGGCATCGAAGTGGAGACCGCCTTGACTGGCGCCGAGGCGCTGGACGTGGTCAGTGGCTGGACGCCCGAGCTGTTGGTCATCGACCTGCACCTGCCCGACACCACCGGCTACCAACTGCTGCCGGCCCTGCGCGCCAGCCTGTCCGCACCCACCCTGCCCGCTTTCCTGTGCACCGCCGACGAGGCACAGCGCGTGGCTGGCCCGGCGCGCGACGCCGGCTTTGACGGCTGCTGGACCAAGCCCGTCGATCTGGCGGTGGTGCTGAACGAACTGGCGCTGCGCAGTGCCGGTCGCAACCCGCTCCCATGACTTTCAACACCGAACCCGCCTACCGCCACGGCCAGCCGCCGCGCACCGCCGTGCTGCTGGTCAACCTGGGAACGCCCGACGAGCCCACCGCGCCAGCGCTGCGCCGCTACCTGGCCGAATTCCTCAGCGACCCGCGCGTGGTGGAGATCCCGCGCCTGGTGTGGTGGCCCATCCTGCACGGCATCATCTTGCGCACCCGCCCGGCCAAGTCGGCGGCCAAATACGCCACGGTGTGGATGGAAGGCGGCTCGCCGCTGGCGGTGTGGACGCAGCGCCAGACCGCCAGCGTCGCGCAGGCCCTGGCCGCCGCCGGCCACGATGTGCTGGTGCGCCACGCCATGCGCTACGGCAACCCCGGTCTGCCCGCCGTACTGGACGCCCTGCGCGCCGAAGGCGCCACCCGCGTGCTGGTGCTGCCGCTGTACCCGCAGTTCGCGGCGGCCACCACGGCCAGCGTCAACGACAAGATCATGCAGTGGGCGCAGCAAACACGCCGCATGCCCGAGTTCCGCTTCATCGGCGAATACCACGACGACCCCGGCTACATCAACGCCCTGGCGCAGCGCCTGCAGCAGCACTGGCAGGCCCACGGCCGCAGCGAAAAACTGGTGCTCAGCTTCCACGGCGTGCCCGAGCGTTCGCTGCACCTGGGCGACCCCTACCACTGCCACTGCCACAAGACGGCGCGGCTGATGGCCGAGAAGCTGGGCCTGCAGCGCGACGAGGTGCTGGTGACGTTTCAAAGCCGTTTCGGCAAGGCCAAGTGGCTGGAGCCCTACACCGAGCCCAGCCTGATCGCCCTGGCCGAGCAGGGCGTGAAGTCGGTGGACGTGATGTGCCCGGGTTTTGTCGCCGACTGCCTGGAAACCCTGGAAGAAATCGCACAAGAAGCGCGCGACGCCTTCCTGAAAGCGGGCGGCATCGCCTTCAACTACGTGCCCTGCGTGAACGACCTGCCGGCCTGGACCGCCGCGCTGGCTGCGTTGGCGGTGCAGCACCTGCAAGGCTGGCCGACGCAGGCTGCTGCCGACGGTGTCGCGCTCGCGCAGCAACGGGTGCAGGCCTTGGCGATGGGCGCCACCGGCTGATGAACGCCACGCAGACCCGTCCCACCGCGACGGGTCTGCCGGCCTGAACACCACGGCCCGAACACCCCCACGCCATGACCGACGACATCCGCGTGCGACTGGACAAATGGCTGTGGGCGGCGCGCTTCTTCAAGACCCGTGGCTTGGCGTCCGAGGAAATCGGCCGCGGCCGTGTCAGCATCAATGGCCAGGTGGCCAAGGCTTCGCGCGAGCCCAAGGTGGGTGACCTGGTGCACCTGCGGCAGGGCACCGTGCAACGCAGCGTGCACGTGCTGGGGCTGAGCAACGCGCGCGGTCCGGCCAGCGCCGCGCAGGCGCTGTACGCCGAAACGCCCGAGAGCATCACCGCAAGCCTGCAGGCCGCCGAAGCGCGCCGCGCGGGGGTGGAACCGGCGAACACCATCGAGCAAGGCCGTCCCACCAAGCGCAACCGCCGTGTGCTGGCCGACTGGCAGCGCTGGAGCGCCAGCGCTGACGATTTACCCGGCGACGAGCCTCAGGGCCGCGATTGAGCCACCGCCGCCAAACGTGAGGGCCTGCACAGAATGACCCTCTTGAAATTGCGGACAGCGGCCCGACATCCCCTGCAGACGACTTCATACCGAACATGAACGCCACACCCCCCAACACCGATACCGCCATCCCGCCAACCGCCACCATCAACGATGCCGCGCCTGCTGCCGAAACCAGCCCCACGCCCGAGCAACAGCTGGCTGACCTGCAGGCCAAGCTGACCGAGGCCTCGGATGCCTTCCTGCGGGCCAAGGCGGAAGCCGAGAACACCCGCCGCAGGGCCGATGAAGAGATGGCCAAGGCACGCAAGTTCGCCGTCGAGTCCTTCGCTGAAAGCCTGCTGCCGGTGCGCGACAGCCTGGAAGCGGCCATCCTGATCCAGAACGCCACGCCCGAGCAGTTGCTGGAAGGCGTGCACGCCACGCTGCGCCAGATGACGCAGGCGCTGGAGCGCAACAAGGTGATGGCCATCGCGCCGCCCGCCGGCACCAAGTTCGACCCGCACCAGCACCAGGCCATCAGCGTGGTGCCTGCCGAGCAGGAAGCCGGCACCGTGGTCGCCGTGCTGCAAAAGGGCTATTTGATCGCCGAGCGCGTGCTGCGCCCTGCGCTGGTCACGGTGTCGGCGCCGAAATAGGCGCGCCACCCGAATCGAGCGGCCCGGCGCCTTGAAAGCCGGCGCCCCATCCGCATTTTCAGAACAACCGCAAACACTCCACAGGAGCATCAGAACATGGGCAAGATCATAGGCATCGACCTCGGCACCACCAATTCGTGCGTGGCGATCATGGAAGGCAACACCACCAAGGTCATCGAGAACAGCGAAGGTGCACGCACCACGCCGTCCATCATTGCCTACCAGGAAGACGGCGAGATCCTCGTCGGTGCTTCGGCCAAGCGCCAGTCGGTGACCAACCCGCGCAACACGGTGTATGCGTCCAAGCGCCTGATCGGCCGCAAGTTCACTGAAAAAGAAGTGCAGAAGGACATCGACCTGATGCCCTACAAGATCGTCGCGGCCGACAACGGCGACGCGTGGATCGAGGTGCGCGGCAAGAAGATGGCGCCGCCGCAGATCAGCGCCGAAGTGCTGCGCAAGATGAAGAAGACCGCCGAGGACTACCTGGGCGAGGAAGTGACCGAAGCCGTCATCACGGTGCCGGCGTATTTCAATGACTCGCAACGCCAGGCCACCAAGGACGCGGGCCGCATCGCCGGTCTGGACGTCAAGCGCATCATCAACGAGCCCACCGCTGCAGCCCTGGCCTTCGGTCTGGACAAGCACGGCAAGGGCGACCGCAAGATCGCCGTCTTCGACCTGGGCGGCGGCACGTTTGACATCTCGATCATCGAGATCGCCGATGTCGATGGCGAGAAGCAGTTCGAAGTGCTGTCCACCAACGGCGACACCTTCCTGGGCGGCGAAGACTTCGACCAGCGCATCATCGATTTCATCGTCACCGAGTTCAAGAAGGAACAAGGCGTCGATCTGACCAAGGACGTGCTGGCCCTGCAGCGCCTGAAGGAAGCCGCCGAG
>JANPHI010000100.1:0-1960 GCA_031424355.1 Betaproteobacteria bacterium
GAACGAGGCGCTGCGCGACTGGGTCACCAACGTCGAAAGCACCTTCTACATCATCGGCACCGTGGCTGGCCCGCACCCTTACCCGATGATGGTGCGCGATTTCCAATCCGTCATTGGCGACGAATGCCTGGTGCAGATGCCCGAGCAGATCAGCGCACTGGGCGGCGCGGCGGGGCGCCAGCCCGATGCCGTGATCGCCTGTGTGGGCGGCGGCAGCAACGCCATGGGCATCTTCCACCCCTACATCCGGCATGAAGGGACGCGGTTGATCGGCGTCGAGGCCGCCGGCCTGGGGCTCGACAGCGGCAAGCACTCGGCGTCGCTGAGCGCCGGCAGCCCGGGCGTGCTGCACGGCAACCGCACCTACCTGCTGCAAGACGACAACGGCCAGATCACCGAAACCCACAGCATCAGTGCCGGCCTGGACTACCCCGGCGTGGGCCCCGAGCACGCGTACCTGAAGGACATCGGCCGCGCCGAATACGTCGGCATCACCGACGACGAGGCGCTGAAGGCGTTTCACCACCTGTGCCGCACCGAAGGCATCATTCCCGCGCTGGAAAGCAGCCACGCCGTGGCCTACGCCATGCAGCTGGCGGCCACGATGCGGCCAGACCAGCACCTGCTGGTGAACCTCAGCGGCCGGGGCGACAAGGACATCGGCACGGTGGCTGACCTCTCTGGCGCCGAATTCTTCTGCCGGCCCTCGTGTCGCGGGCAGTCCGTGAAAGGCGGCCCCCTGAGCGGCCTGCAGACCATCGAGGTGAAGCGATGAGCCGCATCCACGCCGTCATGGAGACGCTGCAGGCTCAAGGCCGCACGGCGCTGATTCCGTACATCACCTGCGGCGACCCGTTCGCCGATGCCACGCCACAGCTGATGCAGGCGTTGGCCGACGGCGGCGCCGACATCATCGAACTGGGTGTGCCCTTCAGCGACCCCATGGCCGACGGGCCGGTGATCCAGAAGGCCAGCGAACGTGCGCTGGCACGCGGCATCGGCGCGGCGCAGGTGCTGGACGCCGTGCGCAGCTTTCGCACCGGCAACCAGTCCACCCCTGTGGTGCTGATGGGCTACGCCAACCCGGTCGAACGCTACGACCAGCGGCATGGGCCCGGCAGCTTCATCCGCGATGCGGCAAGCGCCGGCGTCGACGGCCTGCTGGTGGTGGACTACCCGCCGGAGGAATGCGAAGCCTTTGCAGCAGCGCTGAAGGCGGCGGGTCTGGACCTGATCTTCCTGCTGGCCCCCACCAGCACCGACGAACGCATGCAGCAGGTGGGCCGCATCGCCAGCGGGTACGTGTACTACGTGTCGCTGAAGGGCGTCACCGGTGCTGGCCACCTGGACACGGCGGCGGTGGCCGAGATGCTGCCGCGCATCCGCAAACACGTGCGCATCCCCGTGGGGGTGGGTTTCGGCATCCGCGACGCCGCCACGGCGCGCGTGGTGGCGCAGCAGGCCGACGCGGTGGTCATCGGTTCGCGCCTGATCCAGTTGCTGGAATCCGAGGCGCGCGAGAATGCACCGGCGGTGGCCCGAGGCTTCATGGCCGAGATCCGCACCGCACTGGACGCCAAGGACTGACCAAGGAGCAAGGCGATGAGCTGGCTTGAAAAACTGCTGCCCCCCAAGATGCAGCAAACCGACCCGGCCGAGCGCCGGGCGGTGCCTGAAGGCCTGTGGATCAAGTGCCCGTCCTGCGAGACCGTGCTCTACAAGACCGACCTCGAGCAGAACCTCAACGTCTGCCCCAAGTGCGACCACCACCACCGCATCGGCGCGCGGGCGCGGCTCGACGCCTTTCTCGACCCCGAGGGCCGCTGGGAGATCGGGCAGGAAGTCATGCCCGTGGACCCGCTGAAGTTCAAGGACAGCAAGAAATATCCGCAGCGCCTGAAGGCAGCGCTCGAAGCCACCGGCGAGACCGACGCGCTGGTGGTGGTGGGCGGCGCGGTGA
>JANPHI010000101.1:0-15075 GCA_031424355.1 Betaproteobacteria bacterium
GGCGGCGCCCAGCACATGCGCGAACTGCTGACGCAGTACGGCACGCTGAACGCCGAAGTGAAGGCGCTGCTGGACGACCCGAAAAGCGCCATCCTGGAAATCGACCGCAAGGTCATCGCCAAGCAACGCAGCCTGAGCGCGGCCGAGACGGCCAACTTCGGCGTGCCGCTGGGTGGCTCGCTGATCCCGTGGATCGACAAGGATCTCGGGAACGGCATGTCCAAGGAAGAGTGGAAGGGCATGGCCGAGACCAACAAGATCCTCGGCCAGGGTGAAGGTTACGGTTCGGCGCCCATCCCGGTGGACGGCTTTTGCGTGCGGGTGGGTGCGATGCGCTGCCACAGCCAGGCGCTGACCTTCAAGCTGAAGCGCGACGTGCCGGTGGCCGACATCGAAGCGATGATCGCCGCCGACAACGCCTGGGTGCAGGTGGTGCCGAACAACCGCGAAGCGACCATCCGCGACCTGACGCCGGTGGCCGTGACGGGCACCATGACCATCCCGGTCGGCCGCATCCGCAAGCTGGCGATGGGCCCCGAGTACGTCGGCGCCTTCACCATCGGCGACCAGTTGCTGTGGGGCGCCGCCGAACCGCTGCGCCGCATGCTGCGCATCCTGATCGAGCACTGAGCTGCGCGCCCCCGTTGCCGACGGGCCACAGGGGCGGTGACACCCCGAAACAATCGGGCGGCCCGGGTTCCTGAGCTCGGACCTGAGCTTGCGCTCCTATATGCTTGATGTTGTTGTGATTTATGCCGCCTGGGCGCATCGTGCGGCCATCAGGCGGCTTCGGTTTTGAGTCAGCGGCGGCGAACCCGGGCACCGGGGTTGGACTGGCCGGTTGGGGGAACAGCTTTGGAACACCGTTCGACGAACGCCGCGCGATTCGCGCTCAAGGGGGTGGCACTGGCCACCGCCTGCCTGTGGGGCACCCACGCTGCAGCCTTGGGTCTGGGGCGTCTGAACGTGCAGTCGGCACTGGGCGAATCGCTCAAGGCCGAGATCGAAGTGACCAGCATCACGGCCGAAGAAGCGTCGTCGCTGCGGCTGCGCGTGGCGCCGCCGGACGCCTACCGCACGGCGGGCATCGAATACAACGCGGTGCTGCCGTCGGCACAGGTGCAAGTGGTGAAGCGGGCCGACGGGCGTTCCTTTTTGCGTGTCAGCAGCGACCGCGCCGTGCTGGAACCCTTCGTCGACGTGATCGTGGAAGCGACCTGGTCCAGCGGCCGTCTGGTGCGTGAATACACCTTGCTGTTCGACCCGCCGAATCTGCGCACCGCGCAGGCGCCGGCGGCCGTCGCCGGGCCGGTGGTCAGCCCTGCGCCGGCTGCCATGCCGGCGGCACCCGCGCCGGCCCCGGTGGCCGCTGTGGCCTCGCCCGTGACGGCACCGCCAGCTGCGCCTTCGACGCCAATGACCCGCCCCGCGCCGCCACCGCGTGCCAAGGCGCTGGGTCTGTCGCCCGCGCCGTCACCGGCTGCAGCGCCCGCGCCCGCGCCGGCGCCGATGGCCGCCCCCCCGGCCGCTGGCGTTGACAGCTACCGCGTGAAGCCGGGTGAGTCGCTGAGCCGCATTGCCGCCCGCACCCAACCCAGCGGCATTTCGCTGGACCAGATGCTGGTCTCGCTGTACCGCGGCAACCCGCAGGCCTTCATCAACGAGAACATCAACAAGCTGAAGTCGGGCTCGGTGTTGTCGGTGCCCAGCGCCGAGCAGGCTGCCAAGGTCAGCCCGCAGACGGCGCGCGAGATCATCACCGCGCAAAGCAGCGACTTCGGCGCCTACAAGCAGCGCCTGGCCGCCGGTGCCACGGCCGCGCCTGAAGCAGCTCCGGCACGGCAGGCCAAGGGGCAGGTGCAGGCCCAGGTGGACGACCGCAAGACCGCCACGGCCGCCACACCCGACCGGTTGACGCTGACCCAGGGCGGCGTGAAGCCCGCCACGCCGGCGCCGGCGGCGCCCGTGGCGGACAAGAAGGACGACAAGACGCGGTTGGCCGAGCTCAACCGCAACGTCGAAGAGCTGAAGAAATTGCAAGGCGCGACAGCGCCAGCCGCCCCGGCTACGCCTGCCCCGGTCGCAGCGCCGGCGCCCGCGCCGGTGGCGGCTCCCGTCGTTGCTGCCCCGGCACCGGTGGTGGTACCGCCCGTGGCGCCCGTGGCGTCGGTCGCGACAGTGGCCAGCGCGCCGGCTGCGCCCAAGCCTGCTGCCCCGGCAGCACCGGTTGCCGCACCCAAGGCGCAAGGCCCGGGCTTCCTCGACACGCTGTTCGACAACGACCTGCTGCTGCCCGGCGCGGGCGTGCTGGTGGCCTTGCTGGCCGGCCTGGGCCTGTACAAGCTGCGCGGGCGCATGCGCAAGCCGGCGGGCGAGACGTCCTTCCTGGAAAGCCGTCTGCAGCCCGATTCATTCTTCGGCGCCAGCGGCGGCCAGCGCATCGACACCCGCGAGACCGGCACGGCGGCCAACGCCGGCAATTCGTCGTCGATGAGCTATTCGATGTCGCAGCTGGACGCCATCGGCGACGTCGACCCGGTGGCCGAAGCCGACGTCTACCTGGCCTATGGCCGCGACCTGCAGGCCGAAGAAATCCTGAAAGAAGCGATGCGCGCCACGCCCGAGCGCATGGCCATCCGCACCAAGCTGCTGGAGGTCTACGCCAAGCGCCGCGACACCAAGGCTTTCGAGTTGCTCGCCACCCAGCTCTACAGCCTGACCGGCGGCACCGGCGAGGACTGGGCCAAGGCGCAGACCATGGGCCAGGCCATCGACAGCGACAACGCCTTGTACCTGCCCGGTGGTGCGCCGGAAGGCCAGCGCAGCGGCACGGGCGAGCCGCGGCCCGACGCCCTGGGCGCCGCCACCCAGCCCTACACCGCGCCGGCCGCGCCGCCCACCTTCCAGCCCGCGTCCGACGCCACGCTGGACGGCGGGCTCGACCTCGATCTGGAGTTCGACGTGCCGGCCCCCCAACCCGCCCCGCCAACAGCGCGCAAGGCCGCGACGGGCCCTGATGTGACCCAGCCGATCCGGGCACCCGACCTGATGCGCCTGGACGAGGGACTGGACCTGTCCTTCGATGCCCCCCCCGAGCCCCGCACCATCGCCGTGCCTCGCGCGCCGGCGGCCGCGCCCAAGGCGCCCGACAACCTGCTCGACTTCGACCTGGATGCTTTCGCCACCGAAGAACGCACCGTGGCCCTGAAGCCCACGGCCAGCGACAACACGCTGGACTTCGGCGACTTCGACCTGGGCGCGCCGCCGGCTTCTGCCTCACCGGCCGACGCGGCCGGTCTGGCCCGCAAGCTGGAACTGGCCGAGGAATTCCGCCAGATCGGTGACGCCGAGGGCGCCCGCGACCTGCTCGAAGAAGTGGTGGCCAAGGCCGACGGCGCTTTGAAGACCAAGGCCCAGGGCATGCTGGACCAGCTTGCCCGCGGATAAGCCTGAACCGCCCACCGGGCGCCTGGCGCTCGGTGTGGCCTACCGGGGCCAGCGCTACCACGGCTGGCAGTCGCAAGCCGACGGGCTGACCGTGCAGGACGTGCTGGAAAAGGCGCTCTCGGCCTTCGCCGACCAGCCCATCACCACGGTCTGCGCGGGGCGCACCGACAGCGGCGTGCACGGCCTGAACCAGGTCGTTCACCTCGACACGGCGCTGCAGCGCGAGGACATGTCCTGGGTGCGCGGCAGCAACCGCTACCTGCCCGACGACGTGGCCGTGCAGTGGTGCCAGCGCGTGCAGGCCGGCTTCCACGCGCGCAACAGCGCACGCGGCCGGCGCTACCGTTTCGTGGTGCTGGAAGCGGTCGTTCGGCCCGCCCTCGAACAAGGCCTGGTCGGCTGGGTCTTCCGCCCGCTGGACGGTGATGCGATGCGCGCTGCGGCCGCCCACCTCATCGGCGAACACGACTTCACGTCCTTCCGCGCGGCCGGTTGCCAGTCGCCCACGCCCATCAAGACCTTGCGCGCCATCGCCATCAGCCGCCACGGCGCCTACTGGCGCTTCGACTTCGACGGCAACGCCTTCCTGCACCACATGGTGCGCAACATCGTCGGCGGTCTGGTGGCGGTGGGCAAGGGCAGCCACCGCCCGGGCTGGATGGCCGAGGTGCTGGCGGCCCGCAACCGCGACATCGCTGCGCCGACCTTCCCGGCGGCGGGGCTGTATTTCGTCGGCCCGTACTACGATGCCGCATGGCAGATTCCGACCCAAACCGCTGCGATGGACTGGCTGCCCTGATGGCGTGCCGCACGCCATGAGCCGCACCCGCATCAAGATCTGCGGCCTGACGCGCGAGGCCGATGTCGATGACGCCGTGGCCGCCGGCGCCGACGCGCTGGGCTTTGTGCTGTACGAAAAAAGCCCGCGCCACGTCAGCGTGGCGCGGGCGGCTGCATTGATCGCCCGGCTGCCGCCTTTCATCACGCCGGTGCTGCTCTTCGTCAATGCGCCGGCCGACGCGCTGCAGCGCGCCATCCAGGCTGTGCCGCAGGCCCTGTTGCAGTTCCACGGCGACGAGACGCCCGAGGCCTGCGACGCGGCCGGCCGACCCTATCTGCGGGCCGTTCGCATGGGCGGGCCGGGCGACCCTGCGGGCGCCGCTGCCGGGGTCGATTTGTTAAACTTCGCGGCTCGTTTTCACAAGTCTCAGGCCCTGCTGCTCGACGCCCACGTCGAAGGTTACGGCGGTGGCGGGAAGGTTTTCGATTGGTCACAGATTCCTCCAAGCGTGCCCCTTCCGGTCGTTTTGTCTGGTGGGTTGAATCCTGCCAACGTGACCGATGGGGTGCTTCGCGTCCGGCCCTGGGCCGTTGACGTGAGCTCCGGCGTTGAAGTCGGCAAGGGCATCAAGGATGCCGTGCTGATGCGCCGGTTCTGCCAGGCGGTGCGCGATGCGGATGACACGCTCGCGGCCCGCGCATGACGCTGAATTCGAATCTGAAGGAATCCCATGTTTGCATACGACCAACCCGATGCCCGAGGGCACTTCGGGCCCTACGGCGGCACCTTCGTCGCCGAGACCCTGATCCACGCGCTGCACGAGCTGGAAGAGGCCTACGCCCACTACAGCAAAGACCCGGCCTTCATGGCCGAGTACCGGCATGAACTGAAGCACTTCGTCGGCCGGCCCAGCCCGATCTACCACGCCGACCGCCTGAGCCGCGAGATCGGCGGCGCGCAAATTCACCTGAAACGCGAAGACCTGAACCACACCGGCGCGCACAAGGTCAACAACACCATCGGGCAGGCCCTGCTGGCCAAGCGCATGGGCAAGCCGCGCGTCATCGCCGAAACCGGCGCCGGCCAGCACGGCGTGGCCACGGCCACCATCTGCGCCCGCTACGGCATGGAATGCGTGGTCTACATGGGCAGTGAAGACGTCAAGCGGCAAAGCCCCAACGTCTACCGCATGCACCTGCTGGGCGCACGCGTGGTGCCCGTTGAATCGGGTAGCAAGACGCTGAAAGACGCGCTGAACGAGGCGCTGCGCGACTGGGTCACCAACGTCGAAAACACCTTCTACATCATCGGCACCGTGGCCGGCCCGCACCCGTATCCGACCATGGTGCGCGACTTCCAGCGCGTCATCGGCGACGAATGCCTGGTGCAGATGCCCGAGCAGATCGCGTACCTGGGCGGGCCCGCCGGCCAGCAGCCCGACGCGGTCATCGCCTGCGTGGGCGGCGGCAGCAACGCGATGGGGATGTTCTACCCCTACATCCCGCATGAAGGCACGCGGCTGATCGGCGTGGAAGCCGCCGGGCTGGGCCTGGACAGCGGCAAGCATTCGGCCTCGCTGTCGGCCGGCAGCCCGGGTGTGCTGCACGGCAACCGCACCTACCTGCTGCAGAACGACGACGGCCAGATCACCGAGACCCACAGCATCAGCGCCGGCCTGGACTACCCCGGCGTCGGCCCCGAGCACGCGTATCTGAAGGACATCGGCCGCGCCGAATACGTGGCGATCAAGGACGATGAAGCGCTGTCCGCCTTCCACCGGCTGTGCCGCACCGAAGGCATCATCCCGGCGCTGGAAAGCAGCCACGCGGTGGCCTACGCGATGAAGCTGGCCGCGACGATGCGGCCCGACCAGCACCTGCTGGTGAACCTCAGCGGGCGCGGCGACAAGGACATCGGCACGGTGGCCGACCTGTCCGGCGCCGACTTCTACTGCCGGCCTTCGTGCCGGGGCCAAAGCGTGAAGGGCGGTCTGTCATGAGCCGCATCCAGACCACGCTGGCCGCGCTGAAGGCGCAGGGCCGCAAGGCGCTGATTCCCTACGTCACTGCCGGTGACCCCTTCGTCAACGCCACACCGCAGATCATGCAAGCGCTGGCCGATGGTGGCGCCGACATCATCGAACTGGGCGTGCCCTTTTCCGACCCGATGGCCGACGGCCCCGTCATCCAGAAAGCCAGCGAACGCGCCTTGGCGCGCGGCATCGGCGCCACGCAGGTGCTGGACATGGTCCGCGCCTTCCGCAAGACCAACGACAGCACGCCGGTGGTGCTGATGGGCTACGCCAACCCGGTGGAACGCTACGACCAGGTTCACGGTGACGGTTCCTTCATCACCGCCGCCAAGGCCGCCGGTGTGGACGGCCTGCTGGTGGTGGACTACCCGCCCGAAGAGTGCGAGGCCTTCGCCGCGCGCCTGAAGGCCGTGGACATGGACCTGATCTTCCTGCTGGCCCCCACCAGCACGGTGCAGCGCATGAAGGATGTGGGCCGCATCGCCAGCGGCTACGTCTACTACGTCTCGCTAAAGGGCGTGACGGGCTCGGGCGCGCTGGACACCGACGCCGTGGCCGCGATGCTGCCGCGCATCCGGCAGTACGTCAGCGTGCCGGTGGGCGTGGGCTTCGGCATCCGCGATGCGGTGACGGCCAAGGCGGTCAGCGCGGTGGCCGACGCGGTGGTGATCGGCTCGCGGTTGATCCAGATTCTGGAAACCGAGACGCGCGACAATGCGCCCGCTGCAGCCCGGGCCTTCATGGCCGAGATCCGCACCGCACTGGACGCGTAAGCGGCCACTGCAGGAACCGCACGCTTGAGGAGCACTGCATGAGTTGGTTGGAAAAACTGCTGCCGCCGAAGATCCAGCAAACCGACCCGGCCGAACGCCGGGCCGTGCCCGAAGGCTTGTGGATCAAATGCCCGTCCTGCGAGACGGTGCTCTACAAGACCGACCTGGAGCAGAACCTCAACGTCTGCCCCAAGTGCGACCACCACCACCGCATCAACGCCCGTGCCCGCCTCGACGCCTTCCTCGACCCGGAAGGCCGTTGGGAAATCGGCCAGGAAGTGATGCCGGTGGACCCGCTGAAGTTCAAGGACAGCAAGAAGTACCCGCAACGCCTGAAAGCCGCGCTGGAAGCCACCGGCGAGACCGATGCGCTGGTGGTGGTGGGTGGCGCCGTGATGAGCGTGCCGGTGGTCGCCGCCTGCTTCGAATTCGAGTTCATGGGCGGCTCGATGGGCAGCGTGGTCGGCGAGCGCTTCGTGCGCGGCGTGGAAGCCGCCGTCGAGCAGAAAGTGCCCTTCGTCAGCTTCACCGCCACCGGCGGCGCACGCATGCAGGAAGGCCTGTTGAGCCTGCTGCAGATGGCCAAGACGAATGCCGCACTGACCCGCCTGGCCAAGGCCAAGTTGCCCTACATCAGCGTGCTGACCGACCCGACGATGGGTGGCGTGTCGGCCAGCTTCGCCTTCCTGGGCGACGTGGTGATTGCCGAGCCCAAGGCGCTGATCGGATTCGCCGGCCCGCGCGTCATCGAGAACACCGTGCGCGAGAAGCTGCCCGAAGGTTTCCAGCGCAGTGAATTCCTGATCGGCACCGGTGCGCTGGACATGATCTGCGACCGCCGCCAACTGCGGCCCAACATCGCCCGCCTGTTGGCGATGCTGCAGCGCCAAAGCGCTGATGCCGTAGCTTGAGTACCCCGTCGTCGCTCGCGGAATGGCTGGCCCACAGCGCGGCCATGCACCCGAAGACGATGGACCTGTCGCTGGAGCGCACGGCCGAGGTCAAGCGCCGCCTGGGCATCCATTTCGACGTGCCCGTCATCATGGTGGCCGGCACCAACGGCAAGGGCAGCACTTGCGCCATGCTGGAGTCCATCGCCCGCCACGCCGGCTACCGCGTGGGCCTGTACCAGAAACCCGAGCTGGTGCACTTCACCGAACGTTGCCGGGTCAACGGCGAGCCGGTGACGGCCGACGCGCTGGCGGTGCAATTCGCGGCTGTCGAAGTGGCCCGGGGTGACATCACGCTGACGCAGTTCGAATTCAGCACGCTGGCCATCGCGCGTTTGCTGTCGATGACCGAACTGGACTTGGTGATCCTGGAAGTCGGGCTGGGCGGCCGCTACGACAGCGTCAACGCCTTCGACGCCGACTGCGCCGTCATCACCAGCATCGACCTTGACCACATGGAATACCACGGGCCCGACCGCGAAAGCATCGGCCTGGAGAAGGCGCAGATCATGCGGCCGGGCAAGCCGGTCATCGTCAGCGACCCGGTGCCGCCGAAGAGCGTGGTCGCCCACGCGGAAGCCATCGGTGCCGACCTGTGGCTGGTCGGGCGCGATTTCAACACCTCGGGCGACCGCCAGCAGTGGGGCTGGAGCGGCCGGGGCCGGCGCTACCACGGCATGTCCTACCCGGCGCTGCGCGGTGCGAACCAGCTCATCAACGCGGCCGGTGCCATCGCCGCGCTGATCGCCATCCGCGACCGCCTGCCGATCAACGCGCAGGCCGTGCGCACCGGGCTGGCGCTGGTCGAACTGCCGGGCCGTTTCCAGATCGTGCCCGGCCAGCCCGCGCTGGTGCTGGACGTGGCCCACAACCCGCAGGCCGTGGCCGCGCTGGCGCTGAACCTGGACGCGATGGGCTTCTTCCCGCGCACCCACGCCGTGTTCGGCGTGATGGCCGACAAGGACGTGCCCGGGCTGCTGGCCAAGATCGCCCCGCTGGTGGACGTGTGGCACTGCTGCGACCTGCCCAACCCGCGCGCCGCCACCGCCGAAGCGCTGGCCGTGCAGGTGCGCGCGGCCTGCGGCGTGCGCGACGTCGTCATCCACCGCCACGGCAACCCCGCCGAGGCCCTGCAGGCAGCGGCGGCCAGCGCCGACCCCGCCGATAGAATTGTGGTTTTCGGGTCTTTCTACACCGTGGGCGGCGTGCTCCGGGAAGGCCTGCCCCGACTGTCGGCTGCCCACGTCGGTTGAACCGCCTGCTGCATGCGCATCCCCTTCCTGCGACCGAAAACCGCCAGTGCCACGCCCGACCGCGCCCGCCCGGCGCCCATGGGCGACGACCCGACCGAGGTGCAGGCCGCGCGCACGCAAGCCCGTCGCCGGCTGGTCGGCGCGGTGGTGCTGCTGCTGATCGGCGTGGTGGGTTTCCCCGTGTTGTTCGAAACCCAGCCGCGCCCGCTGCCCATCGACACGCCCATCGAAGCCCCCCGGCGCGACACGGTGGCCAGCGGCATGACGGGCCAGGAGGCCGCACCGCCCAAGCTGCAGCCGCTGCCGGTGTTGCCGGCCGACCCAGGCGCCGAGGAAACCCCGGCCTCGGCGGCCAGCGCACCGGCGAAGACCGGGTCGGGGTCTGGCGCTGCGCCGGCGCTGTCGAAGGTGGCGCCGGTGGTTCTGGCTGCTGCGCCGGCGCTGGCATTGCCGCCGGTCCCGGCGTCCACGGCTGCGGCGGTCCCGGCGCCCGTTGTGGCCAAGGCTTCTGCGCCGGTGATCAAGCCCGTCCCCACCGCCACCGCCACCGCCAAGCCGGTGCCGCCGCCGGCCGCCAAGCCCGTGGCGCCGCCCGCAGCCGTCCCCGCCGAGCCGCCCGAGAAGCCGGTGGCCGCAGCCAGTGCTGGGGCGGAGGTCGCCCGCTTCGTCATCCAGGCTGGGGCGTACAGCGAGGCCGGCAAGCTGCGTGAGGCGCGCGCCAAGATCGAGAAGCTGGGTCTGAAGACCTACACCCAGGTCGTCGATACCGACAAGGGTAGCCGCACGCGCGTGCGCGTTGGCCCTTACGCTACGCGCGCCGAGGCCGAGGCGGTGGCGGCCAAGGTCAAGCGCGGCGGCTTGCCTGCGGCCGTCCTGGCGCTGTGACGGTCGTTGTGACCGGCGCCGTGACGGAGACCCGGTGAGGGGTCGGCCTTGAAGGACCTGCTGCCGGCGCTGTCCTGGGCCGACTGGACCTTGCTGGCCGTGCTGGCCGCCTCGGTGCTGGTCGGCCTGTTCCGCGGCCTGGTCTTCGAATGCCTGTCGCTGGCCGGCTGGGTGGTGGCGTGGTTCGCGGCGCAGTGGGCGGCGCCACAGTTGGCGCCCAGCCTGCCGGTGGGCACACCGGGCTCGGCACTCAACCTGGCGGCAGCGCTCAGCCTGTGTTTCATCGCCGCGCTGGTGGTGTGGGGCCTGGCGGCCAAGCTGATCCGCATGCTGATCCACGCCACGCCGCTGTCGCTGCCCGACCGTTTGCTGGGCGCGGCCTTCGGTGTGCTGCGCGGCGTGGTGCTGTTGCTGGCGGTGTCTTCGGTGGTGGCCTTGACGCCGGCCGCACAATCCACAGCCTGGCGCCAGTCACAAGGCGCGCACTGGTTGAACAGCGCACTGCACGCCCTGAAGCCCCTGCTGCCCGACGCCGTGGCGCGCACGCTGCGCGCCAGATTCCCCTGCCTCCGTTTTCCTCACCAGGACACCAACCACCATGTGCGGCATCGTCGGCGCGATCTCCCAAGCGCCAGTCAACCAGCTCCTCTACGACGCCCTGCTGCTGCTGCAGCACCGCGGCCAGGATGCCGCCGGCATCGTCACCATGCAGGGCACCAAGTGCTTCATGCACAAGGCCCGCGGCATGGTGCGCGACGTCTTCCGCACGCGCAACATGCGCACGCTGATCGGCAACGTCGGCCTGGGCCAGACGCGCTACCCCACGGCCGGCAACGCCTACAGCGAAGAAGAGGCGCAGCCCTTCTACGTCAACGCGCCCTACGGCATCGTGCTGGTGCACAACGGCAACCTGACCAATGCGCAGGCGCTGAAGGCCGAGCTCTTCGCCATCGACCGCCGCCACATCAACACCGAGAGCGACACCGAGGTGCTGATCAACGTGCTGGCGCACGAGCTGGAAATGGCCGGCCGCGACCTGCCGCTGACGCCCGAGCAAGTGTTCAAGGCCGTCGGTGCGGTTCAGCGGCGCATCAAGGGTTCGTACGCGGTGATCGCGCTGATCGCCGGCCACGGCCTGCTGGCTTTCCGCGACCCGTTCGGCATCCGCCCGCTGTGCTTCGGCCAGACCGAAACCGAGCACGGGCGCGACGTGATGGTGGCCAGCGAGTCGGTGGCGCTGGAAGGCACGGGCCACAAGCTGACGCGTGATGTGGCGCCCGGCGAGGCCATCTTCATCGACCAGGCCGGCACCATCCATGCCCGCCAGTGCGCCGAGAGCCCGTCCTTGCACCCCTGCATGTTCGAGTTCGTCTACCTGGCGCGGCCCGACTCGGTGCTGGATGGCGTTTCGGTCTACCACGCGCGTCTGAATCTGGGCGAAACGCTGGCCCAGCGGGTGATTTCGACGCTGCCGCCGAGCGACATCGACGTGGTCATCCCCATTCCCGAATCGAGCCGGCCGAGTGCGATGCAACTGGCCCACCGCCTGGGCAAGCCCTACCGCGAAGGTTTCGTCAAGAACCGCTACGTCGGCCGCACCTTCATCATGCCGGGGCACGAGGTGCGCAAGAAGAGCGTCCGCCAGAAGCTCAACGCCATAGCCATGGAATTCAAGGGCCGCAACGTGCTGCTGGTGGACGACAGCATCGTGCGCGGCACGACCAGCAAGGAGATCGTGCAGATGGCCCGCGAAGCCGGCGCGCGCAAGGTCTACATGGCCAGCGCGGCGCCGCCGGTGCGCTTCCCCAACGTCTACGGCATCGACATGCCGACCAAAGATGAACTGGTGGCGCACAACCGCAGCATCGAAGAGATCCGCGCCTTCATCGGTGCCGACCAGCTGATCTACCAGGACGTCGACGCCATGAAGCGCGTGGTGGCCGCGCTGAACCCCAAGATCGCCGGCTTCGAGGCCAGTTGCTTCGACGGCCACTACATCACCGGCGACGTGTCCGCCGAAGATTTCGCGACGATGCAGGCGCAGCGCAAGCTGCAGTTCGACACCACGGAAGAGGCCGCCGAGGCTGGTTCACGCCTGGCCTTGCAAGGTGCCGAGGAACGCCGATGAACACACTGAAAATGGGCATCCCCCGCGTGGACTTGCCGGCCGATGCACGGCTGGACACGCTGGCCGTGCGCGAGGGTCTGCCGCCTTCGCAGTACGGTGAAAACTCGGAAGCGCTCTACCTCAGCAGTTCCTTCGTGCACCCCGACGCGGCCACTGCCGCGCGGCGTTTCGCGAATGAAGAAGACGCTTTCGTCTACAGCCGTTTTTCCAACCCCACCGTCACGATGATGGAGCGCCGCCTGGCGGCGCTGGAAGGCACCAGCGGCTGCATCGCCACCAGCAGCGGCATGTCGGCCATCACGCTGCTGATCATGGGTTTGCTGAAGGCCGGCGACCACGTGGTGTGCTCGCAAAGCGTCTTTGGTTCGACCATCAAGTTGTTCCAGGACTTCGCCAAGTTCGGCGTGCTCACCACTTTCGTGCCGCAGACCGATGCCACGGCCTGGAAGGCCGCGCTGCAGCCCACGACCAAGCTGCTGTTTGCCGAAACGCCGACCAACCCCTTGACCGAGGTCTGCGACATCGCTGCGCTGGCCGAAATCGCCCACGCCGGCGATGCCCTGCTGGTGGTCGACAACTGCTTCTGCAGCCCGGCCCTGCAGCAACCGGTGAAGCTGGGCGCCGACATCGTGATGCACTCGGGTACCAAGTACCTGGACGGGCAGGGCCGGGTCATCGCCGGTGCCCTGTGCGCGCCGCAGGCCTTGATCGACAGCCATCTGATGCCTGTGATGCGCAGCGCCGGCATGAGCCTGTCGCCGTTCAACGCCTGGGTGGTGCTGAAAGGCATGGAAACGCTGGCCATCCGCATGCAGGCGCAGAGCGCGCGCGCTCTGCTGATGGCGCAGTGGCTGGAAGCCCAGCCGGCCGTTGAGCGCGTGCACTACCCGGGCCTGCCTTCTCACCCGCAGCACGCGCTGGCGATGGCGCAGCAGTCGGGCCTGGGCGGCGCCGTCTTGTCTTTCACCGTCAAGGGCGAACGCGCCGGGGCCTGGGCGGTGTCGGACGCCACGCGCATTTGCTCCATCACGTCCAACCTGGGCGACACCAAGACCACGCTGACCCACCCGTCCACCACCTCGCACGGCCGCTTGAGCGAAGCGCAACGGCAGGCCGCCGGCATCCTGCAAGGCACGCTGCGCCTGGCGGTCGGCCTGGAAGATGTCGAAGACCTGAAGAACGATCTGCACGCCGGCTTGGCGCAACTCGCATGACCCAACCCGCATGACGCAAAAAGTCCGCACCCGCATCGCCCCGTCGCCAACGGGCTTTCTGCACCTGGGCACCGCCCGTACGGCGCTGTATTCCTGGGCCTACGCCCGGCACTTTGGTGGCGAATTCGTGCTTCGCATCGAAGACACCGACGTGGCGCGTTCGACGCAGGATTCGGTGGACCAGATCCTGGCCAGCATGGCCTGGCTGGGACTGAACCACGACGAAGGCCCGGTCTACCAGATGCAGCGCCTGGACCGTTACCACGCGGTGGTGGCGCAGATGCTGGCGGCTGGTACCGCCTACCGCTGCTACGCCACGCCCGAAGAGCTGGACGCCATGCGCGAAGCGCAGCGGGCGCGGGGCGAAAAGACGCTCTACGACCGCCGCTGGCGGCCCGAGCCGGGCAAGGTGCTGCCGCCCGTGCCCGAGGGCGTGAAGCCGGTGGTGCGTTTCGCCAACCCGGTGTCGGGCGTGGTCAGCTGGAACGACCTGGTGAAGGGGTCGATCAGCATCAGCAACACCGAGATCGACGACCTCATCATCCTGCGCCCAGACGGTGTGCCCACCTACAACTTCGCCGTCGTGGTCGACGACAGCGACATGGCCATCAGCCACGTTTTTCGGGGTGACGAGCACATCAACAACACGCCCTGGCAGATCAACATCTTTCGTGCCTTGGATGCACCGCTGCCGCAGTTCGGCCACTGTCCGATCATCCTGGGTGACGACGGGCAGAAACTGTCCAAGCGCCGCGGCGCGGTCAGCGTCACGGCCTACGAAGACGCGGGCTACCTGCCCGAGGCCATGCTGAACTACCTGGCCCGCCTGGGCTGGAGCCACGGTGACGACGAACTCTTCAGCCGCGAGCAGATGGTGCAGTGGTTCGACGGCAGCCACCTGGCCAAGAGCCCCGCGCAATGGGACCCGGCCAAGCTCGCCTGGGTCAATGCGCACTACATCAAGGCGGCCGACGACGCGCGCCTGGCGGCCTTGACGCAGCAGCAGCTGGCCACCCGTGGGGTGGCGGCGGATGACATCGGCTTGCTGGCCCGTGCGGCGGCCGTGTTCAAGGAGCGGTGCAGCACCGTAGTCGAGTTGGCGGACTGGGCAGAGATGCTTTTCGTGCCGGTGCAGCCGCGTGAAGAAGACCTGTCCACCCACGTCACTGAAGCCGTGTTGCCGGGTCTGCGCAGCCTGCGCGACAAGTTGGCCGAGGTGAACTGGGACAAAGCAGCGATTGCTGCCGCGATGAAAGAGACCCTGGCCGCGCACCAGCTGAAGATGCCGCAACTGGCGCCGGCCCTGCGTGTGCTGGTCTGCGGCCGCGTGCAGACACCGTCCATCGACGCCGTGCTGGCGCTCTTCCCGAGGGAAAAGGTGCTGGCCAGCTTGCGCCACCTCTGAGAAATGTTCTATACTGATAGGCTCGCTTGAACAGCGCTGGAATGAACGTCAGGTCAGAGGTAACGCCAACGCGGTGCCGACAACAGGCGATCAGACCAACAGGTACCCGATGGGGGTATAGCTCAGCTGGGAGAGCGCTTGCATGGCATGCAAGAGGTCAGCGGTTCGATCCCGCTTACCTCCACCAAATACCGCAAGCGTTGTTCA
>JANPHI010000102.1:0-4082 GCA_031424355.1 Betaproteobacteria bacterium
CGTTCGATGGCAGCGGCCAGCATCTCGACCAGCACGGCCATGCGGACGTGCACGTAGTCGTCGCGCGGGTCGGGGTAGCGGCGGCTGAAGGCCCCGTAGAAGGCCTCGGAGGCCGGACCGCCGACGTTGGGGTGCCACTCGGCCACCGCCAGCACGCGGCCCACGCCCGCCTCGCCCATGGCCGCCGGTGCGCCCAGCGCATTGCCGTAGAAGGTGTAGAGCTTGGCGTCGGCCCCCGCCTCGCGCAGCGCCTTCACCAGCAAGGTCAGGTCGTTGCCCCAATTGCCCGTCAACACCGCCTGCGCGCCGCTGGCCTTGATCTTGGCCGCATACGGCAGAAAGTCCTTCACGCGGCCGACGGGATGCAGTTCATCACCGGCGATGGCCATGTCGGGCCGCTTGGCAGCGAGCATGCCGCGCGCGGTCTTGGCGAACTGCTGGCCGAAGCTGTAGTCCTGGCCGATCAGGTAGACGCGCTTCACGGCCGGGTCGTCGCGCAGCACGTCGGTCAGCGCGGCCAGGCGCATGTCGGCATGCGCGTCGAAACGGAAATGCCAGAAGCTGCAGCGCTCGTTGGTCAGCGCCGGGTCCACGGCCGAGTAGTTCAGCAGCAAGGCCCGGCGTTGCGGTTCGCGGGCGTTGTGTTTGTCCAGCGCGTCGACCAGCACCGCCGCCGTGGCCGAGCTGTTGCCCTGGGCGATGAAGCTGATGCCTTCGTCCAGCGCGCCGCGCAGCAAGGCCAGCGCTTCTTCGGCCGTGCCCTTGCTGTCGTGGCGCACCAGTTGCAGAGGGCGCAGCACGCCCGCGACGCGCACACCGCCGCGCTGGTTGACGCGCTCGGTGGCCCACAGCAGGTTGCGGAAGACGGCCTCGCCGGCGTTCGCGAAGGAACCCGACAGGGCTTCGATCAGCGCGACGCGTATGGGTTCGGCAGCGGCCGCGCCGGCCTTGAAAGTCGGCAGTGCGAGCGCGCACGGCAGCGCCAGCAGGGCGCGTCGGTTTGGATGCACGTTGGGGCGATGGAAGGAAGAAAGACTTGAAAAAGAAGGCGCGGTATCCATCTGTTCCGGCATGGGCGCCGCGGCGGTGCAGCACCCGAAACTTCATTCTAGGAGCCAGCATGTTCATCGTTCCCACCACCCGTGATGCCCGTCATTTCTCGCGCCTGTTCGACGACACGCTGGAGCGCTATTTCGCACCGGCCAGCACGGCAACCACCGATACGCCCACGGCGCGCAACCCGGCGCTGGATGTCGCCGAGAGCGACCGCGCCTACACCGTCAAGCTGGACATGCCCGGCGTGGCCAAGGAAGACGTGAAGGTGTCCATCGAAGGCCGCCAGGTCAACGTGCAGGCGCAGAATGAAAAGACCGACGAGCGCCGCGAAGGCGAGCGCGTGGTCTACCGCGAGCGGCTGGCCACGGCCTATGCGCGCAGCTTCACGCTGGCCGCTGAAGTCGATCAGACCGAAGCCCAGGCCAAGCTGGAAAACGGCGTGCTGACCCTGACGCTGCCCAAGCGCGGCGCGCGCAGCGCGGCGCAGGTGACGGTGAACTGATCGCCCGCTGAGGGACCGGCTGACGCCGACTGCACGTCAGCGACGCCGGCTCCTTCAGGGCTGGGTGCGGGCCAGTTCGGCGAGCGGCCAGCGCGGGCGCACGTCGAAGGCGCCGTCGGTGGCGGCGTCGGCCAAACCGCGCTGCCAGCGCAGCGCGGCGGCCAGCGCAATCATCGCGCCGTTGTCGGTGCACAGCGCCAGCGGCGGGTAGTGCACGCGGGCGCCCAGCTTGGCGGCGCCGGCGTCCAGCTTCTCGCGCAGGCGCAGGTTGGCGCCCACGCCGCCGGCCACCACCAGGCGCTGCGTGCCGCTGTCCTTCAGCGCGCGCAGCGACTTGGCCACCAGCACATCGACGATGGCCGCCTGCGTCGAAGCGGCCAGGTCGGCGCGGGCTTGCTCGGTCATCGAAGGCCCCAGCTTGCGGGCCTGCGTCATCACCGCCGTCTTCAGACCCGCGAAAGAAAAATCCAGGTTGCCGCTGTGCAGCAGCGGGCGTGGCAAGGCGAAAGCCGCAGGGTTGCCCTGCATCGCCAAACGCGACAGCGCCGGCCCGCCCGGGTAGCCCAGGCCCAGCAGCTTGGCGCTCTTGTCGAAGGCCTCGCCGGCCGCGTCGTCGATGGTCTCGCCGAGCAGACGGTAGTCGCCCACGCCCGTGACCTGCATCAGTTGCGTGTGGCCGCCAGAGACCAGCAGCGCAACAAACGGAAACTGCGGTGCTTGGTCACCCAGGAAAGGCGACAGCAGATGGCCTTCCAGGTGATGGATGCCCAAGGCCGGCTTGCCCAAGGCGGCCGCCAGCGCCACCGCGACACCCGAGCCGACCAGCAGCGCACCGGCCAACCCGGGGCCGCGCGTGTAGGCGATGAGGTCGACGTCGGCCAGCGCGCAGCCGGCCTGGGCCAGCACCTCACGGGTCAACGGCAGCACGCGGCGGATGTGGTCGCGTGAGGCCAGTTCGGGCACCACGCCGCCATACGCCGCGTGCATGTCGACCTGGCTGTACAGCGCTTCGCCCAGCAGACGGGGTGGGCCTTCGGCGTCGGCCTCGACAAGGGCCACGCCGGTCTCGTCGCAAGACGATTCGATACCGAGAATTTTCACCCGCGCGAGTGTAGGCTGGGGCCTTCGGCGCCCGCAGGCGGCGCGGAATTTGCAAGGTCTGCGCCATGCCCCTCACCGTTGCCACCCGCATCGTCATCGTGGCACCCGAACCGCTCGGCGGCGAGCCCGACGACGAGGCCACCGCGCTCGAAATGGAGCGCTCGCGCAGCCTGCGCATCGGCCTGCTGGAAGCCGGCTACAACATCGTCGCCGTGCTGCCGGTGGACACCTTCCTGCCCGAGCGGCTGGCGCAGATCCAGCCCGACATGATCATCGTGGACGCCGAAAGCCAGGCCCGCGACACGCTGGAACACGTGGTGATGGCCACCCGCGACGCGCGCCGGCCCATCGTCATGTTCACCGAAGACAGCGACACCAGCCACGTGCGCGCCGCCATTGCTTCCGGCGTGACGGCCTATGTGGTGGCCGGCCTGGCGCCGGAGCGGGTGAAACCGGTGCTGGAAGTGGCGCTGGCGCGCTTCGAACACGAAGAGTCGCTGCGCCGGGAACTGGCCGAGGCGCGCACCCAGTTGTCCGACCGCAAGGTGGTGGACCGCGCCAAGGGCCTGCTGATGCAGCGCCACCAGATCGCCGAGCCCGAGGCCTACACCCGCATCCGCAAGGCCGCGATGGACAAGGGTCTGAAGATGGCCGACATCGCGCAACGCATCGTCGACGCCGCCGACTTGCTGATGTAGCGCACCCACGCGGCGGCGCACCACGGCTGCGCGCCGGGCGCCGCGACTTGGTGCAAACCCGTGGCCGCACCACCGCGCCAGGGCCGTACCGGGCCCCTTACGCTGGCACGCGGTTTGCGTTGCTCTTCGGCAGAGAGAGATCAAAGCCGATTTCTCGACAGCGTCGGGCTTGCGCCGTGTGTGTGCGGGGCCGACGGGACAAGGGCGTCCTCACTGATGCGTGCCGCAGCCGGCCCGCTGACGTGTGGACGCCCTTTCGCTTTGTCGGCCCTCAATGAGCAAATGACCATGACCACCACACCCACCCCAGGACGCACAGACATGGCCCGTCGGACCCTCGTGAAGGCTGCCGCAGCCACAGGCGCCGCCAGCCTCATCCCCGGCCTGCAAGCCGCCGTCTATGCGGCCGGCAGCGACAAGCCCGAGAAAGAAGAAGTGCGCATCGGCTTCATCCCGCTGACCGACTGCGCCAGCGTGGTCATGGCCAGCGTGCTGGGCTTCGACAAGAAGTACGGCGTGAAGATCATCCCGACCAAGGAAGCCAGCTGGGCCGGCGTGCGCGACAAGCTGGTCAACGGCGAACTCGACATGGCCCACGTGCTCTACGGCCTGATCTACGGCGTGCACCTGGGCGTTGGCGGGCCGAAGAAAGACATGGCCGTGCTGATGACGCTGAACAACAACGGCCAGGCCATCACGCTGAGCAAGAAGCTGGCGGACAAGGG
>JANPHI010000103.1:0-17294 GCA_031424355.1 Betaproteobacteria bacterium
CGTGATGCTGGAAATGAAGCAGGACGCACTGGACCGTGGCGTGGCCACCATCCGCAAGAACTACGAAGCGCAGGTCAAGCGCGGCAAGCTGAAGCAGGACAAGCTGGACGCGCGCATGGCGCTGCTCAGCACCACGCTGAACTACGCCGACATCGGCAGCGCCGACATGGTCATCGAAGCCGTCTTCGAAGAAATGGGCGTTAAGGAGAAAGTCTTCCGCACGCTGGACGAGGTGATGAAGCCCGGTGCCATCCTGGCCAGCAACACCAGCACGCTGGATGTGAACGCCATTGCCGCTTTCACCAAGCGCCCGCAAGATGTCATCGGCACCCACTTCTTCAGCCCGGCCAACGTGATGAAGTTGCTGGAAGTGGTGCGCGGCGAGAAGACCGCCAAGGACGTGCTGGCCACCGTGATGGCCCTGGGCAAGAAGATCAAGAAGACCAGCGTGGTCAGTGGCGTGTGCGACGGCTTCATCGGCAACCGCATGATCGAGCAGTACAGCCGCCAGGCCGGTTTCCTGATCGAGGAAGGCGCCACGCCCGAGCAGGTCGACAAGGCCGTCGAGAAGTTCGGCTTCGCGATGGGGCCTTTCCGCATGGGCGACCTGGCGGGCAACGACATCGGCTGGGCGATACGCAAGCGCCGCTACATCGACAAGCCCGAGATGCGCTACAGCAAGACCGCCGACCTGCTGTGCGAACTGGGCCGTTACGGCCAGAAGACCGGCGCCGGCTGGTACGACTACGTGCCCGGCCAGCGCGCCGCCATTCCGTCCAAGCTGGTCGTCGAGATGATCGAGAAGCACCGCGCCGCCCTGGGCATCACGCCGCGCAAGATCAGCGACGACGAGATCGTGCACCGCCTGGTTTACGCGCTGGTGAATGAGGCCGCGAAGATCCTGGAAGAGGGCATTGCCAGCAAGGCCAGTGACATCGACATGGTCTACCTCACCGGCTACGGCTTCCCGCTGTTCCGGGGCGGGCCGATGTGCTACGCCGACCAGGTGGGCCTGTACAACGTGGTGCAGACGATGAAGCAGTTCGCGGCCAACCCGCTGGACGACGCTTCGTTCTGGCAACCCGCGCCGCTGCTGGCCAAGCTGGCGGCCGAAGGCAAGAGCTTCACCTGACGCCAGCGTGGCTGCCGTCGGCGCTGCAACACCCTTGATGCCCAGCCCATGATCAAACGCGTCTCGCTGGGCCTGCTGCTGGCGCTGCTGCTGTTGGCCGCCGTGCTGGTGGGCAACACGCTGCGCCAGGGCTCGCGGCAGGTGGCGGTGCCGGCGCTGGCGCCGTTGGCGGTCGATCAGGTGCGGGTCGTTGAGGCGATGGCCATTGCGGTGCGCGCCAAGACGGTCAGCGGCCTGCTCGACCCCGCCGGCCAAGCCGAGGCTTTCGAAGCCCTGCACGCCCATCTGCGCAGCCGTTACCCCCTTGTGCACGCCACCTTGCAACGCGAAGTGGTGGGTGCGCACAGCCTGCTCTACACCTGGTTCGGCAGCGACGCGCAGGCCCCGGCCTTCGCGCTGCTGGCCCACCAGGACGTGGTGCCGGTGGCGCCCGGCACCGAGGCGCTGTGGCAGCACCCGCCCTTCGCCGGCGATGTGGCCGACGGCATGGTCTGGGGCCGTGGCACGCTGGACAACAAGAGCAACCTCATCACCCAGCTGGAAGCGGTGGAAGCGCTGATCCAGCAAGGCTACAAACCGCGCCGCACTGTCTACCTCATCTTCGGCCACGACGAGGAGGCGGGCGGCCAGCAAGGCGCGGTGCGCGTGGTGGCCTTGCTGAAGCAGCGCGGCGTGAAGCTGGCTTTTGTGCTGGACGAAGGCCTGGCCGTCACCGAAGGCATCCTGCCCGGTGTGGCCCGGCCGCTGGCGCTGATCGGCCTGGCGGAAAAGGGCGCCATCAGCCTGCGTCTGACCGCCCAAGCCGCGCCCGGCCATTCGTCCACACCGCCGGCAGCGGGGCAAAGCGCCATCGGCATGCTCAGCGCGGCCCTCACGCGTTTGGACACCCACCCGATGCCCGGTGGCATCCAGGGCGTGGCCGCCGAGATGTTCGCCACCATCGCGCCCGAACTGCCTTTCGGTCAGCGCCTGGCGATGTCGAATTTGTGGCTGTTCAAGCCGGTCGTCGAGAAGATGCTGGAGAAGGGCGCGGCCACCAACGCCATGCTGCGCACCACCACCGCGCTGACCATCGTCAACGCCGGCAACAAGGAAAACGTGCTGCCCGGCCAGGCCGTGGCGGTGGTGAATTTCCGCATCCTGCCGGGCGACACGGCCGCAACCGTGCAGGCCCATGTGCAGCGTGTGGTGGCCGACGAGCGCATCACGGTGCAGGTGCTGGGCACCGCCGCCGAAGCGTCGAAAGTGTCGCCGGCGCGCAGCGACGGTTACCGGATGATCGAGCGCACCGTGCGCGAGGTTTTCCCCGACAGCCTGGTCACGCCCGGCCTGGTGCTGGCCGGCACCGACTCGCGGCATTTCCAGGACCTGGCCGACGAGGTCTACCGCTTCATGCCCATCCGTTTCAAGCCCGAAGACCTGCCGCGTTTGCACGGCACGAATGAACGCATCTCGGGCGCGCAACTGGTCGATATGGTTCGTTTTTATCACCGACTGCTGCAGCAGTCGGCCGCCTGATTCACGGCTGCTTCAACAACCGGCCGCCTGACTTCTTTCCTCCCCGCTCACCCACAAGGACGCCCACCATGACCCAAGCTGTCATCGTCTCCACCGCCCGCACGCCGCTTTGCAAGAGCTGGAAAGGCGCCTTCAACATGACCCACGGCGCCACGCTGGGCGGCCACGCCGTGAAGGCCGCCGTGGAACGCGCCGGCATCGAAGGCGGCGAAGTGGACGACGTCATCATGGGCTGCGCCACGCCCGAGGGTGCCACCGGCAGCAACATCGCGCGCCAGATCGTGCTGCGCGCCGGCCTGCCCATCACCACCAGCGGCGTCACCGTCAACCGCTTTTGCAGCAGCGGCCTGCAGACCATCGCGATGGCCGCGCAACGCATCATCGCGGGCGAGGGCGACATCTTCATCGGCGGCGGCGTGGAAAGCATCAGTTGCGTGCAGCAAGAGGCCAACACCCACATGCTGCAAGACAGCTGGCTGAAGGCCAACAAGCCCGAGATCTACTGGAACATGCTGCAGACCGCCGAACAGGTGGCCAAGCGCTACGGCATCGCCCGCGAACGCATGGACCACTACGGCGCCGGCAGCCAGCAGAAGGCCGCCGCCGCGCTGGAAGCCGGCTTGTTCAAGGCCGAGATCGAAGCCATCACGGTGACGGCTGGCGTGGTCGACCCGGTGATGGGTTTGCGCAGCAAGGAAGTCACCGTCGCCAACGACGAAGGCATCCGCGCCGGCACCACCTACGAGGGCATCTGCAACCTGCGCTCGGCCCTGCCGGGCGGCCTGATCAGCGCCGGCAACGCCAGCCAGTTCAGCGACGGCGCGGGGGCCTGCGTGCTGATGCACGAGACGGTGGCCGAACGCAAAGGGCTGAAGCCCATCGGCCGTTTCCTGGGCTTCGCGGTGGCCGGTTGCGAGCCGGCTGAAATGGGCATCGGCCCGGTCTTCGCGGTGCCCAAAGTGCTGAAGCGCCTGGGCCTGACGGTGGCCGACATCGACCTGTGGGAACTGAACGAAGCCTTCGCCGTGCAGGTGCTGTACTGCGCCGACACCCTGGGCATTCCGATGGACAAGCTCAACGTCAACGGCGGCGCCATCGCGGTGGGCCACCCCTACGGCGTCAGCGGCCAACGCCTGACCGGCCACGCGCTGATCGAAGGCAAGCGGCGCGGTGCCAAGCGCGTCTGCGTGACCATGTGCATAGGCGGCGGCATGGGCGCGGCGGGCATCTTCGAAGTTCTGTGAGCCCCCAAGCTCGCTGGCGCTCGCTACCCCCCGAGGGGGCCGTCCGCCAACGGCCCGGCAAAGCCGGTTCCGTGGCGGGAAGCTTGATTGGGTTCTTACCGGATGCAGGTTGACCTCCTCACAGTGCGCAGCTTCTTCCAGGCCGCGCCTTTCATGGTCGACCTGGGCGTGGAACCCGTGGCCGTGGTCGTGGGCCGCGTCACCACGGTGCTGGCCATCCAGCCACGCCACTTCCAGCACACCGGCCAGGTGCATGCCGGCGTGATGGCGACGATGGCCGACCACACCATGGGCGCGGCCGCGCAGACGCAGGCGCCCGACGGGCACTGGGTCGTTACCGCCGAACTGAAGACCAGTTTGCTGCGCCCGGCCCAGGGCGAGCGCCTGGTCTGCGAGGCGGTGGTCATCAAGGCCGGCCTGCGTTTGAGCTTCACCGAAGCCGAGGTGTATTCGGAGTCAGGCGCCGCGTCACAAGGCCAGCGCAAACTGGTGATGAAAGCCTCGGCCACCATGGCCCTGGTGCCGAAAAAGGACTGAGCTGATCATGGCCATGCGCGACACCCTGGAATTCCTGCTGAACGACTGGCTGCGCGTCAACGCGCTGCTCGACCGCCCGCGCTTCGCCGACCACAGCGGCGAAACCTTCACCCAGGTGCTGGACACCTGCGAACGCATCGCCCGCGAAAAATTCGCGCCCTTCAACCGGCTCATCGACACGCAAGAACCCCACTTCGACGGCGAACGGGTGCACCTGCCGCAGGCCACGCACGACGCGCTGGCCGCCTATGTCGAGAGCGGCATGATGGCCGCCGCCCAGGACTACGACGTGGGCGGCATGCAGCTGCCCTGCGTCATCCAGATGGCGGCCAAGAGCTTCTTCAGCCAGGCCAGCGTGGCCATCGGCGGCTACGCCATGCTGACCACCGGCAACGCCGGTTTGCTGATGGCCCATGGCACCGAGATGCAGCGCGAGGTCTTCGCGAAAAATGAATTCGCTGGCCGCTGGTTCGGCACCATGTGCCTGAGCGAACCGCAGGCGGGCTCGTCACTCAGCGACGTGGCCACGCGCGCGGTGCCCGATGGCGGCGACTTCGAAAGCGACCCGTTGGGCCCGCGTTACCGCCTGCGCGGCAACAAGATGTGGATCAGCGGCGGCGAGCACGAGATCACCGAAAACATCATCCACCTGGTGCTGGCCAAGATACCCGGCGCCGATGGCAAGCTGGTGGCCGGCACGCGCGGCATTTCGCTGTTCATCGTGCCGAAAAAACTGGTCAACACCGCCAGTGAATTGACCGGTGAACGCAACGACGTGGCGCTGGCCGGCCTGAACCACAAGCTGGGTTATCGCGGCACGACCAACACGCTGCTGAACTTCGGCGAAGGCAAGTTCCCGGTGCGGGGGCAGGGTGGCGCAGTGGGCTACCTCGTCGGCCAGCCCGGCGAAGGCCTGCGCTGCATGTTCCACATGATGAACGAGGCGCGCATCGGCGTGGGGCTGGGCGCGGTGATGCTGGGCTACGCCGGCTATGAGGCCAGTCTGGACTACGCGCGACAACGCACGCAGGGCCGGCCCATCACCGGCAGCGGCAAAGACGCTTCGCAGCCGCCGGTGCTGCTGATGGAACACGCCGACATCAAGCGCATGCTGCTGGCGCAGAAAAGCTATGTCGAAGGCGGTCTGGCGCTGGCGCTGTATTGCGCCCGCCTGGTCGATGAACTGAACACCGGCAGCGAGGCGGAAGCGGCCGAGGCCGGCACGCTGCTGGAGGTGCTGACCCCCATCGCCAAAAGCTGGCCCAGCGAATGGTGCCTGGAAGCCAATTCGCTGGCCATCCAGGTGCACGGCGGCTACGGCTACACGCGCGACTTCCCGGTGGAACAGCACTGGCGCGACAACCGCCTGAACATGATCCACGAAGGCACCCACGGCATCCAGGGCCTGGACCTGCTGGGCCGCAAGGTGGTGATGAACGGCGGCGCCGGCCTGAAGCTGCTGGCCACGCGCATCAGCGCCACCGCCGAGCGCGCCGGCCATGTCGAAGGGCTGGCCGAACACGCCAATGCGCTGGCCGCGGCGCTGCAGCGCCTGGGTGCCGCCACCAAAAGCGCCTGGGCCACTGACGTACCCGAAGAGGCGCTGGCCAATGCCACGCCCTACCTGCAGGCCTTCGGCCATGTGGTGCTGGCCTGGGTCTGGCTGGACGTGGCCTTGGCGGCCAGCACACAGAAAAGTGACCTGGCATCTGGCAAGCTCGCGGCCGTGCGCTATTTCTTTGCTTATGAACTGCCCAAGATCGACGCCTGGCTGGGTGTCGTGGCCCGCCGCGAAGCGCTGCCGCGCGACATGCAAGACGCTTGGTTTTGACTGCCGCCGTGCGCATTGCAACGATCGACAAGCTGATCTGGGCGCTGATCTACGGCGGGCTGCTTGTGGTCAGTCTGGGCGTGTTCGTGAAACGCAGCGCTGCCGGCCTGGGCTGGACGCTGATCGTGCTGGGTACCGTTGTGGCGGTGGCCGGTGCCGTGCTGGTGTGGGTGCGTTCACGCATGTCCGACGCTGATCCGCAGGAAGTGAAAAAACCATGAACCGCAACTTCACCGCCATCACCCGCCGTGCCTGGCTGGCGACCAGCGTGGCGGCCCTGGCCGCTTGCGCACCGCTGCCTGGCGCTGTGCCGCCTGCGGCACCCGCAGCGCCGGCCGCAGCCGACCGGTACCCGCCCATCGTCTTCGTGCACGGCAACGGCGACACCGCCGCGCTGTGGATGACCACGATCTGGCGTTTCGAAAGCAACGGCTGGCCGCGCGAACGCCTGCACGCCATCGACCTGCCTTACCCGCTGGCCCGCGACCTGGACGACGTGGCCCAGCCTGGCCGCACGTCCACCACCGAACACCGGTTGTTCCTGGCCGCCGAGGTCGATCGGATGCTGCGCCGCACCGGTGCAAAGCAGGTCGTGCTGATGGGCAATTCACGCGGCGGCAATGCCATCCGCAGCTACATCGCGATGGGTGGCGCTGCCACCGTCAGCCACGTCATCCTGGGCGGCACGCCCAACCACGGCGTGCAGGCCAACCCTGCCGCGCGGCCGATGAACGAATTCAACGGCGCCGGGCCTTTCCTGAAGGCGCTGAACAACCAGGGTGCGCCGGGCGTTGAAATCACCGTCGGTCCGAAATGGATGACTGTGCGATCGGACAACAACGACAAGTTCGCCCAGCCCGACGGGGCCTGGGTGGGCATGCCGGGCCAGCCGACCAACGTGACCTTCGCCGGGCCTGAACTGGCCGGTGCGCAGAACATCGTGCTGCCCGGCATCGACCACCGCGAAACGTCTTACGGGCCGTTGGCCTTCCAGGCCGCTTACCGCTTCCTCACCGGGCAGGCCGCGGCCCACAAGCAGGTGCAGCCCGAGGCCAGCGTGGTGCTCGACGGCCAGGTCAGTGGCCAGGGCCTGGGCAACGACCCGACACAGGGCGCCTACCCCACCAACCTGCCGCTGGCTGGCGCCACGGTGGAGGTCTACGCCACTGAGACGGCCACGGGCGCGCGGCTGGGCGCTGCCCGCTGGCGCAAGACGGTGGGTGCCGACGGCCGCTGGGGCCCGTTCACGGCCGACGGCGCCAGCAGCTACGAATTCGTCATCAGCGCGCCGGGCTACGCGGTCTTGCACGTCTACCGTTCGCCGTTTCCGCGCTCGTCCGACCTGGTGCATTTCCGCGCCGACCGCGTGGTGGCGGCCGACAAGGACGCCGGCTCGGTCGTCAGCCTGGCCCGCCCGCGCGGCTATTTCGGCCTGCGACGCGACCGCATCGTGCTGGACGACCAGGAACCGGCACCCGGCATCCCGCGGGGCGTGGCCGGCGTGGCGGTTTCCAAGCTGAAGTTGCCCGCCGGACCCGCGCGCGCGGTGGCCGGCCAGTTCAATGAAGAACGCATCGTCGGCCGTACCTGGCCGGTGGCGGACAACCACCTGGTGCTGCTGGAACTGCAGTACTGACATTGCCGTACGAAAACGCCGCACTGAAGCGCGATGCGCACCACAAGGAAAAATCATGGGCACACCGATACAAAAACTGTTCGACCTGACGGGCCAGACGGCCCTGGTCACCGGCGGCTCACGCGGCCTGGGTCTGCAGATGGCCGAAGCGCTGGGCGAAGCCGGCGCCACCGTGATGCTGTGTTCGCGCAAGGCGGCCGACCTGCAGGAAGCCGCCGCCCACCTGGCCACGCGCGGCATCACCGCGCACTGGATCGCGGCCGACGCCAGCAAGCCCGAAGAAGTCAAACGGGTGGTCGATGCAACCATGGCCCAACTGGGCCGCATCGACATCCTGGTCAACAACGCCGGCGCCACCTGGGGCGCGCCTGCTGAAGACCATCCGATAGAGGCCTGGGACAAGGTGATGAACCTGAACATCCGCAGCCTCTTCCTGTTCGCACAGGCGGTCGCCAAGGCCAGCATGATTCCCAACCGCCACGGCCGCATCATCAACATCGCCAGCATCGCGGGCCTCAGCGGCAACATGGACGTGAAGTTCATCGCCTACGGCACCAGCAAGGGCGCCGCCGTCAACTTCACGCGCACGCTGGCCGGTGAATGGGGCGCCTACGGCATCACCGTCAACGCGCTGGCGCCGGGCTTCTTTCCCAGCAAGATGACGCAGGGCACGCTGGACCATTTCGGCGCCGACAAGATGGCTGCCGGCGCGCCTTTGAAACGCATCGGCGACGACGACGATTTGAAGGGCGCGGTGCTGCTGTTCGCCAGCGCGGCCGGCAAGCACATCACCGGGCAGATCCTGGCGGTGGACGGCGGCGTGTCCGCCGTTCACGGCGCCTGAACGGCCTGAGTCACCTGGAACCGCGATGGACTTCCAAGTCAAGATTCCTTTCGTCGAGTTCCTGGGCCTGGAGCTGATGCGCTTCGAGCCGGGCGAGGCCGAGATCCACCTCGACCTGCGCCAGGAACTGACCAATTCCTGGGACGTGGCCCACGGTGGCGTGACGATGACGCTGCTCGACGTGGTGATGGCCCACGCCGCGCGCAGCCCGCGTGAAACCGGCGGCGAAACGCAGCCGGGCGTCGTCACGATCGAGATGAAGACCAGCTTCATGCGCCCCGGTGTCGGCCGGCTTGTCGCCACCGGCAAGCGCCTGCACGGCACCGTGTCGCTGGCCTTCTGCGAGGGCTATGTGCACGACGCGCAAGGCGTGCTGATGGCCCACGCCAGCGGCACCTTCAAGTACATGAAAGGCCTGCCCGTCGGCAGCCGCCGCGTGCAGAAACTCAACGCCTCTGATTGAACCTGATTGAAGCTGATGACCACCAACCAACGCATCGTTCTCGCCTCGCGCCCGGATGGCGAAGCCACCCTCGACAACTTCCGCCTCGACACCGTCAAGGTGCCGGCGCTGGCCGACGGCCAGGTGCTGGTGCGCAACCACCACCTCAGCCTGGACCCCTACATGCGCATGCGCATGAACGACGCCAAGAGCTACGCCGCGCCGCAGGCCATCGGTGAACCGATGATCGGCGGCACGGTGGGCGTGGTCGCCGAATCGCGGCACGCGGGCTATGCCGTTGGCGACACCGTCGTCGGCATGGGCGGCTGGCAGGAATACACCGTCATCAACGCCTCGGTGCCGGGCGCCATGCGCAAGGTCGATGCGTCTGTCATCCCGCTGTCGGCCTACCTGGGCGCGGTGGGCATGCCGGGCGTCACGGCCTGGGTCGGGCTGATCCACCTGATCGAACCGAAGGCCGGCGAAACCATCGTCGTCGATGCGGCCAGCGGTGCGGTGGGCAGCGCGGTCGGCCAACTCGCGAAGTCGCGCGGCTGCCGCGCGGTGGGCTTGGCTGGTGGTGCTGACAAATGCGCCTACGCCGTCGAAGAACTGGGCTTCGACGCCTGCATCGACTACAAGCAGCACCGCGATTTCGCGTCGCTGGCCGCCGCGCTGGACGCGGCCGCGCCCAACGGTGTGGACGGCCTGTTCGAGAACGTCGGCGGGCTGATCCTGAACGTGGTGCTGTCGCGCATGAACGCCTTCGGCCGCGTGGCGCTGTGCGGCATGATTTCCGGCTACGACGGCCAGCCCATGCCCATCACCGACCCGCGCCTGCTGTTGACGCAGCGCCTGAAGCTGCAGGGCTTCATCGTCAGCGAACACATGAGCCTGTGGCCCGGTGCGCTGAAGGAACTGGGCGGCCTGGTGGCCACCGGCCAGCTGAAGTACCGCGAGAGCATGGCGCAAGGCATCGCCGCCGCGCCCGAGGCTTTTCTGGGTCTGCTGAAGGGCAAGAACTTCGGCAAGCAGCTGGTGAAATTGATTTGAACTGGACCTACGCGCGCTTCCACGCACTGAGCGTGGACGACCTGTACGACGCGCTGGCCTTGCGCGACGAGGTCTTCGTTGTCGAACAGGCCTGTGCCTTCCAGAACACCGACGGCGCTGACCGTGCCAGCGGCCATCTGCTGGGCCGCGACAGCGCGGGTGCGTTGCAGGCCTACCTGCGCGTCGTGGACCCGGGTGTGAAGTACCCCGAACCCTCGCTGGGCCGCGTGGTCACCTCGCCCGCGTCGCGCGGCACCGGGCTGGGCCATCGCCTGGTGGATGAAGGTATCGCGCGCTGCGAAGCCGCCTGGCCGGGGCAAACCATCCGCATCGGCGCGCAGGCCCGGCTAGAGGCCTTCTACGCCGGCCACGGCTTCGTGCGCGAAGGTGTGGACTACATCGAAGACGGCATTCCCCACTGCGAGATGGTTCGCGCCGCATGACAGCCACCCACGCCGTCACCAACCAGGCTGCGCCGTTGGTCGGTGTGAACCTGTACGACGGCAACCGGCCGCTGCGCGACGCGCTGGCCCTGCACGCGCCCACCCTCGACACCGACGGGGTGCGCGCGCTGCGCACCCTGGGTGCCGAAGCCGGCTCGGCCGCGATGCAGACCCACGCGCGCCTGGCCAACACCCACCCGCCCGTGCTGCACACGCACGACCGCGCCGGCCACCGCCGCGACGAGGTCGAGTTCCACCCCAGCTACCACGCGCTGCTGGGCCGCGCATTGGCGCATGGTCTGCACGGCACGCCATGGGCGGCCGGCCCCGGCGCACACATCCAGCGCGCGGCCGCTTTCATGCTCTTCACCGAAGCCGAGCCCAGCGTGCTGTGCCCGGTGTCGATGAGCTACGCCGTCACGCCGGCGCTGCGCGCCAACCCGGCCTTGCACGCGCTGTGGAGCCCCAAGCTGGCCAGCACCGACTACGACCCGCGCTTCGCGCCCATCGAACACAAAACCGCCGCCACGATGGGCATGGGCATGACCGAGAAGCAGGGTGGCTCGGACGTGCGCGCCAACAGCACGCAAGCCGTGTTCGATGGCGACGACGCCTGGGGCCGGCGCTACACCGTCACCGGCCACAAGTGGTTCTTCTCGGCGCCGATGTGCGACGCCTTCTTGATCCTGGCGCAGACCGGGTCGGCCTCCAACGCCGGCCTGAGCTGCTTCTTCCTGCCGCGCTGGTTGCCCGACGGCACGCTGAACGCCATCGCCATCCAGCGCCTGAAAGACAAGCTGGGCAATCACGCCAACGCCAGCAGCGAGGTCGAGTTCCACGGCGCCAGCGCCTGGCTGGTGGGCGAAGCCGGGCGCGGCATTCCGCAGATCCTGGCGATGGGTGCCTTGACCCGGCTGGACTGCGCCCTGGGCACCGCCGGCCTGATGCGCCAGGCGCTGAGCCTGGCGCTGCACCACACGGCGCAGCGCAGCGCGTTCGGCAAGCCGCTGATCGCCCAGCCCCTGATGCAGAACGTGCTGGCCGATCTGGCGCTGGAAAGCGAAGCCGCCACCGCGCTGGCGATGCGCCTGGCCGTGGCCGTGGACCGCACGGAACACGGCGGTGCTGGGGTCGATGCCGCGCACGAACAGGTGATGCGCCGGCTGCTGACGCCGGTGGCCAAGTTCTGGATCTGCAAGCGCGGCAGCGGTTTCGCGCAAGAGGCGATGGAATGTCTGGGCGGCAACGGCTACGTCGAAGCGGCGGGCGAGGGCGTGATGGCCCGCATCTACCGCGAGATGCCGTTGAACAGCATCTGGGAAGGCGCCGGCAACATCATGGCGCTGGACCTGCTGCGGGCCCTGCGTGGCGCCGATGTCGCGCCCGCCCTCGAACACGAATTCGCGCCGGCCCGCAGTACGCACGCCGTCTTCGACCGCGCCGTGGCCACCGTGCTGCAACAGATCGACGGCGTTTTCGCCGAAGGCCAGGCCCGATGTCTGGCGCGCGATGTGGCCGTGCTGCTGCAAGCCAGCCTGCTGCACCGCCAGGCCCCCACGGCCGTTTTCGACGCCTTTTGCGACACGCGCCTGGCGCAGGCCAGCGACGTCTACGGCCTGCTGCCGGCCCGGCACGATTTGCAAGCCCTCATCCACCGGGCCATGCCCACGGAGACCCGCTGATGGACACGCTCACCGCCCCGCTCATCCTGCACCACTACGACGGTTCGCCTTTCGCCGAAAAGACCCGGCTGATGCTGGGCTACAAGCGCTTGCCGTGGCTGTCGGTGAAGGTGCCGGTGATCATGCCCAAGCCCGATGTCGTGGCTTTGACGGGCGGCTACCGCAAGACACCGATTGCGCAGGTTGGCGCCGACATCTATTGCGACACCGCGCTCATCGCACAACTGCTGGAAGCGCGCGCGCCGGCCGCCGCCGGCTCGCCGTCGCTGTTTCCGTCCAGCGCCCCGCTGGCGCCGCTGCTGGCGCAGTGGGCCGACAGCACCCTGTTCTGGACCGTCATCCCCTACGCCATGCAGCCCGCCGGCATGGCCACCATTTTCAAGAACGTGCCGCCCGAGGTGCTGAAGGCCTTCGCCGCCGACCGCGCGCCCTTCACGGCCAGCATGAAGCGACAGACGGCGGCCGACGCCACCGTGAACCTGGCCGTCTACCTGGGCAGCCTGGACGCGCAACTGGCCGACGGCCGGCCCTACCTGCTGGGCATGGCCGCCTCCATCGCCGACTTCGCCGTGGCGCACTGCGGCTGGTACGTGCGCCGCGCGGGCACGCTGGCCGACATCGTGACGCGGCACGTCCACTTCAACGCCTGGCTGGACCGCATGCTGGCCATCGGCCACGGCAGCTTCGAGCCCATCAGCAGTGAACAAGCGCTGGCCATCGCCAAGGCCGCCCCGTCGCACGCGCCCACCGCCGTGCAAGCCGGTCTGGGCTTCGAAGCCGGCCAGGCCGTCACCGTCACCCCCACCGATTACGGCATGGACCCGGTCGCCGGCACGCTGGTCGGTCTGAGTGCCGACGAGGTGGTGCTGGCGCGCAGCGACGAACGCGCGGGCCACGTCCACGTGCACTTCCCGCGACGCGGGTTCCAGATCAAAACGGAGACGACATGAGCAACAACAAACAGACCGCCGTCATCACCGGCGCCGCCTCGGGCTTCGGCCTGGAAGCCAGCCGCATCGCCGCCGGCCGGGGCATGAACGTGGTGATGGCCGACGTGCAGCAGGCCGCGCTGGACAAGGCCGTGCCCGAGATCGAAGCCATCGCCAGCGCCCACGGCGCCAGCGTGCTGCCCTTCCGCCTCGACGTGGCCAAGGCCGCTGAATTCGAAGCCCTGGGCGCGGCCACGCTGCAGCGTTTCGGCGCGCCCAGTTTCTTCTTCAACAACGCCGGTGTCGGCGCGGGCGGGCTGATCTGGGAACACACGCTGAAGGACTGGGAATGGGTGGTCGGCGTCAACCTGATGGGCGTGGCCCACGGCGTGCGCGTGTTCACGCCGATGATGCTGGCGGCAGCCGTTGCCGATCCGGCCTACGTCGGTCACATCGTCAACACCGCCAGCATGGCCGGCCTGTTGAACGCGCCGAACATGGGCGTCTACAACGTCACCAAGCACGCCGTGGTGGCGATGAGCGAGACGCTCTACCAAGACCTGGCGCTGGTCACCGAGCAGGTTCACGCCCACGTGCTGTGCCCGTATTTCGTGCCCACCGGCATCCACCTGAGCGAGCGCAACCGGCCCACCGAATTCCAGGAAGACGTGCAGCCCACGCGCAGCCAGTTGATCGCCCAGGCCATGAGCGACCAGGCCGTGACGCGCGGCAAATTGACGGCAGCGCAGGTGGCGCAATACGTCTTCGACGCGATGGACGCGAACCGCTTCTACGTCTTCAGCCATCCGCACGCGTTGACCGGCGTGCAGACGCGGCTGGAAGACGTGCTGGCGCTGCGCAACCCGACCGACCCGTTTCATGCGAAGCCGGAAATCGGCCAGCATCTGCGGGCGCAATTGCGCGACGGCAAAGCCAAAGTGTGACGTTCAGCAGCCCAAGGCCACCGCCTGCAGCGGCTTGGCGGTCGCCGCGTCGGTGACGACGAAAACCACGCGGCGCGGGTAGCCCGGGTCGCCGCGCGACGCCGTCAGCTGCACCCGCTGGCCGGCGCTGGCGGCCCAGTTGGCCACTGGTTTGTACAGGCGCACGACGTGGTCGTGGCGCAGCGTTTCGCCGCTGTTCTCGCCGGCCTTTACCGCGCTTTGGTGGCTGTCTTCCAGCACCGCCCAGTAGCCTGACCGTTGCGCCGCGTTGCCCGGTGTGGCGGCGACTTGCGCGGTGACAGTGTCGCCCTCGCGTTGCAGCGCCACGCTGATGCCGCTGTCCGCCCCAGCCGGCGGCAACTTCGGCCAAACCTGCCAGTCGCGCCCGCCCACCCGCACCTGGGGCGTGTAGACCTGCGAGCTGCCCGCCAGCCGCGCCAGTTCGTGCTGGCGCGCGGTGGCCTCGGGCGTGGCGAAGCGGTCGGGCCAGCCCAGGCGGTCCCAGTAGGTGACGTGGAAGGCCAGGGCCAGCACGTCGGGCCGGCCCTTCAAGGTGGACAACCATTTGTCGGCCGGCGGGCAGGAACTGCAGCCTTCGGACGTGTAGAGCTCGACGACGGTGGGCGCGATGGCCGCCGATTGCGCCTGGCAAGTTGCAGGCGCAGCGGTAGCGATGTCCACGACAGCCAGCGCGGCAAGCGCGGGCAGCAGGGCGGTCCAGCAGCGGTGCGGTAGGGGCATGGCGTGTTCTCCGGGCTGCGCAGGGTGGGCACAAGCGACGCGCAGCAGACAGGCAGTCGCCGGCCGCGTGCCGACCTTACAGCCGTGCAGGCCACAATCCGCGATGACTTCTGTTCCCGCAAGCAAGACCACCCCCCGCGTCGCCGTCATCGGCGGCGGCCCGGCCGGCCTGATGGCCGCCGAAGCCCTGGCCCAGCGTGGTGTGGCGGTCGATCTCTACGACGCCATGCCCTCGGTCGGCCGCAAATTCCTGCTGGCCGGCAAAGGCGGTTTGAACCTGACGCATGCCGAGGCTTTCGACCGCTTCGTGACGCGCTACGCCGCCGCCACGCCGGCCCTGGAGCCGGCCTTGCGCCACTTCAACCCTGACGCGCTGCGCGCCTGGTCCGAAGCCTTGGGCATACCCACCTTCGTCGGCAGTTCCCACCGCGTCTTCCCGCAGGACATGAAGGCCGCGCCACTGCTGCGTGCCTGGCTGCACCGCCTGCGCGTGCAGGGCGTGCACTTCCACATGCGCCACCGCTGGACGGGTTGGGCCGACGATGGCGCGCTGCAGTTCAGCAGCCCCACCGGCGCGGTGCAAACCACGCCCAGCGCCACCGTGCTGGCCCTGGGCGGCGCCAGCTGGTCGCGGCTGGGCTCCGACGGCGCCTGGTGGCCCTGGCTGGCCGCGAAGGGGGTGCCGTTGGCCCCGCTGCAGCCGTCGAACTGCGGCTTCGAGGCTGCGTGGAGCGAACACTTCAGTTCGCGTTACGCCGGTGAGCCGCTGAAGTCCGTCGCCGTCGAATTTGAAGGCTGGCGCCAGCCGGGCGAGTTCGTCGTCACCGCCACGGGCGTCGAAGGCAGCCTGGTCTACGCGGCGTCGGCTGCGCTGCGCGACCGTATTGCGGCGGTCGGCTCGGCCACCTTCCACCTCGACCTGCTGCCCGCGCGCAGCCTGGACTGGGTGCAGCGCGAAGTGGCCCACCCGCGTGGCCCACGTTCGCTGGCCACGCACTTGAAGTCGCGCTTGAACCTGTCGGGCGTGAAGACCGGCCTGCTGTGGGAACGGTTGTCCAAAGAGGCCCAGGCCGACCCAGCGCAACTGGCCGCCGCCATCAAGGCGCTGCCCATCACGGTGACCGCGACAAGGCCCATCGATGAAGCCATCAGCACCGCCGGCGGCGTGCGGTTCGACAGCCTGGACGGGAAGGGCATGCTGAACAACCTGCCCGGCGTTTTCGTGGCCGGCGAGATGCTGGACTGGGAAGCGCCCACCGGCGGCTACCTGTTGACCGCCTGCTTCGCCACCGGCTTGACCGCCGGGCAGGGCGCTGCCGACTGGCTGGCAGGCTCGACACCCGCTTCGGTGGCAGCGCCCGCCCAGTAGACTGCGCGGTTCCGCGTTTTCCTGGCGGCCCGCCACGGGCTGCATGCCCCCTTGGACAAGATCGTTCTGCAAATTGCCGCCGAGCTGAAGGTTCGCCCGGCCCAGGTGCAAACCGCTGTCGAACTGCTCGACGGCGGCGCCACCGTTCCCTTCATCGCCCGGTACCGCAAGGAAGCGACCGACGGCCTGGACGACATCCAGCTGCGCGAGCTGGAAGCCCGGCTGTCCTACATCCGCGAGCTGGAAGACCGCCGCGCGGCGGTGCTGAAAAGCATCGACGAGCAGGGCAAGCTGACGCCTGAATTGCAGGCCTTGATTGCGGCGGCGCCGACCAAGCAGGAGCTGGAAGACCTCTACCTGCCGTACAAGCAAAAACGCCGGACGAAGGGGATGATCGCCCGCGAAGCCGGCCTGGAACCGCTGGCCGACAAGCTCTTCGCCGACCCCGCGCTGGACCCGTCGACCGAGGCCGTGGCCTACATCAACGCCGACGGCGGTTTTGCCGACGCCTACGCCGTGCTGGACGGCGTGCGCGACCTGCTCAGCGAACGCTGGGCCGAAGACGCGGTGCTGGTCGGCAAATTGCGCACCTGGCTGTGGGCCGAGGCCCTGCTGCAAAGCAAGCTGGTGGAAGGCAAGGACGGCAACCACGCCGATGCCGCGAAGTTCCGCGACTACTTCGACTACGCCGAGCCCATCCGCACGGTGCCCAGCCACCGCGCGCTGGCGGTGTTTCGCGGGCGGACGAACGAATGGCTGGATGCCAAGCTGGTGCTGGACGAAGAAGTCGTGCCGGGCAGGCCTTCGATGGCCGAAGGCCGCATCGCCATCCACCTGGGCTGGAGCCATGCCAAGCGCGCCGCCGATGAGTTGATCCGCAAGACGGTGGCCTGGACCTGGAAGGTCAAGCTCAGTTTGAGCCTGGAACGCGACCTGTTCGGCCGCCTGC
>JANPHI010000104.1:0-6068 GCA_031424355.1 Betaproteobacteria bacterium
CCGCATGGCCCGCAAGCCCACCCTCAACCAACGCGCCGCGCCGGCCATTCCGCCTTCGGCCCCCAGCAAAGACCTGCAGGTCTTCCCCAACCCGGCGCCCGAGCGCGACTACGTCATCCGCTTCGACGTGCCCGAGTTCACCTGCCTGTGCCCGCTGACCGGCCAGCCCGACTTCGCGCACTTCACCATCGACGTCATTGCCGACCAACTGTGCGTCGAGACCAAGAGCCTGAAGCAGTACTTCTGGAGCTTCCGCAACGAAGGCGCCTTCCACGAGAAGGTCAGCAACACCATCGTCAGCGACCTGGTCGCGGCCATCAACCCGCGCTTCATCCGCCTGCACGCCGACTGGTATGTGCGCGGCGGCATCCGCTGCTTCGTCACCGTCGAGCACCGGAAAAAAGGCTGGAAGCAGCAGCCCCAGGTGGTCTTGCCGGGGGCCTGATGGCGCAACTGCGCAGCCGGCAGGCGGCACAGCCCGTGGCGGCGTCGCCAGCAGTGGCGCCCGACCGACCGGCTTACCAAAAGTTCGCCGTCGATGTGCGCCCCAGCGCCATCGACGGCAACGGCGCTTTCGCGGCCGAGGCCATCCCGCAGCGGCTGAAGATCGGCGAGATCCGCGGCGAAAGCATCAGCGTGCAGCAGGCGCGCATCCGCGCCACGCGCAGCGAACGCATCATGATCGTCGAGCTGTCGGACAAGAAGGCCATCGACTTCACCAAGTCCGCGGACCCCATGCGCTACACCAACCACAGCTGCCAGCCCAACGCGCGGCTGTGCATCCGCAACGGCCGCGTCGAGTTCTACGCGCTGAAGGCCATCGCGGCCGGCGACGAGATCACCGTGAACTACGGCCCCACCCACCACGAAGGCCGCCTGGCCTGCCGTTGTGGCGCAGCGGGCTGCGTCGGCCGGCTCTGACGGCCCCAAGCGGCCCGAACCGACCCGAACCGGCCTTGAGCGGCCCGGACCGGCCCGCCGGCCGCGAGGGCGGTCACCCGTGACATCCGAACGCACAGTCGGCCTTGCGCCATCGCCGTTCCGTTGAGCGGAACCTCAAGTGCCCCAGCGGACGGCCGAAATGGCTTTCGAGGGCCTCAAGCGTGCACCTGCCGTGGTGAGCTGCCTTCGTTCCGCAACCGTTCCGGATTCAGGAGACCCCATGAAACACCTGCTCATCACCGCCGTCACGGCGCTCGCGTTCGCCGCTTCGGCCGCCCACGCCAACAACGACCCCAAGGCCGCCATCGCGGCGCTGGACGCCCGCCTGGCCAAGATCGGTGCGCCCAAGGTTGAAGGCAGCGAGAAGGCCGGCGAAAAGGCCGTGGCCGGCCTGTATTTCGGCGCCCGCAAGATCAACAACAACTACGACGTGGTCGACGAAATCAAGAAGAGCACGGGGGCCAGCGCCACCGTCTTCGTCAAGGAAGGCGACGACTTCATCCGCGTCAGCACCAACGTGCTGACCCCCGAGGGCAAGCGCGGCGTGGGCACGGCCCTGGCCAAGGCCAAGGCCTATGAAGCGGTGTCCAAGGGCGAGTCCTTCTGCGGCCAGGTGGACGTGCTGGGGACGCCTTTCGACGCTTGCTACAACCCCGTCAAGGACGCGGGCGGCAAGGTCATCGGCGTGACCTACGTCGGCTTCAAGAAGTGACCCCGCGCGCCGCACTGGCGGCGCTTCGACTCTGGCGCAGGCCACAAGCAGGCAACCACCATGAATTTTCGTGAACGCGCCCGGGACCGGTTCGCCAGCATGACCATCGGGTCCCGGCTGATGCTGGCTTTCGGTCTGGTCATCGGCCTGGCTGGCCTGCTCGGTGCGGCCAGCATCTTCAACCTCAGCCGGGTCCATCAGACATCGGCCGAGCTGGCCGAAAAGTGGCTGCCCAGCGTGGGCCACCTCAGTGCCGCACGCGCCGCCTTGCTCGAATTCCGCGAGCTGGAGGTCAAGCACGCGCGTGCCGCCGACGCCAGCTACCGCGCCGAATACGAAGACAAGATGAAGGAGTTGCGCGCCACCATTGCCACGCAACAGGCCGAGCACGCCAAGCTGGCGGCGGGCGAAGCCGAGCGCAAGTTGACGGAGGCTTTTGCCGCGAAGTGGAAGGACTACCTCGGCGTCGACCAGAAAGTGCTGGCGCTGGGCAACGCGGACAAGCCCGAAGACGCGCGCGACATCGGCGACGGCGCGGCCAAGATGGCGGCCGATGAAACCATCGCGGCCATCGATGCGCTCAGCGCCTTCAGCTTCGAGGGCAGCAAGCAGGCCGCCGACCATGCGGGCGCCGTTTACACCGCCGCGCGGTTGTGGACCCTGGGCCTGGTGGCAGCGGCCCTGCTGATCGGCGTGGCGCTGTCGGTGCTGATCACCACCAGCCTGAAAACGCAACTGGGCGGCGAACCCGCCGCCGCCGCCGAACTGGCACGCGCCGTGGCCAACGGCGACCTGAGCACGCCGGTTCACTTGCGCGCTGGCGACAGCACCAGCCTGATGGCCTGCCTGCAGCACATGCAACACAGCCTGTCGCGCGTGGTGGCCACCGTGCGCGAGGGCTCGGAACGCGTGGCCAACGCCGGCAGCGAGATCGCGCAGGGCAATCTCGACCTGTCCAGCCGCACCGAGCAGCAGGCCAGCGCCATCCAGCAGACCTCGGCGTCGATGGAAGAACTGGGCAGCACGGTGAAGCAGAACGCAGCCAGCGCCGGCGAAGCCGACACCCTGGCGAAAAGCGCCAGCGAGGTCGCGCGCCGGGGTGGCGTGGCCGTGTCGCGCGTGGTGCAGACCATGGGCGGCATCACCGAAAGTTCCCGCAAGATCGCCGACATCATCGGCGTCATCGACGGCATCGCTTTCCAGACCAACATCCTGGCGCTGAATGCCGCCGTGGAAGCGGCACGGGCCGGGGAACAGGGTCGCGGCTTTGCCGTGGTGGCCAGCGAAGTGCGCAGCCTGGCCCAGCGCAGCGCCGACGCGGCGCGCGAGATCAAGCGCCTGATCGCGGCCAGCGTGGAACGGGTCGAACAAGGCACGGCGCAGGTGGACGAAGCCGGCCGCACCATGGGCGAGGTGGTGGCTTCCATCACCCGCGTCACGGCCATCATGGGCGAGATCAGCGCAGCCAGCCGCGAGCAGAGTTCGGGTGTGGCGCAGGTGGGGCTGTCGATGAGCCAGATGGACACGGCCACACAGCGCAACGCCGCCCTGGTCGAACAAAGCGCCGCCGCCGCCGAAAGCCTGAGCGCGCAAGCCCAGGAATTGGTGCAGGTGGTGGCCGACTTCAAGCTGGCCACGGCCTAGGCCCGGAACGGGGTGCGTCCGGGATAATCGGCGGGATGAACCCGCTGCTGTCCCGCCTGCACCCCTACCCTTTCGAGCGCTGGCGCGAGCTGACGCAGGGCATCCGCCCCAACCCCGACTTCAAGCCCATCAGCCTGGGCATCGGCGAGCCCAAGCACGCCACGCCGGCGCTGATCGAAGCCGCGCTGGTGCAGGCGCTGCCGATGCTGTCCACCTACCCGTCCACGCTGGGTGAGCCGGCGCTGCGGGAAGCCATCGCCGCCTGGGTGCAGCGCCGCTACGGCGTGCTGCTCGACGCTGCGACGCAGGTGCTGCCGGTGAACGGCACGCGCGAAGCGCTGTTCGCGCTGGCGCAGACGGTGCTGGACCCGTCGCGGCCGGGCGCCACGGTGGTCTGCCCCAACCCGTTCTACCAAATCTACGAAGGGGCGGCCCTGCTGGGCGGCGCACAAACGGTCTTCGTGCCCAGCGACCCGGCACGCAACTTCGCGGCCGACTGGGGTGCCGTCAGCGACGAGACCTGGGCGCGCACGCAGCTGCTCTACGTCTGTTCGCCGGGCAACCCGACGGGCGCGGTGATGCCGCTGACCGAATGGCAGCAGTTGTTCGAACTGAGCGAACGCCACGGCTTCGTCATCGCCAGCGACGAGTGCTATTCCGAGATCTATTTCCGCGACGAACCGCCGCTGGGCGCGCTGCAGGCCGCGCAGGCGCTGGGCCGTGGTCACTTCAAGAACCTGATCGCGCTGACCAGCCTGTCCAAGCGCAGCAACGTGCCCGGCCTGCGCTCGGGCTTCGTGGCCGGCGACGCGGCCCTGGTCAAGGCTTTCCTGCTCTACCGCACTTACCACGGCAGCGCCATGGGCGGCATGGTGCAGCGGGCCAGCATCGCAGCCTGGAACGACGAAGCCCACGTGGTGGCCAACCGCGAGCTCTACCGCGCCAAGTTCGCGCAGGTGACGCCGCTGCTGGCACCGGTGATGGACGTGAAGCTGCCCGACGCCGCTTTCTACCTGTGGGCTGCCTTGCCCCAGGGCGGGCCGCAGGACGACATCGAATGGGCCCGCGGCCTGCTGGCTCAATACAATGTGGCGGTTCTGCCGGGCAGCCTGCTGGCCCGCAGCGTCCCGGGCCACAGCCCGCCCAACCCCGGCACCGGCCGCATCCGCATGGCCCTGGTCGCCCCGGTGGCCGAATGCCTGGAAGCCGCCCAGCGCATCGTTTCCTACGCAGCACGCCTCGCGGCCTGACTGTTTCACCCGCATCTTCACTGCCGTTTCGAAAGCCCTTGATGTCCAGCACCACCGACCTGCAACCCGTCATCGACCTCGCCTGGGAAGCCCGCGCCGAGATCTCGGCCGTCAACGCGCCCGACGTGCGCGAGGCGGTCGAGCAGACCATCTCCGAGCTGAACAGCGGCCGCCTGCGCGTGGCCGAACGCCGGGGCGTGGGCGACTGGACCGTGAACCAGTGGGTCAAGAAAGCCGTGCTGCTGAGCTTCCGCCTGAACGACAACAAGATCATGCGCGCCGGCGACCTGGGCTTCTTCGACAAGGTGCAGACCAAGTTCGCCCACCTCGACGAAGCCCAGATGCGCGCCAGTGGCGTGCGCGTGGTGCCGCCGGCCGTAGCGCGGCGCGGCAGCTACATCGCCAAGGGTGCGGTGCTGATGCCCAGCTACGTGAACATCGGCGCCTACGTGGGCGAAAACACTATGGTCGACACTTGGGCCACCGTGGGCAGTTGCGCGCAGATCGGCAAGAACGTGCACCTGTCGGGCGGCGTCGGCATCGGCGGCGTGCTGGAACCGCTGCAGGCCAACCCGACCATCATCGAAGACAACTGCTTCATCGGCGCGCGCAGCGAAGTCGTGGAAGGCGTCATCGTCGAAGAAAACTCGGTGCTGGGCATGGGCGTCTACCTGGGCCAGAGCACGCCCATCTTCAACCGCGAAACCGGCGACATCAGCTACGGCCGCGTGCCCAGCGGTTCGGTGGTCGTCAGCGGCAACCTGCCCAAGACCGCCGCCAACGGCCAGCCTTACAGCCTGTACGCGGCCATCATCGTAAAGCGCGTGGACGCGCAGACGCGCGGCAAGACCAGCATCAACGACCTGCTGCGCGCCTGAACACCGCCGCTGCAACCACCCGCTGAGGCACGACATGGCCAACAACCTCGAACGCGTCTTGCGCCTGATGGCGGAAAAAGGTGCGTCCGACGTCTACATGTCGGCCAACATGCCCATCCAGATCAAGATCAACGGGCAGATCCTGCAACTGTCCGACCAGTTGTTAGGCCAGCAGCAGACGCGGCAGCTGCTGTCGGAAATGCTGGCGCCGCAGCAGCTGGAAGAACTGGACGACACCGGTGAATTGAACGTCGGCATCAGCGTGCCGCGGGTGGGCAGTTTCCGGCTGTCGGCCTTCAAGCAACGCGGCAGCATCGCGGCGGTGATCCGCTGTGTGCCGATGGAAATTCCGTCGTTGGACAGCCTGGGCATGCCGCCGCTGCTGTCGCAGCTGGTGACCGAAAAGCGCGGGCTGATCCTGATGGTGGGCGCCACCGGCGCGGGCAAGAGCACCACGCTGGCTTCGATGCTGGAATGGCGCAACCAGCAGATGACCGGGCACATCCTGACCATCGAAGACCCCATCGAATTCCTGTTCACGAACAAGAAAAGCATCGTCAACCAGCGCGAAGTGGGCCGCGACACGCAGAGCCTGCAGGTGGCGCTGAAGAACGCGCTGCGCCAGGCGCCCGACTGCATCCT
>JANPHI010000105.1:0-13270 GCA_031424355.1 Betaproteobacteria bacterium
GGGGTTTTCGTAGGCCCGCTCGGTGACCCACTTCTCGTCAGGGCGCTTCAGCATCGGCCAGATTTCGCTGGACGCGTTGACCTCGGCAAAACGCACCAGTTCCAGCCAGGACAAGGGCGCAAGACCGGGCGTTGCGGCGCCGTCCAGGATTTCAGCGCGGATGGTCACCAGCGAGCGCTGGTTGTGCGCGCCGTAGTCGGAAATTTCCTTGGAACACGGGCACAGGCTCTTCACCGGCACCGCCACTTCAGCGTGCACGCGGGTCACGCCGTCGCGCGTCTCGGCGATCCAGCGGCCCTGGTAGTCGAGCAGGCTCTGCACACCCGACACCGGCGCGCGCTTGCGCAGGAAAAAACTGAAGGCGGCTTCGATGCGGCCTTCGGTGGCGCCCAGCTTGTCCAGCATGGCGGCGTGCAGGCGGCGCAGCGTGCTGGCGTCCAGCGGCTCGCCCGACAGCGCCAGCGCGTCCAGCCAGGCCACGAAGCGCGACATGTGCGTGCCCTTCTTGTCGGCCGGCAACGCCACGTCCAGCGACCACAGTGCGGCAGTCGTCTGCACCGCGCCGGCCACCGTCAGTTGCAGCGGGTAGCGGATGTCCTTGATGCCCACCCGCTGGATGGCCAGGTGGCGCTCGTCGGCGGCACTTTGCGTGTCGGGGATGTGCAGCGCCTCGGTCAGGTTCATGCTGTTCGGGGGGGTCAGGGAATTCATGGGTGCGTCGTGTAGGCAGCAAGGATGACACCGAATCGGTGCCTGCACGGTCACCCGGGTTACACGACGCCGTTCGAAGGACTTGAACGGCGGGTCAGGTGCCGGCTTGCGTGCGCGCTGGCGGGTCGGCTCAGGCGTTGGCCGCAGCCAGCGCCGGCCGGCTGCCGTAGCGCTGCAGGATGGCCTGCTCGATGCCGACGGCGTCCAGCCCGCACATCGCCAGGATCTTCGCCGGGTCGCCGTGCTCGGTGAAGACATCGGGCAGGCCCAGTTGCAGCACCGGCACGGCCAGGCCCGCAGCGGCCAGGCATTCCAGCACCGCGCTGCCGGCGCCACCCATGATGCAGCCCTCTTCCACCGTCACCAGACCGTCGTGGGTGCGTGCCAGTTCCAGCACCAGGTCGGCGTCCAGCGGCTTGGCGAAGCGCATGTCGGCCACCGTGGCGCCCAGCGATTCGGCGGCTTTCAGCGACGCGTGCAGCAAGGTGCCGAAGGCCAGGATGGCGATGCGTTGGCCTTGCCGGCGAACCACGCCTTTGCCCCAGGGCCAGCTGTTCAATTCCTTCTCGATGGCCACGCCGGCGCCCACGCCGCGCGGGTAGCGCACGGCCACCGGGCTGCCGTGGCGGAAGGCGGTGGTCAGCGCCTGACGGCATTCGTTCTCATCGCTGGGCGTCAGCATCGCCATGTTGGGGATGCAGCGCACGAAGGCGATGTCGTAGGCCCCGGCGTGCGTCGGGCCGTCGGCACCGACGATGCCGGCGCGGTCCAGCGCGAAGACCACCGGCAGGTTCTGCAGCGCCACGTCGTGGATCATCTGGTCGTAGCCGCGCTGCAGGAAGGTGCTGTAGATCGCGACGACCGGCTTCAGGCCTTCGCAGGCCAGGCCACCGGCGAAGGTGACGGCGTGCTGCTCGGCGATGCCCACGTCGAAATAGCGCTTCGGAAAGCGCTTGTGGAATTCGACCATGCCCGAGCCTTCACGCATGGCCGGGGTGATGGCCACCAGCTTGTCGTCGGCCTCGGCCATGTCGCACAGCCACTGGCCGAAGACGTTCATGAAGGCCGGCTTGCTGGGCTTGCTGGGCGGGAAGCCTTCGGCCGGGTTGAACTTCGTCGAGGCCGCGTGGTAGCGCACCGGGTCGGCCTCGGCCAGCTTGTAGCCGTAGCCCTTGCGGGTGACCACGTGCAGGAACTGCGGGCCCTTCTTGGCGCGCAGGTTTTCCAGCGTCGGGATCAGCGCGTCCAGGTCGTGGCCGTCGATGGGGCCGACGTAGTTGAAGCCGAATTCCTCGAAGATGGTGCCCGGCACGACCATGCCTTTGGCGTGCTCTTCAAAGCGGCGGGCCAGTTCGAACAAGGGCGGCGCATTCTTGAGCACCGCTTTCGCGCTTTCGCGGGCCGCTTCATAGAAGTTGCCGCTCATCAAGCGGGCCAGGTACTTGTTCAACGCACCCACGGGCGGGCTGATCGACATGTCGTTGTCGTTCAACACCACCAGCAGGTTGGGCAACATGCCGGCGTGGCTGATGCCACCGTTGTTCAGCGCCTCGAAGGCCATGCCAGCGGTCATCGCGCCGTCGCCGATCACGGCCACGGCCTTGCGGTCTTCACCCTTCAGCTTGCTGGCCAGCGCCATGCCCAGGGCGGCGCTGATGCTGGTGCTGCTGTGCGCCGTGCCGAAGGTGTCGTATTCGCTTTCATCGCGCTTGGGAAAACCGCCGATGCCGCCCAGCTGGCGCAGCGTGTGCATGCGGTCGCGGCGGCCGGTGATGACCTTGTGCGGGTAGGTCTGGTGGCCCACGTCCCAGACGATGCGGTCGTTGGGCGTGTTGAACACGTAATGCAGCGCGATGGTCAATTCCACCGTGCCCAGGTTGCTGCCGAGGTGGCCATTGCCGGTCTGGCTGACCGTGTTCAGCACGAATTCGCGCAGTTCACTGGCCAGGCCCGGCAGGTCGGCCCGATTCAGCCGCCGCAGGTCGGCCGGGCTGTCGATCTTGTCGAGCAATTTCTTCATGTCAGTTGTCTCGTTCGACGACTTTGTCGGCCAGCACCGACAACAGGCCGGCAGTACCGCCCAGACCCGTCCGGGCCAGCGCCGCATGGGCTTGTTCGCGCAGTTCGTCGGCATGCCGGCGGGCGGCGCCCAGACCCAGCACGGTGACGTAGGTGGGCTTGTTGTGGTGCTGGTCCTTGCCGGCCGTCTTGCCCAGCGTTTCGGAAGCCTGCGTCACGTCGAGGATGTCGTCCACGACCTGGAAAGCCAGGCCCAGTGCCGCGCCGTAGTCGCCGAGCGCAGCGCGGGTGCTGTCGCTGCACACCCCGCAGGCCGCGCCCATCAGCACACTGGCCTGCAGCAGCGCGCCGGTCTTGCGGCGGTGCATGTCGCGCAGCGCTGTTTCGTCCAGCGAATGGCCGATGCTGGACAGATCGATGGCCTGCCCACCGGCCATGCCGGCGTGGCCAGCCGAGCGGGCCAGCAAGGCTGTCAGACGGGCCTGCAAGGCCGGTTCGACACCGGCATCGGGGGTCAGCACTTCGAAGGCCAGCGCCTGCATCGCGTCGCCGGCCAGCATGGCCTGCGCCTGGCCGAACTGCACGTGCACGGTGGGCTTGCCCCGGCGCAGCACGTCGTTGTCCATGCAGGGCATGTCGTCGTGGACCAGCGAATAGGCGTGGATCAGCTCCACCGCCACCGCCGCACGCATCGCGGCCTCGGTGTGGCCGGCCACGGCCTGGCAGCTGGCCAGCACCAGCAGCGGCCGCAGCCGCTTGCCGCCATCGAGCACGCCGTAACGCATGGCCAGCCCCAGGCCGGCCGGGGCGTTCATTGGCACCCAGTTTTCCAGGGCCGCTTCAACGGCAGCCAGCTGGTGGCGTGACCAGACGTCGAAATCCGTGACCATCATGTGCCGGTCCATGTCTTGAGCTGCCCGTCTTCCAGCACCTTGACCTGCGCCTCGACGTCCTGCAGCTTGGCGCGACAGAAATTCAGCAACTCGGCACCGCGGCGGTAGCCGTCCAGCAGCTGGTCCAGGGGCAACTGCCCGCCTTCCATCTGCGCCACCAGGCGGTCGAGTTCGGCCAGGGCCAACTCGTAGGTGGCGGGGTCGCTGGCCGGCTCGATGGCTGGGTCGGTTGCCGGGTTGATTGCGGATGCTGCTGCGCTGCGGGCCATTTCGGAAGATGAAATTGAAGCCCCTGATTCTAGTCAACGAAGGCCTGCCAACCGAGGCGGCCGTCATCTCGAAGGGCCACGGCTAGAATCGCCGACCCTTCCGGACCAGGCTTGTCGGTGCCGGGATTTCACGTTTGCCGCCCGCGGGGCCACCGGGCGGCGGGTCGATGTCCTTGACGAGGAGGATCCAGTCGGATCATGTCGGACCTGAGCATTTGTCTCGAAGCTCTTGAGTGCACACCTTCCCCAAGCGGCTCTCAACTTTCAGTTTCCAGCTACTTTGACGCGAGTCTGTTCCAGAAGGAACAGCAACTCATCTTTCAACACGCACCGCGCTACCTGGGGCACGCATTGGCCGTGCCCGAGGTCGGCGACCATCTGGCGTTGGTGCAGGAAGAAGAAGGCCGGGCGCTGGTGCGCACCGCCGATGGCATCGAGCTCATCAGCAACGTCTGCCGGCACCGCCAGGCGGTGATGCTGAAGGGCCGCGGCCACGCGGGCCGGCACGTCGTCTGCCCGCTGCACCGCTGGACCTACGACCTGCACGGCGCCCTGGTCGGCGCGCCGCATTTCGCGCAAGACCCGGGCCTGAACCTGCGCAACTACCCCGTGCAGACCTGGCAGGGCCTGGTCTTCGAGCACAACGGACGATCGGTCGCCACCGACCTGGCCGCACTGGGTGCGGCGCACGACCTGGACTTCAGCGGCTTCGTCTTCGACCGCGCCCACGTGCACCAGTGCGACTACAACTGGAAGACCTTCATCGAGGTCTATCTGGAGGACTACCACGTCGGCCCCTTCCACCCCGGCCTGGGCGGTTTTGTCAGCTGCGAAGACCTGAAGTGGGAATTCGGCCGTCACCATTCGGTGCAGACCGTGGGCGTGCAGAAGGCCTTGAGCCGCGCGGGCTCGGACGTGTATGCGCGTTGGCAGCAGGCGGTGCTGAACTACCGCAACGGCGCGCCGCCGCCGCAGGGTGCGATCTGGCTGACCTACTACCCGACGGTGATGGTGGAGTGGTACCCGCACGTGCTGGTGGTGTCCACGCTGTTCCCGCAGGGGCCGCAGAAGACCATGAACCTGGTGGAGTTCTTCTACCCCGAGGAAATCGTCGCCTTCGAGCGCGAATTCGTCGACGCCCAGCAGGCTGCCTACATGGAAACCTGCGTGGAAGACGACGAGATCGCGCTGCGCATGGACGCCGGCCGCAAGGCCCTGATGCTGCGCGGTGACGACGACGCCGGCCCTTACCAGAGCCCGATGGAAGACGGCATGCAGCACTTCCACCAGTGGTACCGGCGCGAGATGGGGATGGGCCATACGCCAGCCTGAGGCTCGCCGGCCGGGCCGCGCTGACCGGGCCGCCTGCCGTTGAAGCCGACGCTGTTCATGATGGCGGCATCGGCGCTGTTCGCGTTGATGGGCGTGTGCGTGAAGCTGGCCTCGGCGCACTACGGCGCTGGCGAGATCGTGCTCTACCGGTCGCTCATCGGCCTGGCGCTGATGGCCAGCGTGCTGCGCCTGCGCGGCATCGGCTGGCGCACACCGGTGCCCGCGATGCACTTCTGGCGCGCCACCATCGGCACCGTCGGGTTGTGCCTGTGGTTCTACGCCATCGGCGTGCTGCCCCTGGCCACGGCGATGACGCTGAACTACACCTCGCCGGTGTGGATCGCCTTGTTCCTGATCGGCGGCGCGGTGCTGGCCGGCCCCGATGAGCGCAACCGCAACGGCGGGCTGGACGGCCGCCTGGTGGTTGCCGTGCTGGCCGGCTTTGCCGGCGTGGCGATGGTGCTGCGGCCGACGGTCGACCAGAACCAGCTGTGGGGCGGCCTGATCGGTCTGCTGTCGGGCGTGGTCACGGCCATGGCCTACCTGCAGGTGACGGCGCTCGGGCGCATCGGCGAGCCCGGCGAAAGGGTGGTCTTCTACTTTTCCATCGGTGGCTGCGTCGCGGGCCTGGGGCTCACCACGGTCACCGGCGGCCTGCACCCGCACTCGGTGCAGGGGGTGGCCTTGCTGCTGGCCATCGGCCTGCTGGCCACGATGGCGCAGTGGCTGATGACCCGCGCCTACGCCACCGGCGCCACGCTGGGCATCGCCGCACTGCAGTACCTGGGCATCGTCTATTCCTTCGGCCTGGGGGTGTGGCTGTTCAACGACCCGGTGACGGCGCTGGCACTGGCCGGCATGGCCCTGATCATCGTGTCGGGGGTGGCTGCCACCCTGCTCAGCGGACGGACCCGTGCGGCAGCGGCGGTTTCAGCGGCGTCGGCCGCGCCCACCGAATCCTGAAGGCTTGACGGGGGTCAAAGGCCGGCGTACACGTCCTGCGGACACTGCGGTTGTCGGCAGCGTCCACCTGCCATCACCCCTGAAGGAGCCCTCATGTACCAACGCATCCTCTTCCCCACCGACGGGTCTGACATCACCGCCAAGGCCCTGCAGTCGGCCTTGGGGCTGGCCAAGCTGGCCGGCGCCGAATTGAGCGTGCTGGCGGTCAAGGAACCCTTTCCCTACAGCGCCATTTCGGAAATGCAGCCGGTGCCGCCGCAGGAGTATTTCGACACCCAGGAGCGCGTGGCTTCGGCCCGCGTGAAGGTCGTCACCGAGGCCGCCGCTGCGGCAGGCGTGCCCTGCAAGGGCTACACCGTCGAGGCCCTGCACCCCTGGGAGGCCATCCTCGACCAGGCCAAGGCGCAGGGCTGTGACCTGATCGTGATGGCCTCGCACGGCCGGCGCGGCATGACCGCCCTGCTGCTGGGCAGCGAAACGCAGAAGGTGCTGACCCACAGCACGCTGCCGGTGCTGGTGGTGCGCTAGTCGGTTCGCCGCAAACGGCGCGCAGACCCCAGGGCCGCTGGCTGCGGCCCGGGCTCAGTGGCGGTGGCCTTGCAAGCCGGCCATCGCCAGCAAGACCAGCCCCAGACCACCCGCCAGCCAGGACACCTGCAGCAGCGTTTCGCGCCAGCTCAGGCGCTGCTGCAACTGCGGCAGCAAGTCGGCCACGGCCACGTAGACGAAGCTGCTGGCCGCCACCACCAGCAGGTAGGGCATGACCCACTGCCAGGGGCCGACGACGAAGTAGCCCAGCACGCCGCCAGCCACCGCCGCCAGGCCTGAGAGGGCGTTGAACAACAAGGCCTTGCGCCGCGTGAAACCGGCGTTGAGCAGCACGATGTAGTCGCCGGCTTCCTGCGGAATTTCATGCGCCATGATGGCCAGCGCGGTGACCAGGCCCAGCCCCGGGTTGGCCAGAAAAGCCGCCGCGATGATCACGCCGTCGCAGAAGTTGTGCACCGTGTCGCCGACCAGCACGCTCAAGCCGCCACGCCCGGCCTGCTGGGCATCGAAATGGTGGTGGTGGTCGTGGCCGTCGCCTTCGTGGTGGTGCACATGGCGGTAGAGCTCGGCCTTCTCCAGCAGCCAGAAAAACAGCAGGCCACCCAGCAGCGTGGCGAAGAGCTTGTGCGGTTCGGTCTTGCTCTCGAAGGCTTCCGGCAGCACGTTCAGCAGCGCCGTACCCAGCAGCACACCGGCCGACAGGCTGACCATGCTCTTGACCACGCGGCCCAGCACGGCCTGCGTCAGCATGGCGGCGATCAGCACCGACAGCACGCCGCCGGCCGCCGTGGCGATGACGATGTAGAGCAGGGTCATCGAAGGGTCACGCGGCCATTCATCCGGCCACGCCGTTGGCCTTGAACCAGGCCAGCGCGCGCTGCCAGCCGTCTGCGGCGGCGGCCGGGCGGTAGCTGCTGCGGTAGTCGGCGTGGAAGGCGTGCGGGGCGTCGGGGTAGATGGTGAAGCTGCTCTTGCGGGCCGCTGCACTGCCAGTGGCCAATGCCGTTTTCATCTGCTCGACCTGGTCCAGCGGGATGCCCGGGTCTTGTCCGCCGTACAGCCCCAGCACGGGGCCGTTCAGCTTGCCCACCACGTCGATGGGCTGGGTCGGGCTCAAAGCCGTCGGGCTGCCCGTCAAGCGGCCGTACCAGGCCACGCCGGCCTTCACGCCGGGGTTGTGGGCGGCGTAGAGCCAGGTGATGCGCCCACCCCAGCAGAAGCCGGTGATACCCAGGCGGCTGGCGTCGTGACCCTGGGCGCGGGCCCAGGCCACGGTGGCGTCCAGGTCGTTCATGACCTGGGCGTCGGGCACCTTGGACACGACTTCAGCGATGAGCTTGGCAATTTCGCCGTAGGCGCCGGCATCGCCCTGGCGCACGAAGAGTTCGGGTGCGATGGCGCAATAGCCGGCGCGCGCCAGGCGCGTGGCCACGTCGGCGATGTGTTCGTGCACGCCGAAGATTTCGCTGATCACCAGCACCACCGGCGCGTTCAGCCGGCCTGCCGGCACGGCGCGGTAGGCCGGCATCTTGAAGTCGCCGACCGGGATCATCACTTCACCGACCAGCAGGCCGTCGCTGGGCGTCCGAACCGTCTGCGCGGTCACCGGCAACACCGCCGCCGCGAAGCCGCTGCCCACCGTTTTTCGGACGAAATCGCGGCGGTTGAAATCGCCCGTGGCGGGCACCAGGGTGTCGAACTCGGCCTTCAGCATCGGGAGCGTTTCGGGGTGGGTGAGGTCGCGGATTGTAGGAAGGCCCACGGGTAGCATCCCCGGATGGAAATGAACCTCAAACCGGGCGGCCCGCTGGCAGCCATCGACATGGGGTCGAACAGCTTTCGGCTGGAGATCGGCCAGCTGCCGGGCGCCCAACACAGCGGCCGCTACAAGCGCATCGACTACCTGAAAGACACGGTGCGCCTGGGCGCCGGGCTGGACGCCGACGGCATGTTGTCGGAAGAAGCCGCGCAGCGCGGCCTGGCCTGCCTGCGGCGCTTCTCGGCACGGCTGGCCGGTTTCGCACCCGGCCAGGTGCGTGCCGTGGCCACGCAGACGCTGCGCGAGGCCCGCAACCGCAACGCTTTCCTGCTGCGCGCGCAAGAAGCGTTGGGCTTTCCGATCGAGGTCATCTCGGGCCGCGAAGAAGCCCGCCTGATCTACGCCGGCGTGGCCTACCTGCAACCCAGCGAGGCGCCGCGACTGGTAATCGACATCGGCGGGCGCAGCACCGAATTGATCCTGGGCCAGGGCCGCACGCCGCTGGTGTCGGAATCCTTCGGCGTGGGCTGCGTCAGCCTGTCGCTGCGCTTCTTCGAAGGCGGGCGCATCACCGAGGCCGCCTTCCGCGCCGCGCAGGTCGCCGCCGGGGCTGAACTGGAAGAAGCCCTGCGGCCTTTTGCCCGTGAACACTGGACGCGCGCGCTGGGCTCTTCGGGCACGGCGGGGGCGGTGTCGCAGATCCTGCAGACCGCTGGCGTCACCGATGGCCGCATCACGCCCGAAGGCTTGCGCTGGTGCATCGCCCAATGCCTGCAAGCCGGGCAGATGGACCAGATCGCCCTGCCCGGCCTGAAGGCCGACCGCAAGGCCGTGCTGCCCGGCGGCCTGGCCATCTTGTACACGCTGGCGGCGAACTTCGGCATTGAAGAGCTGTGGCCGGCCAAGGGTGCGCTGCGCCAGGGCGTGGTCATCGACCTGAACGAACGCCTGCTGGCCCGCCAGCGCGGCAAGGCCGGCGACGTGCGCGACGCCACCGTGGTGGAACTGCAGCGCCGCTTCGCCGTGGACCCCGTGCAGGCCGGCCGCGTGGCCGGCGTGGCGCTGGCGCTGTTCGACGCGGCGGTGCCCGATGCCGAGCCCGAGACCCGCCGCGAACTGGCCTGGGCCTGCGCGCTGCACGAGATGGGCCTGATGGTCTCGCACCACGACCACCACCGCCACAGCGCCTACCTGCTGGCGCATGTCGATGCGGCCGGTTTTTCGCAAAGCCAGCAGCGGCGCATCGCCGACCTGGTGCTGGGCCAGCGCGGCGGGCTGCGCAAGATCGAAACGCAGATGGCCAGCGAAACCTTCGCCTGGCAGGTGCTCTGCCTGCGCCTGGCCGCCATCAAGTGCCACGCGCGCGGCGAGGTCGATGCCAAGGCCCTGACGCTGCGCGCGCGCGGCCGTGACGCGATGCTGGCCTGGGCCAAGCCGGCCTGGCCTGAAACGCACCCGCGCACGCTGTACCTGCTGCGCGAAGAGGTGGCGGCCTGGGTGCGCAGCGGGCCACTGCGCCTGGTGCTGCCAGCGGCCTGAGCGGCCGTTGCCCGTGCGGTGTTCGGCGCGGGCGGGTCAGATCAACTCGGGCGACACCACCGCGTGCAGCACCACCTGCAATTCGCCTTCGCGCTCGCGGGCCCGCAGCCACCACACCGCGCCTTTGCGCACCGCCCAGGCCTGCGGCTGCGCGGCCAGCAGATAGGCGGCCGCCAGGCCCAGCGTGGGTTGGTGGCCCACCACCAGCACGGGCTCGCGCGCGTCGGGCCAGCGGGCCACATGCAGCAGGCCGTCCACCGTGCCGTCGGGCGCCAGCTCGGTCACGGTCTTGAACTTGCGGTCCAGCGCGGCAGCGGTCTGCTGCGTGCGTTTTGCCGGGCTGGCCAGCACCCGCGTGCCGGCGGGCAGTTGCCGGTTCAGCCAGGCCGCCACGCGCGCCGCCTGGCGTTCGCCCTTGGCGGTGAGCGGCCGGGCCAGGTCGTCACCCGGATCGACCCCGTCCAGGGCTTCAGCGTGGCGCCAGAGGATGAGGTCCATGACGAGCCGACGGCGCTTCGCTGCCTGGGGCGATTCAGGAATAACGCTGCATCAGGGCGCTTTGCGCACCGATGCCCGATGGGCCAGAACGGCCAGCCGGGCCCGCTTCCGACACGCACTTGTAGCGCCCCTCGCCGTCCAGCAACCAGGCGTCCAGCGGGTCGTGCAGATAGGGCACCAGGCCTTCGTCGATGACGCGCTGGCGCAGCACTTTGTCGCGCACCGGCCAGGCCACTTCGATGCGGCGGAACATGTTGCGGCTCATCCAGTCGGCGCTGCTCAGGTAGAGCACCTCGTCGTCGTCGCTGTGGCCCCAGCGGAAGTACAGGATGCGGGTGTGTTCCAGAAAGCGCCCCACCACCGAGCGCACGCGGATGTTGGGCGTGCGCCCCGGCAAACCCGGCGGCAGCATGCAGGCACCGCGCACGATGAGGTCGATGCGCGCACCGGCCACACCGGCTGCGGCCAGCGCGGCAATCAGCCCCGGGTCGGTCAGCGCGTTGATCTTCACCACGATGCGCGCCGGCTGCCCGGCCCGCGCCGCATCGGCCACCTGCTGGATGTGTTTGACCATGCGCCTGTGCAGCACGAAGGGCGCGGTCAGCAGGTGGTTGGGCGTCTTCACGCGGGTCTGGCTGGCCAGTTGCAGGAAGACGGCATCGGCGTCGGCGGCCAGGCCGGCGTCGCTGGTCAGCATGCCCATGTCGGTGTACAGCCGCGCGGTGCGCGGGTTGTAGTTGCCGGTGGACAGGTGCACGTAACGCTTGAGCCGCGCACCTTCACGCCGCGTCACCAACAGCAGCTTGGCGTGCGTCTTCAGGCCGACGATGCCGTAGACCACCTGCGCGCCGACGGCCTCCAGGCGCTCGGCCCAGTTGATGTTGGCTTCCTCGTCGAAGCGGGCTTTCAGCTCCACCACCACCAGCACTTCCTTGCCCCGGCGCGCGGCTTCGATCAGCAGGTCCATCAACACGCTTTGCGTGCCGGTGCGGTAGATGGTCTGCTTGATGGCCAGCACCTCGGGGTCGTGCACGGCTTCGCGCAGGAACTGAACCACGGGCTCGAAGCTCTCAAACGGGTGGTGCAGCAGGATGTCGCGCACGCGCAATTGCTCGAACACCGAAGTGCCCAGCGGCCACTGCCCTTCCGGCCATTTCGGCTCGAAGGGCGGGAAGCGCAGCGCGTCGGCATCGGCCTGGTCGATGAGCTGGTTCAGGCGCACCAGGTTGACCGGGCCATTGACCTTGTACAGCGCCACGTCGGGCAGGCCGAACTGTTCCAGCAGCAGCGTGACCAGCTCGGCCGGGCAGGTGTTCACCACTTCCAGCCGGATGGCCTGACCGAAGTTGCGGGTGGTCAGGCCGCTGCGCATGGCCTGCCGCAGGTTGGTGACATCGTCTTCATCGACTTCCAGTTCCGAGTCGCGCGTGACGCGGAACTGCGAGAAGGATTCGACGGTGCGCCCCGGGAACAGCGAACCCAGGTGGGCGCGGATCACGCTGGTCAGCAACACAAAGCCCTGCTGGCCGTCGCACAGCCCGTCGGGCAGGCGGATGACGCGGGGCAGCACGCGCGGCACCTTGACGATGGCGATCAGGTTCTCGCGCCCGAAGGCATCACGCCCGCCCAGGCGCGCGATGAAGTTCAGCGACTTGTTGGCCACCATCGGAAAAGGGTGGCTGGGGTCCAGGCTGACCGGCACCAGCAGCGGCCGCACCTGCTGCTCGAAGAAGCGCGCCACCCAGGCGCGCTGCCTGGCGTTGCGGTCGGCGTGGTTCAGCACCACGATGCCTTTGCGCTGCAGCGCGGGCATCACCACGTCGTTGAACAGTGCGTACTGCTCGTCGATCAGTTCGTGCGCGGCCTGCGCCACCTGGGCCAGGTCGCGGCGCGTCACGCCCGAGGTCGGCAGGCGCGTGGCTTCGATGATGTCGGCCACGCGCACCTCGAAGAACTCGTCGAGGTTGCTGGACACGATGGTCACGTAGCGCAGGCGTTCCAGCAGCGGCACATCGGCGCGCAGCGCCTGCGCCAGCACGCGGCGGTTGAACTGCAGGATGGCGCGGTCGCGGTTCAGCAGGGTCAGCGGGCCGACGGGGGTGTCAGCCGGCAGCGCCGCCACGTCGCGGGCGGCTGGGGATTCATCGGACATGCCCGGAGTCTATGCACCGCATGCGTCAGCCGTGTGACACGGCGGGCCTCAGGCGCTGAGCAGCTTGCCGGTGCGCGCCAGGGTCGTGCCGGCGATCTTGGCCAGCGGCTGCCCCGGCCGCGCCCAGCGCGTGGTGGTGCGTGCGTACAGCAGGCCGGCCGACTGCGCGCGCAGCGGCAGCACCTCGCCGCTGTCGACGTCCACCAGGTCGGCGATCAACGCACCGGCTTCCACGCGCTCACCCGGCTGCGCGTGGAAGACGACGATGCCGCTGCGCGGCGCCGTGACGGGCTCGGACGCGGCCAGCAAGGTGGGCCGGCAGCGCGGCGCCGGCAGCGGCTGCGGCGTGCCGGCCAGCACGCCCCGGCGGCGCAGGAATTCGAGGATGGCCTGGGCGTCGCGCTGCGCAAATTCATGATTCGTGTCGGCCTCGCCGCGCAGTTCGACCGTGGTGCTGAAACAGGCCAGCGGCACCGGGTGCTGCGGGTGGCGGCGCTGCAGTTCGAACCACGGCCGGCTGCAGGCTTCGTCGAATGGCGAATCACCCGACTCGGTGGCCAGCAGCAGAGCCTCGGCGCCCATCAGC
>JANPHI010000106.1:0-10505 GCA_031424355.1 Betaproteobacteria bacterium
GAACATCCCTTCAAGGTGATCTTCGACTACGCCCACAACGCCCACGCCGTGGCTGCGATGGCCGACTTGGCCGGGCGGCTGGACGTGCGCGGCCGTCGCATCGTGGTGGTGGCCGGGCCGGGCGACCGGCGTGACGAAGACATCCGCGACATCGCGCTGGCGGTGGCCGGGCGCTTCGACCACTACATCTGCCGGCGCGACGACGGTTTGCGCGGGCGGGCGGGTGACGAGGTGCCGAACATGATCGCCGCCGTGTTGCGCGAGCAGGGTGTGGCCGACAGCGCGATCAGCATCATTCCCGACGAGCAGCAGGCGATAGACGCCGCGCTGCGGATGGGGCAGTTGGGTGACCTGCTGCTGGTGTTTGCCGACGCGCTGACGCGCAGCTGGAAGCAGATCATCAAGTTCAAGCCCGAAGGCGTGGCAGCGGCTGCGGCGGTGCCCGCGCAAGCGGTGGTGGCGACGGTGGAACCGGCGGCGGTGGACGATAGCGAGGGCGCTGCGGCGGCCAGCTTGTCGGACGATGGTGCCTTGCACGCGGCCGGGTTCGTACGCGATGAACGCGGGCTGCGCTACGTCGGTGAGGCTGCGGATTGACGTGGCCGAAACCGCCACCGAATCCGCGCCTGAACCGCACCACGGCTTCGACGACTCACGCCGCCTGACCGGCCCCAACCGCTGGTACGCCAGCACCGCCGTCACGCTGACGCCGCTGGGTTCGGCCGCGCAAGACAAGGCCGCGCACACGCGCTGGGCGGCGCGTGTGCAACTCGCCTGCGCGCACCTGGGCTGGCCCGCGCCGCAGCCGCGCGTGCTGCCCGGTGTGCGCGAACCGCTGTTGCTCTTCGCGGCACCCGACGACGTCTTGTTCACCGCCACCGAAGTCAACGAATGGGCCTGGGAACGCAGCGCGGCCGAGGCAGGTGGGGATGCGCTGCAGGGCTACGACCTGGCACAAGACCTGGGTGACGATGCCACTGCGCTGGCCGTCTTCGCGCAGCGCGCAGCGGCCGAACAGCGCCCCGCGCAGCGCGCGCTGCAAACGGCTGCGGCCGCGCGCGGGCTGCCGGTGTTCATCGACGACGAGGCGCTGTCCATCGGTGCCGGCAGCGGCAGCCGCACCTGGCCGTTGAGCGCCTTGCCCGCCATCGACGACATGCCCTGGCCCGCGCTGCACGACGTGCCGACGGCCATCGTCACCGGCAGCAACGGCAAGACCACCACGGTGCGTTTGCTGGCCGCCATCGCCGCCGCAGCGGGCGTGCCGGCCGGCTACTGCTGCACCGAAGGCGTCTTCGTCGAAGGCCGGGCTTTGGACAGTGGTGACTACAGCGGCCCGGCCGGCGCGCGCGCGGTGCTGCGCCACGCGGCCGTGCAGCTGGCGGTGCTGGAAACCGCGCGCGGTGGCCTGATGCGGCGCGGGCTGGCGGTGGCGCGCGCCGACGCGGCAGTCGTCACCAACGTCAGCGCCGACCACCTGGGCGAGTACGGCATTGCCGGCGTCGAAGACATCGCCGAGGCCAAGCTGGTGGTGGCGCGTGCGCTGCTGGACGGGACGCTGGTGCGGGGCGGCACGCTGGTGCTGAACGGTGGCGACGCGGTGCTGATGGCCGTGGCCGCACGCACGCCGCACGTGCAGGCCTTGTTCGCCGCCGGCCGCGTGGCGCTGTTCGCGCGCGACGACGAACACCCGGCGCTGGTGGCCGCGCGCCAGTCCGGTGGCAGCACCTGCGGCGTGCGCGCCGGGCGCTTGTGGTGGTCACACGGCGGCTCGGTGACCGACCTGGGCGCGGTGGCCGACTTGCCGCTGACGCTGGGCGGCGCGGCGCCGCACAACACCGAGAACATCGCCGCCGCTGTGCTCGCCGCGCACGCGCTGGGCCTGCCCGAAACCGCCATTCGTCATACCTTGAACACGTTCGGCGCGCAGGCGCAAGACAACCCCGGCCGGCTGGAACGCTGGGCGCACGGCGGCGCCACGGTGCTCATCGACTACGCCCACAACCCCGACGGCCTGGCGCAACTGCTGGCCGTCGCCCGCGCGCTGATGTCCGTCGGGCTGGCCGGCGCGCGCCTGGGTTTGCTGCTGGGTCAGGCCGGCAATCGCGATGACGCGGCCATCATCGACTTGGCGCGCACGGCGGCTGCGGGCCGGCCCGACCGCATCGTCATCAAGGAACTGCCCGAGATGCTGCGCGGCCGGCCGTTGGGCGCGGTGCCGGGTTTGATCGAAGCGACCTTGCGGGCCGCCGGTTTCGACGCCGGCCGCATCACGCTGCAGCCCGACGAGGAAGCCGCCGCACACGCGCTGCTGGCCTGGGCGCAGCCGGGCGATGTGCTGGTGCTGCCCATCCACACGAAAGCCGTCCGGGAACGGCTGGCGCAAGCCTTGCGCGGTGGGTCGGCCGATGCGGATGTGGATGCGGGCTCCGCAGCGGCCGGCACTGCCGGTCAGGTGACTGGCGGCCCCTGAAAACACCAGTGCCAGGGCTCGTAGCTGTAGCCCTGCGCGTTGCCGCGCGGAAAGCTCATCACGAAGCCGTGGCCGGCTGCGTTTGAACGCAGCCATTCGAACGCCGCCGTGGTTTCGAATTCTTCCTGCAGCGCCATGCTGCCCGGCGTGCCGATGTCCACAGCGCAACCGGTGTGGTGTTCGCTGCAGCCGGGTGGCGCCACCCAGCGCAGCGCGTCGGCCAGCGCCTGCCCGGCGGCCAGCTTGGCCTGCAGGATTTCGACCTGCCGCGCCACGCTGCGGTAGGCCGATTCCAGCACCAGCGTGATGCCGTCACCGGCCGCCACGGCCTTCATCGCCCGCCAGGCCTGCGCGGCGGATGGCGTCAGCAGGAATTCGCGGCCGTCGGCACCGGTGTCGGCCAGTACCAGTTCACGGGCTTCGGCGTAAAGCCGCAGGCCGCGTTGCTGCAGGTAGTCGTTGGTGATGCCGAAGTCCGACAGCGCCGTCGGCGCACGGGTGGCCGAACTCAAGGCGCCGGGGTGGCCAGGGGCTTGCCCTTTTCAACCACGTAGACGCCGACCAGCTTGATGGGCGCGCTGGTGTTGTTGTGCGCGTCGTGGACGACGCCGGCCGGGATCACGAAGCTTTCGCCGGCCTTCACCTGGCGCGGTGGCTGGCCGTCGATCAGCAGCGTGGCTTCGCCTTCCATCACGTAGCTGATTTCGTCGCCGGGGTGGGTGTGGCGGCCGGCCTTGGCGCCGGGTGCCACTTCCACGCGGGCGACCACGGCTTCGCGCCCGGGCACCGACACGTCGGCGCGACCGACCAGGGTGCGGGTCAGGCCGCTGGCCTGGGCCAGCAAGGTGCCGGCAGTTGCGGCCAGGGCGGTGCCGACGATGAGGCGGCGCAGGGTGACGGTGGACATTGGAAATCTCCTGAACGGGTTGGACATGCCGGGCCGCAGTATCGAGCGGCTGCGTGCGCGGCCCCCTGCAGGACTACCCTGGCCCGACACGGCCCGACCGGCGGCGAGGACCTCCCTAGTTCGTCCCTGGTCAAGCCGGCGGCCCCGCTCACATACTGCGCGCCCACCCCCAACGCGCACCAGGAGCCGGCCATGTTCATGCTTCAGCAGATCGCTCGGACCTTCGCCCGGAAGACCCTCATGGCCGCCCTGCTCGCCGCCGTGGCCGCGTCACCGGCCTGGGCGGTGGGCTACGCCGCCGTCTGGCGGCCGGGCTCGGGCACGCAGTGGGTCAGGGCCGGCGTCACGGCCGACGAGTTCAAGACCCAGGACCTGGCCTATTTCAACCAGGGCCTGCGACTTGTGTCGCTGGACGTGCGCGAAGGCCGCTTCACCGCCGTCTGGCAGCCCGGCACCGGCACGCAGTGGGTGCACTGGGACTTGAGCGCCGACGAGTTCAAGGCCAAGGACACGGCCTACTTCAAGCAAGGCCTGCGCATCGCCGCGCTGTCGCTCAGCAAAGGGCGTCTGGCCGCCGTCTGGCGCCCGGGCAGCGGCACGCAGTGGGTGCACTGGGGCCTGTCGGGCGACGAGTTCAAGGCCAAGGACGCGCCCTATTTTCAGCAGGGCCTGCGCGTCACGCAACTGGAGGTGGACGGCGGCAAGCTGGCCGCCGTGTGGCGCCCTGGCACCGGCACGCAGTGGGTGCACTGGGGCCTGAGCGGCGCCGACATGGAAGCCAAGGACGCGACCTACTTCCCGCAAGGCCTGCGCATCACCACGATGGCGGTGGACGGTGGCAAGTACGCCGCCGTCTGGCGGCCCGGCAGTGGCACCCAGTACTGGAGCCACCAACGCTGCGGCGTCGACTTCAAGACCGAAGACATGGCCTATTTCAGCAAGGGCCTGCGGCTGGCCTTCTTGAAGGCGCAGGACGAAGCCCGCGGGGCCTACCACTACCCGTGGAAGAACGGCGTCAGCCGCGCGGTGGGCCAGGGCAACAACAACCCGCCGCCGGGTTCGCACAACGGCAGCCAGGCCTTTGCTTTCGACTTCATGATGCCCTCGGCCACCGAGGTGCGCGCCGCGCGCGCCGGCACGGTGGAATGGATGCAGATGAGCCAGACCGCCAGCTACGACCCCAGCGCGCCCACCACGGCCAGCAACACACCTTTCGCTGGCGGCAGCTTGCAGAACTGGGGCAACACGGTGCGCATCCGCCACCTGGGCGGCTTCACCAGCTGGTATTTCCACCTCACGCCCAACAGCGCCAAGGTGAAGGTGGGCGACAAGGTGGAAGCCGGCACCGTCATCGCGCTGTCCGACAACACCGGCCGCACGACCGGGCCGCATCTGCACTTCCAGGTGCAGGCCGATTCGGCCGACTGGGGCCAGTCGGTGGCGATCAGCTTCAACAACTGCCAGGTGCCGACGGGCGGCGACAACGTCACGTCGCAGAACGGCAACCCGTAGTGACCGCGCTGTGCGGCGCCTGGCCGCCGCGCAGCGCCCGTTCGATGCCGTGAAACCGCAACAGGTCGCGCCGGGCCCGCAGGCCTGGCGCGGGGCGTCACCATAGCGTCCATGGCCCGCCCTGGCAGTTCCGCCCCCCCGTTCCCACCCGCCCTGTCACCAGCCCCAGCGCCGGCCACCGCCGGCCCGCGCGGGCGGCTGGGCCTGGCCTACGCCGGCCTGTGCCTGCTGAGCTGGTTGCTCTATGCCATGGCCGGTGCCGAATGGCAGCGCGGCGCCTGGAAGTTGTGGGAAGCGGCCTACGAAGCCACGCTGAACCTGTGGGCGCCGATGCTGCTGGGCGCGCTGGCCTTTCCGTGGGTGCGTTGGCTGCAGCCGCGCCCGCTGCTGCAGCGCCTGCTGCTGCACGCGGGCGGCGGGCTGCTCTTCGGCGCGTTGTGGCTGGCGCTGGAATTCGCGCTGGCCTGGTGGTTGTTCGAACCCGAACACGCCATCGCCCAGTTGCAGCAGCGCCTGGTCTGGCGGGCGGTGTTCGGCGTGTTCGTCTACACCGCGCTGACGCTGGGCTTCGCTGGCGTGCTGCACGCCCGCCGCGCCCAGGCCAGTGCGCTGGCGGCCGCGCAAGCCGAAAGCGCCTTGGTGCGCGCCGAGCTGGCGGCCATCAGCGGCAAGCTGAACCCGCACTTCCTGTTCAACACCCTGAACACGCTGCTGTTGCTGACCCGCAAGGACCCGGCCGCCGCCGAAGACGCGTTGCTGCGCTATGCCCGCCTGATGCGCTACGTGCTGGACAGCCAGCGCGGCAGCACCGACCGCGTGACGCTGCGCGACGAACTGGACTTCGTGCGCGACTACCTGGCGCTGGAAGCGCTGCGCCTGGGCCCGCGCCTGCAGGTGCACTGGGCGGTGGACGAGGCGCTGCTGGATGAACCCATCCCGCCGCTGACGCTGCAGCCGCTGGTGGAAAACAGCATCGTCCACGGCATCGCGCCGCGCGTGGCCGGCGGCACCGTGACGGTCAGCGCGCAGCGTGTGGCGGGCGGCCTGGCACTCAGCGTGGCCGACGACGGGCCGGGCTGCGCGGTGGTGCCGCCGCTGTTGCCGGCCGGCGCGGGGCGCAGCAGCCGGCGGGGCGGTGTGGCCCTGGGCGCGCTGCGCCGCCGCTTCGAGCTGGACTACGCCGGCCAGGCGCGCCTGCAGATCCACACCGCACCGGGCGCGGGCTTTCGCGTTGACATCCACATCCCTTTTGAAGACCCCGTCTGAGCCGAGGACCGCCATGCACCCGACACCGAGCGCCCCCGTGCGCACCCTGATCGCCGAAGACGAGCCGCTGGCCCGCGAAGGCCTGGAGCAGTGGGTGCGGCTGTTGCCGCAGCTGGAACTGGTGGCCAGCTGCGCCGACGGCGACAGCGCGTTGGCGACCGTGCGCGCGCTGCGCCCGGCGCTGCTGCTGCTGGACATCCACATGCCCGGCCGCACCGGCCTGCAGGTGCTGCGGGCGCTGGCCGAAGACGCTGCGCAAGACGGCCACGCCGGCCCGGCGGTGATCTTCACCACCGCTTACGACGAACACGCGCTGACCGCCTTCGAACTGCACGCGGTGGACTACCTGCTGAAGCCGTTTTCGCAGGAGCGCTTCAACGAAGCCGTGGCCCATGCGCTGGGGGCGGCGGCGGCGCGCACGGCCGGCGGTGCAGGGCCGGCGCCGGATGCGGACACGTCGCCCAGCCTGGCCTTGCCGGCGCTGGAGGCCGCCGCCGCTGGCAGCGAAGACACCAGCCGCCTGACCCGCGTGCTGGTGCGCGACCAGGGCAAGATCTTCCCGCTGCAGGTCGAAGCCATCGAACACCTGCGCAGCGACACCAAGTACACCGCCATCGCCAGCAAGGGCCGCAGCTACCTGGTGCGCCTGCCCATCACCGCTTTCGAACAGCGGCTGGACCCGGGCCGCTTCCTGAAAGTCAGCCGTTCCTGCATCGTCAACCTCGATTTCGTCGAGGCCATGACCCCCGACGACAGTAGCCAGTTCACGGTGTGGATGCGCGACGGCACGCGGGTCACGGCCAGCCGGGAAGTCAGCAAGCAACTGCGGGCGCAATCGCTATGAAGCAGCAACACCAAAACCATCACCGTCACCACCTGCCGTGGGCCACAGCGCTGGCCCTCGTGCTCAGCGCCAGCCTGTGTCTGCCCGCGTCGGCGCAGATGCCGGCCGCCGCGCCAGCCGCGCCGCTTGCACCAGCGCCGCCAGGTGCCCCCGTTCCGTCCGCCGCACCCGCCGCGCCCGGTTCCCCCGCCGTGCGCCCTGCCGCGCCCTACCCGGCGCAGGGGCAGCTCTACGACCTGGGGCCCTTCGATGGCGTGGAAATTGGCGGCGCGGCCGAGGTGCGCTACACGCAGGGCGATGTCGACCAGGTCTGGGTGGCCGGCCCGCCCGAGCTGCAGCGCGAACTGCGGCTGGACGTGCAGAACGGCATGCTGCGCGTGCGCACGCAGAACAGCTGGCGCTTCTGGGCGCCGGCGCGGCCGCAGCTGCTGGTCACCTCGCGCAACCTGGGCCGCCTGGCCATCCTGGGTGCCGGCGACGTGACCGCGGCCGGGCCGGTCAAGGGCGCCAAGTTGTCGGTGCACATCTCGGGCGCCGGGCTGGCGCGCTTGGACCAGCTGCATGTCGATCTGCTGAACTTCAGCGTCTCGGGGGCCGGCGACGGCCAGGTGGCCGGGCAGGTGCGTGAGCTGTCGGTCACGGTCTCGGGCAAGGCCGAATTTCGCGCTGAACAGCTGCAGGCCAGCAAGGCCCGCGTCGTCATCAGCGGCATCGGCGACGTGAAGCTGTGGGCCACCGACGAACTGACGGTGTCGGTGTCGGGCGTCGGCCAGGTCGAGTACTGGGGTTCGCCACGCGTGCGGCTGTCGTCCAGTGGCCCGGGCAGCGTGACGCCGCGCGGGCCCAAGCCGGCGCTGCCCTGATCGACAATGGCGTGATGAACACCACCCCCACCCGCCGCGCCGCGATCGCCGCCCTGGCCGCCTTGCCCGTACTCGGCGCGCTGCCCGCCTGCAGTGCCCTGCCCGATGCCGGCACCGCAGCGCCCGACGACGAAGCGCTGCGCGCAGCCCTGGCCGGTGCCCACCGCAGCGCCGCCAACCGCGCCCGCGACGGCGCCCGCCACCCTTACGAAACGCTGCGTTTCTTCGGCATCCGGCCCACGCAACGGGTGGTCGAACTGACGCCCGGCGGCGGCTGGTACACCGAGATCCTGGCGCCCTATCTGCGCCCGCAGGGCCTGTTCTGCACCGCCCATTTCGCCAAGGAAGGCGGCAGCGAAGGCCGCCGCCGCGCCCGCGCCAATTACGACGCCCGCCTGGCCAAGCAGCCCGAGTTGTACGACCGCCTGTTCAGCGGCACGCTGCCCAGCGGCGGGCGCTTTGGTGACATCGCCGCGGCCCTGGAAAAGGACGGCGGCGCCGACCTCATCGTCACCTTCCGCAACGTGCACAACTGGCTGGAAGACGGCAGCCTGGACGACACGTTGAAGGCCTGCCACGCGCTGCTCAAGCGCGGCGGCGTGCTGGGCGTGGTGGACCACCGCGCCGCGCCGGGCACGCCTGTCGAGACGATGATGAAAACCGGCTACGTCAGCGAAGCGCTGATGGAAGCGCGCGCGCAGCAGGCCGGCTTCAAGCTGGCCGCGCGCAGCGAAGTCAACGCCAACCCGCGCGACACCAAGAACCACGTCGGCGGTGTGTGGTCCTTGCCGCCCACCTTTGCCGGCAAGGACGTGGACCGCGAACGCTTCGCGGCCATCGGTGAATCAGACCGGTTCACGCACCGCTACGTGAAAAGCTGATTCAGCCGGGCTGGCGCCGCCGCGCCCGCTGCGTCAATCGTGTCATGGCCGCCAGGCCGCCCAGCATCAGCGCCCACGTGCCGGGCTCGGGCACCGGGCCGGTCAGCGGGTCGATCCAGTTTTCACGCGGCGTGCTGCCGCCGATGGCCACCCAGCTGCCAGAACCCGGGCCGCCGCCGCCCGTGGCCACCACTTCCAGGAAGCGGCCCGCCGTCAGCGCGAAGGTGAAGTCGAGCACGGTGCCTGGGGTGGACACGCCGGTCCACGACACCAACGGCGTCAGGCCGGCGTAGCTGCCAGCGATGGGGCTGTTCGACAGGTAGACCTTGTAGGCGATGGTGTAGCCCGGGTCCATGGTCTCGCCGATCTTCACTTCGCTGAGCGTCTTCACGCTGCCCATGTCGGCCTGTATCCAGTGCGTGAACCAGGCGCCGGCATTCCAGTAGCCGCCATTGAAGGCCGACTGCGCCGAGCCGCCGGCCGTGCTGTCGGCGGTGTAGGCACCACCGGCCAGGTCGGCCGCGAAGGGCGAGATCACCGGCACGGCTTGGGCAGCACCTGCGGCCAACAGGGTGGCCATCGCCGCGAGCGTGCGGCCGGTTCGGGTCTTCATCGGGGGTCTCCTGCACCGGCAAAGGCTGGGCTTGCAGGGTTACGCCGCCGCGCTGGCCCGCAAGGCTCAAGGCGCTGCGCCGATCTTCACTGCACCCCCGCAACCTGGGGGTGCCGGCTTCAGCTGACCTTGGCCAGCACCGCCTTCATCTTCGCCAGCATCGGCGACACGATGGGCACCGTCAGCATGGTGCTGCCCACGGCCATCAGCAGCAGGGCGGTGAAGGTTTCGTTGGTGATGATGCGCTTGTCCAGCAGCACGTTGGCGAAGATGATCATGATCAGCGCCTTGGTCTGCAGCAGCCAGCCGATCAGGCTGGCTTCGCCCTTCGTCCAGCCCAGCAGGCGGCCGGCGATGTGGATGCCGGCGAGCTTGCCCGCCACGCTGGCCAGCAGCAGCCCCGCCGCCGCGATGAACACCGCGCTGCCGCCGATGGCCCAGTTGGTGCGAAGGCCGGTGCTCAGGAAGAACACCGGCATCACCACCAGCAGCACGTGGTGGCGCAGCGCGTCCATCTGCTTCTGGTCGAACCAGGCGCTGTCCATGATGGCGCCGGCCAGGAAGGCGCCCACCATGTAGTGCAGGCCCGACCAGTCGGCACCCAGGCCGCAGGCGGCCAGCCAGATCAGGCCGGCGTACCAGCGGTCGCGTTCCGGGATGCGAAGCATCAGCTTGCGGAAGTAGAAGCCGACGACGGCGAAGGCGGCCAGGAAGGCGACCTGCTTGCCGACCCGTTCCCAGTCCATCAGGATCAGCGCCAGCACGCCCCAGATGGCGACGTCGTCCAGACTGGCGTAGCGCAGGATGCGCTGGCCGATGGGTTGCCGCAGGATGTCCAGTTTTTCCATCAACAGGATCAGGATGGGCAGGGCCGTCACCGCGCACGACATGCCCACGCCCAGCACGAACTGCCAGGTCAGCGCCTTGTCGCTCATCCAGCCCAGCCCGTCGGACAGCGCCAGCATGGCCACGGCCGCCGCGCAACCGAAGAGCAGCGGCATGCCCAGCGCCAGCCCGGCGGTGATGCCGCTTTCGCGGCGGTGTTCCCAGGCCTTGCGCAGGTCCAGCTCGATCCCGGCGATGCAGACGAACAGCATCACCGCCCACCACGCGATGCCGTTGAGCGCGTTCACCACGTCCTTGTTG
>JANPHI010000107.1:0-16719 GCA_031424355.1 Betaproteobacteria bacterium
GCGCTGTCGCTGGGCAGCGTGCAATTCCTGCAGCGCCTGGGCGCCTGGCCGGCGGCGGCGGCGCAGGCCCAGGCCATCACCGAAGTGCACGTGTCGCAGCAGCCGCCGTCACTGGCCGAAGCGCAGGTGCTGCTGCGCGCCACTGAGCTGGGCGTGGTGCAGCTGGGTGCGGTGCTGAGCTACGGCGCGCTGGTGGCGCCGCTGCAGCAGGCCTGGCTGGCCGCCGCCGCCGCGCAGCCCGAACGTCTGCACACGCGCTTCGGGAGGCCCGTGTCGGCACTCAAACCGCTGCCCGACGGCGTGGAGGTGGACGCCGGCATCGCCGAACGTTTCGACCTGGCGGTGGTGGCCGAAGGTGGCGTCTTCGCCGACCAGGCGCGCAAGGCCGTCGCCGCCGCCTACGGCCAGACCGCGTGGGTGGGCACGGTGGACCTGGAAGGCGCCACACCCGGTCGCGCCTTCGAGCGTTTCACACGCCACGGCCCGGCCGCGCTGCTGCCGCTGCAAGCCGGCGCCGACGGCACCCAGCGCGCCGCGCTGGTGTGGTGCGTGCCCGATGCCGACGACCCGGTGCGCGACCTCGACACCGCGCAGCGCCTGGCGGTGCTGAACACCCTCTTCCCGTTGGAAGCGGGGCGGCTGGTGGCGCTGTCGCCGCTGAAGGCTTTCACACTCGGCTTGAACGCCGAACGTACGCTGGTCGATGGCCGCAGCGTGCGCATCGGCAACGCCGCGCAGACCCTGCACCCGGTGGCGGGCCAGGGCCTGAACCTGGGCCTGCGCGACGCCCACGAACTGGTCAGCGTGCTGCGCTGGGCCGACGACCTGGACGCTGCCCTGAAGCGCGTGGAATGGGCCCGCGCCGCCGACCGCTGGACGATGATAGTCACCACCGATTTCCTGGCCCGCAGCTTCACCTGGGCCCTGCCCGGCGCGGCCACGCTGCGCGGGCTGGGGCTGGCGGCACTGGAAGCGCTGCCGCCGGTCAAGGGCTGGTTGGCACGCCGGATGATGTTCGGCGGGCGGTGAATCGACCCAGAGCGGCGGCCGCATCGCCCGCCGCTGCTGCCGCCGCGCCGCGCCTCATGCAGCGTCGCACTCTCGGAACCGGCCTGAATTGAGCCCGGTGCCCGAACCCGGCACCTTGCTGCTCTTCGCCCTCGGTCTCGCCGGCGCTGGAAGGATCAGTGCACGAGCGAGAAGGTGACGTAGCCCGCACCGGCTTCGGCAAGCTGCTTGATGCCCGAAGTGCCGGCGCTGATCGCCACGAACTTGAGGTGCCGCTCGGTTTCTTTCGCGTGCTTGGCCAGTTCCAGCGCGGCGGCCAACCGGTCGCTGGCATGCGGGGCCAGATCGTTGTACGGCAGTTCGAGATTCGCGCCGGCTGTCATCAGCGAATTCAGGTACGAGGGTTTGAACGTGATGTTGATCAAGGGATGTCTCCGTGGTTTTCGACCAGCATAGTCCTGCTGGGTCGCACGGCACGGCCGGCATCCGGCCTTTGGAAGCCGCGCGGTGCCTCAGCTGCCGGGCGCGCGCCGCCGCAGCGCCTTGAGCGCCTCGCGCACGCTCAGTGCCGAGAGCTGGCCGGCGTATTCGTCGCAGAACGCAACAACCTCATCCGGCGACGCGTACGACCGCTCCCGCAGCGCCCAGCCTATGCCTTTGCGGATGAAGAACTCGCCCGCAAACGGCGCGGCCAGCGGGCCGCTGCCGATGGACGGCAACAGCGTTTCGTAGAACAGCGGCGCGTCGAAATCCGCGCCCTTCAGGCCGCGCTGGCACAGGAAGCTGGCGCGGCGCAGCCACAGGTCGGGGCCGCGTGACCAGCGGCGCAGCACGGGCTTGATGTCACCCGGCCAACGCCGCAGCAGGTCGGCCAGCGTGTTGCCCGAGATGCCGTCGCAGTGGTCCCACCAGGCGCCGCTGGCGATCATCATTTCCAGCACCGGCATCAACATGGGAACGAGCGCCAGGCTCAGCAGCTTGGTGTGCGGCGGCACGCGAGCCAGTTCGGTCGCGACATAGCGCTCTTCGCGAAAGTCGGCGGCCTGCCACAGCGCCTGCATGGTGTCGGCCAGGGTCTGCGCGTCGGCCAGCGGCTGCGCCCGGATGACCGCCGCCGCAATGCGCCGCCGCGCCGGCGCGGCAATGCCCAGAAAGGGCTGCGCCGATTTCATGTAGGCCTGCATGGGCCCGGCCTGCGCCGGGTCGGCCTGCGCGGCCAGCGCGGCGCGCAGGCGGGCGATGAAGGCGGTGTCGGCAGCCACGGGCGGTGCGAAGTTCAGGGCGGGCGTCAGGGCGTTATCTTGCAGCCGCAGGCCTGCAGGCGCAGGTCTACAGCCGCCGGTGGGCCAGCGCCGGCAGCTGCATGCGCACCTGCGCCAGCCGCGCGACATCGACCTCGGCGATGACGAAACCTTCGCCCTCGGCGCGCTCGTCCACCACCACACCCCAGGGGTCCACCACCATGCTGTGGCCCCAGGTGCGGCGGCCGTTGGGGTGGGTGCCGCCCTGCGCGGCGGCCAGCACGTAGCACTGGTTTTCCACGGCGCGGGCGCGCAGCAGCAGTTCCCAGTGCGCCTGGCCGGTGGTGTGGGTGAAGGCGGCGGGCACACAGATCACGTCGCAGGGCGGCGTCATCAGCGCACGGTAGAGCTCGGGGAAGCGCAGGTCGTAGCAGATCGACAGACCCACGCGCAGCGGCCCGGCCTGCAGCGCCACCGGCTCGCTGCCAGCGCACAGCGTGCGGCCTTCGTCGTAGCTTTCGCGACCGTTGTCGAAGGCGAAAAGGTGAACCTTGTCGTAGTGCGCCGCCTCGGTGCCGTCGGGGCCGTACACGCAGCAGCGGTTCAGCACCTGGCCCTGGCCGGCCGCGTCGGTCTTCACCGGCAGCGTGCCGCCGACCAGCCAGACCGCGTGTTCGCGCGCCGTGTCGGCCAGGAAGCGCTGGATGGGCCCCGCGCCCGGCGCTTCGGCCAGCGCCAGCTTGTCGGTGTCGCGCTGGCCCATGGTGCAGAAGTACTCGGGCAGTTGCACCAGTCCGGCGCCAGCGGCGGCGGCTTCGGCCACCAGCCGGGCGGCGGCGTCGCGGTTGCTGGGCCAATCGGGGGTGGAAACCATCTGGACAGCGGCGATCTTCATGCGCACATTGTGTCCAAAATCCCCCTGCGTCTGTCTGCCTTGCCAAGGCGACTACGCTAGTGCCGGATTCGAAACGACCGCGGAAACGACCGCGACAGGACCGCTGCAGCGACGGCGGCGCACTCTGATGACACCGAGGGTTCCTTGATGCCGACTGCCGAAGCGCCCGCCACGGTCACCGCCCTGGCGTCGCACAGCCGCTTCGTGCAGCGCATTCGCCGCCGCTACGCCGCTGAACTGGCGCTGCTGCCACCCGGCGCGCCCGACGCCGAGCGCGTCACCACCCTGGTCCACCGCCTGCAGGCGGACGGCCGCGAACTGCCCTGCGCCCTGCGTGTGGCACGCCAGCTGGTCATCGAAAGGCTGGCCGTGCTGGACATCGAAAGCGCAGCCCCGCTCGACACCATCACCCACGCGATGACGGCGCTGGCCGAAGCCACGCTGGAACTGGCGCTGGCGCAGGCCCAGCACGAAGCCGACGAACGGCACGGCGCGCCGCTGGACGAACAGGGCCGGCGTGTCGATTTCTGGGTCATCGGCATGGGCAAGCTGGGCGCGCGCGAACTGAACGTGTCGTCGGACATCGACCTGATCTACGTCTACGAAGACGACAGCGGGCAGACGCTGACGCGCGGCGCGCGGCCGGTGTCGCTGCACGAATATTTCAGCTTCGTGGCGCGGCGGCTGACCGCGCTGATCGGCGAGACCACCGACGACGGCTTCGTCTTCCGCGTCGACCTGGCGCTGCGGCCGAACGGCAACTCGGGCCCGCCGGTGGTCAGCCTGGCGATGCTGGAAGAGTACTTCCAGGTGCAGGGCCGCGAGTGGGAGCGCTTCGCCTGGCTGAAGAGCCGGGTGGTCGCGCCGCGTGCGGCCGTCACCAGCGGGCGGGCGCTGGCGCTGCGTGCGCTGGTCACGCCTTTCGTCTACCGGCGCTACCTGGACTACAGCATCTTCGAAGGCCTGCGGCAGCTGCACCGCAAGATCCGCGACGAAGCGCAGCGCCGCGCAGCCGGCCGGCCCGAACGCGCCAACGACGTGAAGCTGTCGCGCGGCGGCATACGCGAGATCGAATTCACCGTGCAGCTGATGCTGGTGGTGCGCGGCGGGCAGTACCCCGAGATCCGCACGCGCAGCACCTTGCGCGGCCTGCAGCGTCTGGTCGGCCGCGGTTTGATGAAGCCCGAGACCGCCGACAAGCTGGCCGCCGGCTACACCTTCCTGCGCCGCGCCGAGCACCGCATCCAGTTCCTGGACGACCAGCAGACCCACCTGTTGCCCGGCAACGATGAAGACCTGTCGTGGATCGCGCGCAGCATGGGCTACCCCTGCGCGATGCCGGCCAAGCCGGGGGCTTGCGCGCTGCTCGACCGCCTGATGGAAGTGCGCGAAACCGTCGCCGCCGAATTCGACGCGCTGCTGCGCGAGGGCCAGGGTGCCACCAGCGATGCCAACAGCGGCCCGTGCAAGGGCTGCACGCCCGGGCCCCTGCCGGTGGACAGCGAAACCCTGCTGGAACGCCTGCCCACCGAACTGGCCGAGCGGCTGCGGCCCTGGGCCCAGCACCCGCGCGTGCAGGGCCTGCGCGATGACAGCCGCATGCGCCTGGGCCGGCTGATGCAGCGCACCGCCACGGCCTTGCACGACGGCGCCTGCACCATGGCCGCCGCGCTGCGTTTCGTCGACTGGATCGAACCGCTGCTGCGCCGCGAAAGCTACCTGGCGCTGATGGTCGAAAGGCCCGAGGTGCACCTGCGGCTGCTGCGCCTGCTGGGCCTGGCGCGCTGGCCCATGCAGTATTTGATGCGCCACCCGGGCGTCATCGACGAACTGGCCGACGAGCGGCTGCTGCAGGACCGCTTCGACCCGGCCGCCTTCAAGACCGAACTGGAAGACCGCCGCAGCGGCTGGGAACGTTCGGGCGAAGCCGATGAAGACAAGCTGCTGGACACCCTGCGCCGGGCCCACCACGCCGAGGTCTTCCGCACGCTGGTGCGCGACGTGGAAGGCCGCATCACCGTGGAACAGGTGGCCGACGACCTGTCGGCGCTGGCCGACGCCATGCTGGACCTCACGCTGCGCTGGGCCTGGGCGCACCTGAAGCAGCGCCACCGCGCCACGCCCGGCATCGCGGTCATCGCCTACGGCAAACTGGGCGGTCTGGAACTGGGCTACGGCAGCGATCTCGACGTCGTCTTCCTCTACGACGACAGCGACGAAGCCGATGCCGCCGCGCGGCAGAACGCGCAGGAAATCTACGCCGCCTTCGTGCGCAAGCTGATCACCTGGCTGACCCTGCGCACGGCCGCCGGCGAGCTGTTCGACATCGACACCGCCTTGCGCCCGAATGGCAATTCCGGCCTGCTGGTGACCTCGGTGGACGCCTTCGAGCGCTACCAGGTCGGCCGGGGCAGCAACACCGCCTGGACCTGGGAACACCAGGCCCTGACACGCGCCCGGGTGGCCGCCGGCACGCCCGCCGTGGCAGCCCGCTTCGAAGCCACGCGCCGCGCCGTGCTGACCGCCCCGCGCGACGCCGACGCGCTGCGCGACGAGGTGCGCGTGATGCGCGAAAAAGTGCGGGCTGCGCGGCCCGTTCCGGCCGGGCGCTTCGACGTCAAGCACAGCCCTGGCGGCATGATGGACGTGGAATTCGCGGTGCAGTTCCTGGTGCTGTCGCAGTCGGCCGCACACCCGGTGCTGCTGGCCAACGCCGGCAACATCGCGCTGCTGCAACGGGCTGAAGGTGCCGGGCTGCTGCCGCCCGGCGTGGGCCAGGCTGCAGCCGACGCCTACCGCGAACTGCGCCGCGCCCAACACCAGGCGCGGCTGGACGAACGCGCCACGCAGTTCGACCCCGACAGCCTGGCCGTGCAGCGCGACGCCGTGCTGGCGCTCTGGCACGCCGTCTTCGCTTGAAGGTGGCCGCCTTGGGCCAGCCCGCAGCGCTGCCCGAACCCGGTGGGCTGGGCGCGCTGCGTGAACCGGGTCAGGCCTGGCTGGCGCTGGCCGCGCTGCTGGCCGCAGCCAGCGTGCTGGCCTGGTGGCTGCCGGCCGCGTGGCTCGACTGGCAGCCCGCGCTGGCCGCGCCGCAACCCTGGCGCGCATGGACCGCCGTGACCGTGCACTGGAGCGAGCAACACCTGCTGGCCAACCTGGGCGCAGCGCTGGCGGTGGCGGCCTTCGGCTGGGCCGCGCGCCTGCCGGTACGCGCCACGCTGGCCTGGGCACTGGCCTGGCCGCTGACCCACGCGGCCCTGCTGGTACAGCCCGCGCTGGCCCACTACGGCGGCTTGTCGGGCGTGTTGCATGCCGGGGTGGCGGTGGCCACGCTGTGGTTGATGGTGACGGCCCGCGGCCGCACGCGGCTGATCGGCACGGCGGTGTTCGTCGGCATGCTGGTCAAGCTGGCTTCTGAAGAACCCTGGGGCCCGCCGCTGCGCCTGGGCACCGGCTTCGACATCGCCACCGCACCCATCGCCCACGCCACCGGCGCTGCAGCCGGCCTGCTGTGCGCCGCGCTGTGCCTGGCGCTGCGGCCGGCCCGGCCCACGGTGCCGCCCAGGTGACACCGCGCGGCCCGTCCGCCACCTAGACTGCGCGCCGAATCCATCCCACAAAACCGGAGACCACCATGTCCATCACCCTGTGCGGCTTTCCCGTCTCGAACTACTACAACAAGGTCAAGCTGGTCTTGCTGGAAAAGGGCCTGCCCTTCACCGAAGAGGTGGTGTCCACGGGCTCCAAAGATGAAGCCGTGCTGGCCGCCACGCCGCTGGGCAAGATTCCCTTCATCCGGGTGGACGGCCAGGCGCTGTGCGAAAGCCAGGTCATCGTCGACTTCCTGGAAGCCCGCTACCCGCAACACCCGCTGGTGCCGGCCGACCCGCTGGCCGCCGCCAAGGTGCGCGAGTTGTCCACCTTCATCGAACTGCACATGGAACTGGTGGCGCGCGAGCTCTACGGCCAGGCCTTCTTCGGCGCCCCCGCCAACGAGGAACTGAACGCCAGCGTGCGCAAGCGCCTGACGAAGAACATCGCCGCCTTCCAGCGCCTGGCGCGCTTCGCGCCGTATGTGGGTGGCGACAGCTTCACGCTGGCCGACTGTTCGGCCTGGGTCAGCCTGCCGCTGATCGCCATGGCCACCAAAGGCGTGCTGGGCGAAGACCTGCTGGCGGCGGCCGGCGTGGACTGGAAGACCTACAGCCGCATGATCGGCGAGCGCCCTGCCGCCGCCAAGGTGACGGCCGACCGCGTGGCCAGCCAGAAGGCCAAAGCCTGAATAGCCAGACCCAGCGGCTAGCTAGACCGGGCGGCTAGACCGAACGCGGCTGCCCTTGCGCGGCCGCTGCGGCTGCGGCTGCAGCCACCGCCGCCGTGATTTCCTTGCGGTAGCGGTTCAGTTCCTGCACGCTGGCGAAGCTGCGTTCCATCAGCAGGCTCAGGTTGTGCAGGATGCGCTCGACGACCTTGCTTTCCCACACCGCGTCGAACTGGATCTGCTTGTCCAGCCACTGTTCCAGCCACTCGGGGTTGGGCAACCGGCTCTGGATGGTGTCGCGCGGGAACAGCGCCACGTTGACGTGCAGATTGGTCGGGTGCAGGGCCTGCGCCGTGCGCCGTGCGCTGGCCATCAGCACGCCGATCTTGGCGAAGGCGGCACGCGCTTCGTCACCGAACTTGCCCATCGCCCGCTTCATGTAGCGCAGGTAGGCGCCGCCGTGGCGGGCTTCGTCCTTGGCCAGGGTTTCGTAGATCGCCTTGATGACCGGTTCGGTGTGCCATTCGGCGGCACGGCGGTACCAGTGGTTCAGGCGGATCTCGCCGCAGAAATGCATCATCAGCGTTTCCAGCGCCGGCGCCGGGTCGAATTCGAAGCGCACGGCGTGCAGCTCTTCTTCGCTGGGTACCAGGTCGGGCCGGTAGCGGCGCAGGTATTCCATCAGCACCAGGCTGTGCTTCTGCTCTTCGAAGAACCACACGCTCATGAAGGCGCTGAAGTCGCTGTCGTCGCGGTTGTCGCGCAGGAACATCTCGGTGGCCGGCAGTGCCGCCCACTCGGTGATGGCGTTCATCTTGATGGTCAGCGCCTGCTCTTCGCTGAGCTGCGCGGGGTCGAAGTCGGCCCAAGGGATGTCGCTGTCCATGTTCCAGCGCACCGCTTCCAGTTGCCGGAACAACTCGGGGTAGAGCATGGCTTTGGGCATGGCTTTGGGCGTGGCTGTGGACGCGGGAGCGGGCGGGGCTTCAGCAGGCTTCATGACCATCATTTTAGGGAAGCAAGTCCAATTCGGCCATCAGGGTGGCGGGTCGCCCTGACGCCAGCGTTGCAGGGCCACCGGCAGTTCGTCCAACACCGTCAGGGCCAGCACGCCCGGCACCGCGCGGCGCTGCAGGGCGGGCGCACTGCCGCCCACCCACAGGCGCACGTCGGGCGGCAGCTTGCTGCGCAATTCGGTCAGGCTGTCGATGATCTGGTTGGGGCTCATGCAGGCGGTGAAGCTCAGGGCCACGATGTTGCTGCGGTAGGCGCGCGCGGCCAGCGCGATGTCCCACACCGGGGTCTGCACGCCCAGCGACACGCAGTGGCAGCCGTCCAACGCCAGCATCGCTTCCACCATCAGCAGACCCAGGCCGTGCTGTTCACCCGGCAACGTGCTGAGCAGCACGCGTGGCGCGTCGGCCCGCTGGCTGCCCGGGATGGCCGCCAGCGCTTGACGCAACACGCTCTGCACGGTTTCGGTGTAGACGTGCTCTTCGAAAATCTCCATCTGCCCGCGCAGCCAGGCGTCGCCCAAGGCCGTGCCCAACGGGCCCAGCACGTCGGTCACGAAGCGGACGACACCGTGGCGGGCCAGCAAGCGCATCAGTTCGCTGCGCAGTGCCTGCGTGTCGTGGCTGCGGATCAGGTCGAGGTGGGCCCTCAGGTCGGCCGAGTCCAGGGCGGCTTCGAGGCCGCGCAAAGGCTGGTCGACGGTTTGCCCGGCCAGCAGTTGCAACTGCTCCACCGGCAGCGGCACGATGCGCCCGGGCCGGTGGCCCGCGTCGAGCAGGCGCTTCACGACCCGCAGTTTCTCGACTTGTTCCAGCGTGTAAGCGCGTTCACCCAGGCTGTCGCGCAGCGGGGCGGGGAATCCGTAACGGCGCTCCCACACCCGCAGGGTGTCTTTGCTCAAGCGCGTGTCGCGCTCGACGGCAGCGATCGACAGCGTCAGGGGTGTGTTGTTGGGCGGGGCGTTCACGGCGGTGTCTGTCTGCAGTCGGCGGGTTCAGGGTTCTGTCGAAGTGTCCAGGACAAAGAAACCGCTTACGCTGGTTTATGGAGTTGAATCGATCAAAACCTGAATTTGAACAGGACAACAGCGTGCAACGCCAGCCGCATGCGCTTTTCCCCCCTGGGCCGGGTGGGCCTCTCAGCGGCACACCCATGACAAGATTACCATCCGGTCCAAACGAGACTGATCAGTTCAAATTGATGCGCCCCGCATCCGATCGAGCCAACCCTGCGTAAGCAGCCGACATGCAGAATTTTCTGATTCCAGCCAGCGCCCAAGCCGCAGCGCCATCCCAGGCGGGCACGGGCAGCGCCTGTCAAACCGCGTTACATCCGCAGCAGGGGCTGGACGGAACTTTCGCGGTAGCGGTCGCTTCCAACCGGCAGGCCGCCTGCAGGCACCACCCGGGGCTTCGGGCGTCACCCTTTCCACTGTTGTGCGGTCGGTCGGCACTGCCGGCTGCAATCTCGCGGCGTCTCTCCTCCTCCCTCCTCCCTCCCTCGTTCGCCGCGGGGCGCCGCACAACAGTCTTTACCCGTCCACGCTGCGCCACCCGCAGCGTGGTGCCCGCGAAGGCGGCACGATGAAGCGCGTGGCCGTGATCGGCTCGGGCATCTCGGGCCTGGCCACCGCGCACGGGCTGCGCTCGCAGGCCCGTGTCACCCTGTTTGAAGCCGGTGACTACTTCGGCGGCCACACGCACACGGTGGACATCACGCTGCAGGGGCCGAATCCGGCCGGCGGCCCCGCGCGGGTGCCCATCACCCACGGCGTGGACACCGGCTTCCTGGTCTTCAACCACCGCACCTACCCCAGCCTGGTCAAGCTGTTCGGGCAACTGCAGGTGGAAACGGTGGCCTCCGACATGTCCTTCTCCGTCCAGGTGCGCCAGGACGGGCTGGAATGGAGCGGCTGCAACCTGAACACCGTCTTCGCACAGCGCCGCAACCTGCTGCGCCCGCGCTTCCTGCGCATGTTGGCCGACGTGCTGCGCTTCAACAAGCTGGCCACCGCCATCGCCCTGCGCGGGGCTGACGCCGAACTGGCCGAACCCATAGGCGACTTCCTCGACCGCGAGGGCTTCAACACCGCCTTCCGCGACTGGTATTTTCTGCCGATGATCGGCTGCATCTGGTCGTGCCCGACCGACCAGATGCTGCGTTTCCCCATCGGCACGATGATCCGTTTCTGCCACAACCACGGCCTGATCCAGGTGGCCGACCGGCCGCAGTGGCACACGGTGCGCGGCGGCGCGAAACACTACGTGGCCAAGCTGCTGCAGAACATCCCCGACGCGCGCTTGAACACCCCTGTGCGCAGCGTGCGGCGCTTGCCGGCCGCTGGCGGCGCAGCACCCGGCCAAGCCGGTGTGATGGTGGCCACCGACCACGGCGCGGAACGCTTCGACGAGGTGGTGCTGGCCTGCCACAGCGACCAGAGCCTGGCCCTGCTGGCCGATGCGACCGAGGCCGAGCGCAGCATCCTGGGCGCCATCCGCTACCACCCGAACCGGGCGCTGTTGCACACCGACGCCGCCGTGTTGCCCAAGCGCGAACTGGCCTGGGCCGCGTGGAACTACGCCCGCGCCGCCGACACCGGCCGCGAACAGGCTGCCGTGTGCCTGCACTACCTGATCAACCGCCTGCAACCGCTGCCGTGGACGCAGCCGGTGGTGGTGTCGCTGAACCCCGATCCGGCCCTGATGCCCGACCCGGCACAGGTCCTGGGCGAATTTCACTACAGCCACCCGGTGTTTGACGGCGCGGCCGTGCAGGCGCAGCAGCGGCTGGGCGAGATCCAGGGCCGTTCGGGCTTGTGGTTCTGCGGCGCCTGGACGCGCTACGGCTTCCACGAAGACGGCCTGACGTCAGGCCTGAACGTGGTGCAGGCCCTGAGCGAACGCGGGCTGCGCGACGGCGCGGCGCGCGCGGCGGCATGAACAGCCACGCCGTGGCCGGCACAGCGGCCCAGGGACAGGCGCAGGCGCCAGCCCAGGCCCAACTGGGCACCGGCGTCGTGCGCCACCACCGGCTGCGCCCGCGCGACCACGCCTTCGCCTACCCGACCTACTTCCTGATGTTGCCGATGCGCACGCTGCGCCGCGCACCGTGCGACGCACTGGCCCGCAACCGCCGTGGCCTGCTGAGCTTTCACGACCGTGACCACGGCGACGGCGGCGCCGACGCACTGGCCTGGCTGGACGGCCTGCTGGCGGCCGAAGGCATCCACGACGCGCAGGGCGAGGTCTGGTTGCACACCTACCCGCGCGTGCTGGGCTATGTCTTCAAGCCGGTCAGCTTCTGGTACTGCCACCGCGAAAGCGGCGCGCTGGCCGCCGTGGTCGTCGAGGTCAACAACACCTTCGGCGAACGCCACTGCTACCTGCTGGCCGGCGCTGATGTGGCCGGCAATAAGCTGGCCTACGGCCGCGAACTGCGCGCGCGCAAGGTCTTCCACGTCTCGCCCTTCTGCCACATCGAAGGCGGTTACCGCTTCCGCTTCATGCGCACCGCCAGCCGCACCGTGGCCCGCGTCGACCACGACGACGAAGCCGGCGCGCTGCTGCAGACCAGCGTCAGCGGCCACCTGGCACCGCTGACAGCGCGCGCGGTGCGCGCCGCCTTCTTCGGCATGCCGCTGATGACGCTGGGCGTGCTGCTGCGCATCCACTGGCACGCGCTGCTGCTGTGGCGCAAGCGGGTGCCCTTCGTCAGCAAGCCGGCGCCACCGCAGGCTTTCGTGTCCCGCTGATGCCCGCCGCACGCCCTTCAGCAAGTCTTTCCGCAAGTCCTTCTGCACATCCACCGGCCTGTTGTCCATGACCACCTCCACCGCATCGCCTTTTGCCCTGCCCGACACCGCACCGCCGGCCGCACGCGCCCTGTTCGGCTTGCTGCGACAGTTGCGCGTGGGCTCGCTGGACCTGCAGTTGCCCGACGGCTCGCAGGCCCATTTCGGCAGCCACGGCCCGCATGGCGAGCACAGCGAACCGCACGCGGCCATCCGCCTGCACGACTGGAGCGTGTGCAGCGCGGCACTGAAAAGCGGCGACATCGGCTTTGCGGAAAGCTTCATCGCCGGTGGCTGGACCAGCCCCGACGTGGTGGCCTTGCTGAAGTTGTTCATCGCCAACCGCGAAGCGGTGGAATCGATGATCTACGGCAGCTGGTGGGGGTCACTGGCTTACCGCCTGAAGCACCTGCTGAACCGCAATTCGCGCAAAGGCAGCCGCAAGAACATCCACGCGCACTACGACATCGGCAACCCGTTCTACCGCCTGTGGCTGGACGAGACGATGAACTACAGCAGCGCCATGTTCGAAGGCGATTTCAGCAAGCCGACGTCGGAAGCGCAGGCCGCGAAAGTGCGCCGCGCCATCCGCGAATGCGAGCTGCAGCCCGGGCAACGCCTGCTGGAAATCGGCTGCGGCTGGGGCGCACTGGCCGAGTGCGCGGCCGGGGAATTCGGTGCCCACGTCACCGGCGTCACGCTGTCCACCGAACAGCTCGAATTCGCGCGTGACCGCGTTGCCCGCGCCGGCCTGGCAGCGCGCACCGACCTGCGCCTGCAGGACTACCGCGACATCGCCGACGGCCCGTACGACGCCATCGCGTCCATCGAGATGTTCGAGGCCGTGGGCCGCGAATACTGGGACAGCTTCTTCGGTTCGCTGCGCGACAAGTTGAAGCCCGGCGGCCGCGCCTGCATCCAGACCATCACCATCCGCGACGACCTGTTCGAACGGTATGTGCGTTCGACCGATTTCATCCAGCAGTACATCTTCCCGGGTGGCCTGCTGCCCAGCCCGCAGGCCTTCCGCGCCGAAGCGGCCAAGGCCGGGCTGGAGGTGGTCAACGAATGCGCCTTCGGCAGCTGCTACGCCGAAACGCTGCGCCGCTGGCGTCAGCAGTTCCTCAAGCAAGACCCGCAGGTGCGGCAGCTGGGTTTCGACACCCGCTTCATGCGCATCTGGGAGTTCTACCTGGCGTATTGCGAAGCCGCTTTCGACACGGGCAACACCAACGTGATGCAGTTCACTCTGCGGCGGCCGGCTTGAACCCGCAACGACGCCTGTGCCTGGCCGCCCTGCTCGCCGGCGGCGGCGGCACCTGGGCCCAGGCCCAGACCACCAGCGCCGCACCGGCGGAACTGACCGCGCCGCTGCCGGCCGCGCGCCTGCAAGGCCGCGCGCGCATGCGCTTCATGGGCTTGTCGATCTACGAGGCGCGCCTGTGGGTGGGTGCAGCACCCGTCGCCACCGACTGGGCGGCCGTGCCCTTCGCCATCGAGATCGAATACGCCCGCACGCTGTGGGGTTCGATGATTGCCGAACGCTCGCTGACCGAGATGCGGCGCCAGGGTGAGATCGCGGCCGACGTGGCCGAGCGCTGGTTGACGACCATGAAGGGCTTGTTCCCCGACGTGAAGGAAGGCGACCGCCTGACCGGCGTGCACACGCCGGGTCAGGGTGCGCGCTTCTTCCTGAACGGCGCCGCGCACGGCACGCCGCAAGACGCCACCTTCTCGCGCGTCTTCTTCGGCATCTGGCTGTCGCCCAAGACCTCGGAGCCGGCCTTGCGCAGCGCGCTGCTCGGGCTAGCCTCTTGACCCTTACGGCCATCACGGCCGCCGAGAGCCCCCCAGCGTCCACCAGCCCCACCAGCCCGGCCCCCAGTGCCTGGCAGGGCGGCTGGCTGCAAGGCCTGCGCTACGGCGCACTGGGCCTGCCGCTGGCCTTCGTGGCGCTGCCGCTCTACGTCATCCTGCCCAACCACTACGCCAGCGAATTCGGCATTCCGCTGGCCACGCTGGGTGCGCTGCTGCTGGGCGCACGCCTGTTCGACGCGGTCGCCGACCCGTGGATAGGTCGGCGCGTTGACCGCTGGTTCACGCAGTCGCTGGCCCGCGTGCTGACGGCGGCGGCGTTGGCCGCCGGGGTGCTGGCGCTGGGCTTTCGCGGCCTGTTTTTCCCGCCCGTCCAGGGCCAGACGGCCTTGCTGGTGTGGTGCGCGGCGCTGCTGGCGGTGACCTACCTCAGCTACAGCGTGCTGTCCGTGCTGCACCAGGCCTGGGGCGCGCGGCTGGGCGGTGACGAGGTGCAGCGCGCGCGCATCGTGTCCTGGCGCGAAGGGCAGGCGCTGCTGGGCGTGCTGGTGGCCAGCGTGCTGCCGGCGGTGGCGGGCCTGTCGGCAGCCACGGTCGTGTTCGCGCTGACGCTGGGCGCGGCCTGGCTGCTGTTGCGGCGGGCGCCGGCGCCGCTGATCGAGACCCCGGGCACCGCTGCATCGGTGTCGGCCGGGAAGATCGGCCAGAGCGGCGGCCCGAGCGACCCGACCCGCGCGGTCAGCCCTTTGGCCACACCGGCCTTCCGCCGCCTGCTGGCCATCTACCTGGTCAACGGCGTGGCCAGCGCGGTGCCGGCCACGCTGGTGCTGTTTTTCATCCGCGACAAGCTGCAGGCGCAAGCCTACGAGCCGCTGTTCCTGGCCAGCTACTTCGCTGCCGGCGCCTTGTCGATGCCGCTGTGGACGCGCGCCGTGCGGCGCTTCGGCCTGGCGCGCACCTGGCTGGCCGGCATGGCGCTGACTATTGCCACCTTCGCCTGGGCCACGCTGCTGGGCGCTGGCGACGTGGCGGCCTACACCGCCGTCTGCGTGGCCAGCGGCGTGGCGCTGGGCGCCGACCTGACGCTGCCCGGGGCGCTGCTGGCCGGGGTCATCCAGCGCGCCGGCCATGCGCAGCGGCTGGAGGGCGCCTATTTCGGTTGGTGGAACTTCGCCACCAAGCTCAACCTGGCGCTGGCGGCGGGCATCGCCCTGCCCCTGCTCGGCGCCTTCGGCTACACCCCCGGCAGCCGCGACGGTGCGGCGCTGCAAGCGCTGACGCTGGCCTACTGCCTCTTGCCCTGCGTGCTCAAGCTGGCCGCCGCAGGGTTGCTCTGGACCACCTGGCTGCGCAAGGAAAACCTGTGATGAAAAGTCTGAATGTCTGCCGCCCTGCCCGGGCTCGCACCGCCGCGCTGGCGCTGTCGGCGGCGCTGACGGCCACGCTGCTGGCGGGTTGCGCCTCAGCCCCCGTGCCGGCCGACTACGCGGCCGAGAAACCGGTTCTCGACCTGCAGAAGTACTTCAACGGCGAACTCGTCGCCCATGGCCTGTTCACCGACCGCGCCGGCAAGGTGGCGCGCCGCTTCACGGTGCAACTGACCGGCACCTGGCAGGGCAAGAACGGCACGCTGGACGAACGCTTCACCTACAGCGACGGGAAGACCGAACGCCGCGTCTGGCGCCTGACCGACGAAGGCGGCGGCCGCTACACCGGCCGTGCGGATGACGTGGTCGGCGTGGCCGAAGGCCGCGCGGCCGGCAACGCGCTGAACTGGCGCTACACGCTGGCGCTGCCGGTAGACGGCAAGGTCTACGAGGTGCAGTTCGACGACTGGATGTACCTGATGGACGACCGCGTGATGCTGAACAAGGCCTCGATGAGCAAGTTCGGTTTCGGGCTGGGTGAAGTGACCTTGTCCTTCACCAAGCCGTAGCCCCAGGGCACCACCCGCCAGACCGAAAGCACCCCGATGGCCTTGAACCCCCGCATCACAGACTGGACCGGCCGCACGGCCTGGCTGGTCGGCGCGTCCAGCGGCATCGGCCGCGCGACGGCCAGCGCGCTGCACGCGGCCGGCGCCCGTGTGGTGGTGTCCGCCCGCAGCCGCGAAGCGCTGGACGCCTTCGTCGCCGCCCACCCCGGCAGCGAGGCCCTGGCGCTGGACGCCACCGACCGCAGCGCCATGCACGCGGCCGCCGCGCAGATCGTGGCCACGCACGGCGGCATCGACCTGGCGATGTACTGCGCCGGCACCTACGCCGCGATGCGCGCCACCGCCTTCGACCTGGACGTGGCGCTGCGCCATGTGCGCGTCAACTACGACGGCGCTCTCTTCATGCTGGACGCGGTGTTGCCCACGCTGACCCGGCAAGCCCAGGCCAGGCGCGGCGGACACATCAGCCTGGTCAGCAGCGTGGCCGGTTTTCGCGGCTTGCCCCAGTCCCTGGCCTACGGCCCGACCAAGGCGGCGCTGATCAACCTGGCCGAGACGCTGTACCTCGACCTGGCACCGTTGAAGATCGGCGTGTCGGTCATCAACCCCGGCTTCGTGGAAACACCGCTGACCGCGCAAAACGAATTCAAGATGCCGGCACTCATCACGCCCGAACAGGCCGCCACCGACATCCTGGCCGGCTGGCGCGCAGGCGCTTTCGAGATCCACTTTCCCAAGCGCTTCACGCTGTGGCTGAAG
>JANPHI010000108.1:0-6600 GCA_031424355.1 Betaproteobacteria bacterium
GGCCGGCATGCCGCGCCGCTACGCCGACTACCCGATGCAGTTCGCCGACTTCAACATGCTGGCGTCCATCGGTGCCTTCGGCTTCGGTCTGATGCAGGTCTACTTCTTCGTCTTCGTGGTCATCCCGGCCATGCGCGGCCAAGGCCAACCTGCACCGCAAAAGCCTTGGGAAGCCGCTGAGGGCCTGGAGTGGGAAGTGCCGTCGCCCGCACCGTGGCACACCTTCGAGAACCCGCCCAAGCTGGACGTGACCGCCACCCGCGTGATCGGCTGACATGGCGCAGAGCGAGCAGCAGCGCAAGGCCAACCTGAAGCTGGGTCTGATCCTGGCTTCAGCGGCCGTGATCTTCGGTGTGGGCTTCGTGCTCAAGGTCATCTTCCTCGGCCGCTGAAATCACGATGGCTGCGCTGAACCCTTTGTTGGCCGACAACCGGCGCTTGCTCGGCAAGCTGACAGTCATCGCCGCATTGATGTTCGGCTTTGGCTATGCGCTGGTGCCCATGTACCGTTCGATCTGCGAGGCGCTGGGCATCAATGTGCTGACCTTGTCGGACCAGCGCACGGCGACCGGCAGTTGGACCACCGGCACGGTGGCCGCCAACACGCAGGTCGATCTGAGCCGCACCATCACCGTCGAATTCGACGCCAATGCGCGGGGGCCTTGGGACTTCAAGCCGGCCTCGCGGTCGATGCAGGTCCACCCGGGCGAAGTGGTCACGGTGATGTACGAGTTCCGCAACCGCCAGAACCGCACGATGGCTGCGCAGGCCATTCCCAGTTATGCGCCCATGGTGGCCACGCCGCACTTCAACAAGCTGGAATGTTTCTGTTTCAAGGAATGGTCGCTGGCGCCCGGTGAAAGCAAGTCCTGGCCGGTGGTTTTCGTCATCGACAACAAGCTGCCGAAAGACGTCAACACGATCACCTTGTCGTACACCTTCTTCGAGGTCGGCGGCAAGGTGCCGCCGGCGCCAGCCGGGGGCCTGGGTGCTGCGGCCGTTGCCGTCAAGGCGGGCGGCGCATGAGCGATCTGCGCGAAGCAGCGGCACGCAAGGGCTCGTTCCTGCAGACCATACAGGCCGTGAGCTGGTCCTTCTTCGGCATCCGCCGTTCGAAAGGCCTGGAGCAGGACCTGCAAAAGCTGAACCCGGTGCACGTGATCATTGCTGGCGTCCTGGGCGCGGTGCTGTTCATTGCCCTTCTGGTATTTCTGGTTCGTTGGGTGGTGGGCAGCGGCGTTGCCGTCTGAACCCCGCCACCCGCGCCATTTGATTTTTGGTTAGAGGAGAGAACTGCTCATGTCAGCCCTAAGCCCGGCGGGTAGCACCCCGTACTACTACATTCCCGCGCCCTCGCGCCACCCGGTGCTGATGGCCTTCGGCCTCTTCCTGGTCATCTTCGGTGCCGGCCAATGGGTCAACGGAGCCGGCTGGGCCGCCTACGTGCTGCTGGCCGGTGTGGCCGTCTGGCTGACCGTGATGTTCCAGTGGTTCAGCCAGTCCATCGGCGAAAGCGAAGGCGGTCTGTATTCCGACCGCATCGACGTGTCTTTCCGCTGGAGCATGAGCTGGTTCATCTTCAGCGAGGTGATGTTCTTCGCCGCCTTCTTCGGCGCGCTGTACTGGGCCCGCGTGCACTCGGTGCCCAACCTGGGCAACCTCGACCACCAGATCCTGTGGCCCGACTTCAAGGCCGTCTGGCCCAGCAATGGCGTGGGCTTCACGGCGTCGCCGGCCAACACCATCGAGCCCTTCACGACCGTGGGTCCGTGGCCGCTGCCCACCATCAACACCGCGCTGCTGCTGACCTCGGGCGTGACGCTGACCATCGCCCACCACGCGCTGATTGCCGGCCAACGTGGCAAGACCATCGCCTGGATGTGGATCACGGTGGCACTGGGCGCCACCTTCGTCGCCGTGCAGGCCTTTGAATACCACCACGCCTACGCCGAACTCAACCTGAAGCTGACCTCGGGCATCTTCGGCTCGACCTTCTTCATGCTGACCGGCTTCCACGGCTTCCATGTCTTCGTCGGCATGCTGATGCTGACCTTCATCACCATCCGCCTGATGAAGGGCCACTTCACGCCCGAGCGCCATTTCGGCTTCGAAGGCGCGGCCTGGTACTGGCACTTTGTCGACGTGGTTTGGCTCGGCTTGTACTTCCTGGTGTACTGGCTCTGACCCGCTACCCCTGCAAGCAAAACGCCGCATTGCGCGGCGTTTTGTGTTTGTGGGGGGTGGACAGTCACTGGCCGATGGGTATGCCCGTCGGCTTGACCCAGCCCATGTACCAACTGAGCAGGATGAACAGGAACAAGGCCACCGAAAGTCCGACCCGCAAGGCCAGGGCCCGCGCCATGTTCTTGCTGCGGCGGTCGGCGTCTTCGTTGCCTTTGCGCAGCATGAAGACCCCGGCACCGGCCAGTGCCATCAGCACGGCCACGAACATCAACACCATGAACGTTTTCATCGCTGTGGATTATCCGCATCCGCCTGCCGCATGGTGCTGAAAGGTCGAGGCTGGGTGGTGCTGGTGGCCGCGCTGCTGTTCGCCGCGCTGACGGCCCGCCTGGGCGTCTGGCAACTGGACCGTGCCGACCAGAAGAACCGTGCGCAGCAGGCGCTGAATGACCGCCGGGCCCTGCCGCCCTTGCCCGCTGCCGCGCTGGCCCTGAAACCGGCGGAATCCGCCGCCCAGCACAGCCGTCTGATCACGCTGCAAGGCCGCTGGAAACCCGAGTTGACTGTCTACCTCGAGAACCGCCAGATGGACACCCGCGTCGGCTTCTACGCCGTCACGCCGCTGCTGCTGGACGACGGCACGGCGGTGCTGGTGCAACGCGGCTGGTTGCCCCGCGACCAGGCCGACCGCACGCGCATCGTGGCGCAGCCCGCGCCGACCGGCCGCGTGACGGTGCAGGGTCGCATCGCCCCCGGTCCGGGGCGGGTCTACGACTTCGCAGGCGCGGCCTCGGGGCCCATCCGGCAAAATCTGAACATCGAGTCTTATGCGCGCGAAACCGCGCTGCCGCTGCGGCCGGTCTCGGTGGTTGAAGAAGACGGCCCCATGGCCCCGCAAGATGGCTTGTTGCGCCACTGGTCGGCGCCCGCTGCCGACGTCCACAAGCACTACGGCTATGCCTTTCAGTGGTTCGCACTGAGCACACTGACGATTGCCCTCTATGCCTGGTTCCAAATCATCCAACCCCTCCGCCGCCGCGCGCGCTGAGGCCGAGCCGCTGACGCTGAGCGTGCACGGCATGGCCGCGCCCGACCTCGACGACAGCGATCTGGCTGCGCGCAGCCGCACCAAGCAGGGCCGCATCCGCATGCTGCTGGTGCTGGCGGTTTGCGCTGCCCCGGTCATCGCGTCCTACCTGACCTACTTCGTCATCCGGCCCACCAGCCACAGCAGCTATGGCCAGCTGATCGTGCCGACGCGCAGCCTGCCTGACGACCTGGCGCTGAGGCGGCTGGACGGGACGGCCGTGACGGCCCGCAGCCTGCACGGCCAGTGGCTGCTGGTGACGGTGGGGCCTTCCACCTGCGATGCCGCCTGCGACAAGCGCCTGTTCGCGCAGCGCCAGTTCCGCGAGATGCTGGGCCGCGAGCGCGACCGCGTGGACAAGGTCTGGCTGATCACCGACAGCGCGCCGCTGGCGCCTGCCCTGGCTGCGGCCATTGCCGCCAAACCCGAGGTGACCGCGTTGCGCGTGGACCCGGCTGCGCTGGCACGCTGGCTGGTGCCGGCCGAAGGCCAGGGGCTGCCCGACCACCTCTACATCGTCGACCCGATGGGCGAATTGATGATGCGCCTGCCCCCCCAGCCCGACCCCGGCAAGACCAAGCGCGATCTCGAACGCCTGCTGCGCGCCTCGGCTTCGTGGGACACGCCGGGGCGTTGACCATGACCGTATTTCGGGAACAGCGGGCATGAATCCGCAACCGCTGGTTGACTTCGCACCCGCGCTGCGCCTGGCGCTGCTGGCCGGCGTCATCGCGCTGCTGCCGCTCAGCTGGGTCTGGCTGCGCCAGCGGGGCGCCGACACCCAGGGGCGGCTGGCGGCGCTGACTGCGCTGACGCTGTTCCTGACCTTCGACCTCGTGGTCTTCGGGGCCTTCACCCGGCTGACCGATTCCGGCCTGGGCTGCCCCGACTGGCCGGGCTGCTACGGCGCAGCCAGCCCGCTGGGCGCGCACGAAGCCATCCACGCGGCGCAGGCCGAATTGCCCAGCGGCCCGGTGACCTGGAACAAGGCCTGGATCGAGATGATCCACCGCTACCTGGCGATGACGGTGGGCGCGCTGATCGTGGCGCTGGCCGCCGTCAGCTGGCGTGAAAGTCGGCGACAAGGGCGGCGCCTGCCCTTCTCGCTGGCCTGGCCGCTGCTGACGTTGGTCTGGGTCATCGTTCAAGGCCTGTTCGGCAAGTACACCGTTACCTTGAAGCTTTACCCGGCTGTGGTCACCCTGCATTTGATGGGTGGCCTGACGCTGCTGGGCCTGCTGGCCGCGCAGCATCAGGCTTACCGGCAACGCCCCTTGACCTTGCCGGCCGGCTTGCGCACGGGCGCCTGGGCGGTGCTGGCCTTGCTGGCGGTGCAAGTCGCGCTGGGCGGCTGGGTCAGCAGTAATTACGCCGTGCTGGCCTGCACGGGTTTCCCGCAATGCAACGGCAGCTGGTGGCCGCAGGCTGACTTCGCCGGCGGTTTCACGCTGCTGCGTGAACTGGGCGGCGTGGCCGCACACGGCCGGCCCTTGACGCTGGACGGTCTGGTGGCCATCCACCTGGCACACCGGGGCTTTGCCGTCGTGCTGGCGCTGGCGGTGCTGCTGCTGGCCTGGCGCCTGCGGCAGCGGGCTGAGCTCGCCGCCCGCCGTTATGGCGTTGTGCTGGCGCTGTTGCTGGCCGCGCAACTGGCCACCGGTCTGTCCAATGTCGTGCTGGGTTGGCCGTTGGTCGCCGCCTTGGCGCACACGGCCGGCGCGGCGGGCCTGGTGGTGACGATGACCCTGCTGCTGGCGCGCAGCGCAGCACGGCACAGGGCCATTGCCGGCTTCGGCATGCCGGCCGCTGCCTAGAATCACGCCCTCGCACCCTTCCCATGGCCCAGACCCTCGTTGCCCCCGGCGCCACCACCTCGCGGTGGTCGCAGTTCTACGCGCTGACCAAACCGCGCGTGGTGCAGCTGATCGTGTTCTGCGCGGTCATCGGCATGCTGCTGGCCGAACCCGGCTGGCCCGACTGGCGCCTGGCCGGCGCGGCCACGCTGGGCATCTGGCTTGTCGCTGCGGCGGCCGCTGCCTTCAACTGCATCGTTGAACAGCACATCGACAGCCGCATGCAGCGCACCGCCTGGCGCCCCACCGCCAAGGGCCAGCTCACCAACACGCAGACACTGGCTTTCTCGGGTGCGCTGTGCGCGGCCGGCAGCGCCATCCTCTACGCCTGGGTCAACCCGCTGACGATGTGGCTCACCTTCGCCACCTTCGTCGGCTACGCCGTCATCTACACCGTGGTGTTGAAACCGGCCACGCCGCAGAACATCGTCATCGGCGGGGCTTCGGGCGCGATGCCGCCGGTGCTGGGCTGGGCTGCGATGACCGGCGACGTCGGCCCTGAAGCGCTGATGCTGTGCCTGATCATCTTCCTGTGGACGCCGCCGCACTTCTGGGCGCTGGCGCTGTACCGCGTCGAGGACTACCGCAAGGCGGGCCTGCCGATGCTGCCCATCACCCACGGTTCGGCCTTCACCCGGCTGCAGGTGCTGCTCTACACCATCGTGCTGTTCGCCGCGACGCTGCTGCCTTATGTCTACGGCATGAGCGGCCTGATCTACCTCGCGTCGGCCGTGGCCCTGGGTGCCGGTTTCATGGCCTATGCCTGGCAGCTGTGGCGCGACTACAGCGACGCGCTGGCGCGTAGCACCTTCCGTTTCTCGATCTGGCACCTGTCGCTGTTGTTCCTGGCGCTGCTGGTCGATCACTACCTCGGACCATGGCTTTCCTACGTCGTTCGCTGATCCAGGCCCTGGCGCTGGGTGTGGCCGCCAGCCTGCTGGCCGGCTGCCAGAAATCCGCTGGCCCGGCGGATGTGCCGGCCTTCAAATCCATCGACATCACCGGGGCCGAGTACGGCCGTGAACTGGACCTGACCGATGCCGACGGCCAGGGCCGTCACCTGGCCGACTTCAAGGGCAAGGTCATCGTCGTCTTCTTCGGCTACACCCAGTGCCCCGATGTCTGCCCGACGACGATGGTGGAACTGGCGCAGGTGAAAAAGGCCCTGGGTGTCGACGGCGAACGCGTGCAGGGCATCTTCGTGACGGTGGATCCCGAGCGCGACACCGCCGCCGTGCTGAAGGCCTACGTCACCAACTTCAGCCCTGATTTCGTCGCGCTGCGTGGCACGGCTGAAGAAACCAAGTCCGCCGCCAAGCAGTTCAAGGTGTTCTACGCCAAGGTGCCGGGCAAGACGCCCGACAGCTACACCATGGACCACACGGCCGGCAGCTACATCTTCGACGCCCAGGGTCGCATCCGCCTGTTCACGCGCTACGGCAGCGGCGCCGAGGCGCTGACGCACGACCTGAAGAT
>JANPHI010000109.1:0-3794 GCA_031424355.1 Betaproteobacteria bacterium
CTGGAACTGGGCGGCACCGACCAGAAGTTCAACCTGCTGGTGGGCCGCGCGCTGCAAAGCGAATACGGCCAGGAGCCGCAGTGCATCCTGACGATGCCGCTGCTGGAAGGGCTGGACGGTGTCGAGAAGATGTCCAAGTCCAAGAACAACTACGTGGCCATCACCGACCCGGCCAACACCATGTTTGCGAAGGTGCTGTCGATCAGCGACGTGCAGATGTGGAAGTGGTACACGCTGCTCAGCTTCCGCAGCGTGGCCGAGATTGCCGCGCTGAAGGCCGAGGTGGATGGCGGGCGCAACCCCAAGGACGCCAAGGTGCTGCTGGCCAAGGAAATCACCGCGCGCTTCCACAACGCGGCGGCGGCCGAAGCGGCCGAGCAGGACTTCAACCAGCGCGCCCGGGGCGGCATGCCCGACGAGATGCCCGAAGTGGCGCTGAGTGGTGCGCCCATGGCCATCGCCGCACTGCTGAAAGCCGCCAAGCTGGTGCCCAGCAGCAGCGAAGGCCTGCGCATGGTGGAACAAGGTGGCGTGCGCATCGACGGCGTGGTCATCAGCGACAAAGGCCTGAAGGTCGAGGCCGGCACGGTGGTGCTGCAAGTCGGCAAGCGCAAGTTCGCGCGCGTCACGCTGACGGCTTGATCCCAGGAAAAAGGCCGCCTCGCGGGCGGCCTTCGGTGTGGCTGAGGAGTGACCTCAGTCGGCGTACTGCCCCGCCGCCTTGATGGCCGGGCCCCACTTGTTGATCTCGGCCTCGACGAACTTCTTGTGCTCGACCGGGCTCAGCCGTGCGTCGGTGATGACCACCGCGCCCATGGCTTCTTCGCGCTTGATGAACTCCGGATCTTTCAGCGCGGCGCGCAGGGCCGTGTTGATCTGCTCGGTGATCGCCTTGGGCGTGCCCTTGGGCGCATACAGGCCGTGCCAGATGGTGACGTTGAAGCCCTTCAAGCCCTGCGAATCCAGCGTCGGCAGCTTGGCCAGCGCGGGCGTGGTCAGCGGCTTCAGCGTGGTCACGCCGTAGGCGCGAACCTTGCCGCCTTCGATCTGGCTGGTGGTGTTGGTGGTCTGGTCGCACATCAGGTCGACCTGGCCGCCCAGCAAGTCGGTCATGGCCGGCGCTGTGCCCTTGTAGGGCACGGTGGTCATGTCCACGCCCATGGCTTGCTGGAACAGCAGGCCGCACAGGTGCGAAGCAGCGCCCAGGCCGGCATTGGCCAGGTTGATCTTGCCCTTGTTGGCATCGACCCACTTGCGCAGCTCGGCGAAAGTGGCCGCCGGCAGGGTCGGCCGGCCGATCAGCGTCATCGGCACGTCGTTGACCATGCCCAGGTACTCGAAGTCGTCGAGCGTCTTGTAGGGCATGTTGCGGTACAGCGCGGGCGCGGTCGAGAAGCCGGCGTGGTGCAGCAGCAGCGTGTAGCCGTCGGGCGCGGCCTTGGCCACCTTGGCGGCGCCCAGCGTGCCGCCGGCACCGCCGACGTTTTCGATGATGACCGTCTGGTTGTGCAGGTTCTTGCGCAGCACTTCGGCCAGGTCGCGCGCCACCTTGTCGGTGGGGCCGCCGGCGGCGAAAGGCACGACCAGGGTGACCGGCTTGTCCGGGTAGGCCATGGCCAGCGAGGACATCAAGGCCGCAGCAGCGGCGAGCACAAACTTCTGCATGTCGAAACTCCGAAGGGAAGAACCCAGGTGCCCAAATGCTAGGCCGACACGCTGGGTTTGCGGCGCGGAAACTACGTAGCCACAGCCGCTGTGGGGGCGTGGCGCGGTCAGCTGGTGCTGCGCAAGTCTTCGATGACCTTGCCGTCGTTGGGCAGGCTGCCCGGCGCCGCCAAGGCCACTTCGCCGCGCAGCTTGGTGATGTCGCGCAGCGACTGCGCCACCGCTGCGGCCAGGCCTTCGGGCGGCTGGGCGCATTCGATGCGCAAGGTCATGCGGTCGTTGGCCATCTCGCCCTCGACGACCAGCCGGGCCTTGCTGATTTCGGGGTGCCGCCGCACCACGGCGGCGACCTGCGCCGGCTGCACGAACATGCCCCGTACTTTGGCCGTTTGGTCGGCACGACCCATCCAGCCCTTGATGCGTGCATTCGTGCGGCCGGTTGGGCAGGTGCCGGGCAACCAGGCGCTGAGGTCGCCGGTGCCGAAGCGCAGCAGCGGGTAGTCGGGGTTGAGGACTGTGACGACCAACTCACCCACTTCGCCATCCGGCAGCACGTCGCCGGTGCCGGGGCGCACGATCTCGACGATGGCGCCTTCATCAACCACCAGGCCTTCGCGCGCAGCGGTCTCGTAAGCGATCAGGCCGACATCGGCCGTGGCATAGCACTGGTAGGCCTGCAGGCCGCGTGCAGCCAGCCCGTCGCGCAGCGCGGCCGGGAAGGCTTCACCGCTGACCAGGGCGCGTTTCAGGCTGGGCAGGGCCACGCCGGTTTCGGCCGCTTTCTCGAACAGGATGCGCAGGAAGCTGGGCGTGCCGGCGTAGGCGTCGGGCTGCAGGTCCTGCATGGCCTGCAGCTGCAACTCGCTGTTGCCGACACCACCCGGGAAGACCGTGCAACCTAAGGCGTGGGCGCCGCTTTCCATCATCGAACCGGCCGGCGTCAGGTGGTAGCTGAAGCTGTTGTGCACCAGGTCGCCATCGCGCACGCCCGCGGCAAACAAGGCGCGGGCCATGCGCCAGTAGTCGGCGCCGGCGCCCTCGGGCTCGTACAGCGCGCCGGGCGACTGGAACACGCGGCACGCCGGGCGCAAGGCCGCGCGAGCGCGCCAACCCAGCGCCGAATGACCGCCGAAAGGGTCGCCACCGGCTGCACGGCTGGCCTGCTGCGCATCGAGCAATTCGCTTTTGCGTGTGACGGGCAGCCGCGCCAGCGCGGCGCGGGTGGTCACGCTGCCCGCATCCACCGCGCCCAGGCGCAGCGCCATCGCGGGCACGGCCAGCGCCGCGCGAACCTGCGCGGGCAGAGCCAGCGCCAACGCGGCGGCACGTGCCTCGGCGCTGCGCGTTTCCAGCGCGTCGAAATACCCGGTGCGTTCGCCGTTCATGGCCTCATTCCTCGCGGTCCCAGCGCGCCAGGCGCTTCTTCAATTCATCGAACCACTTGCGCTGGTCGTTGGCCGAGGCGATGGTCAGCCTGTCCCATTCGGGCGTGATCGCCAGCTTGCGCGCCGTGCGCGCCGCGATCACCGCACCGTCCACCTGCAATTCGGCCACGCGCTTGCCGCGCTGTTCGAAACCATTGCCGCGTTCGGCCAGCTTCAGGTCACGCAACTGTCGTTTCAGTTGCGTCAGCGCGTCTTCGGGCTTGAAGGGCAGCGGCGCAAAGCCGGCGAATTCGCCGTCGCTCACGACAACCACCGTTTTCTTCGCTTGTAGCTCTTCACATCCTTGAAGCTCTTGCGGTCGCCGCCGCCCATGCCGAGGTAGAACTCCTTCACGTCCTCGTTCTCGCGCAGGTCTTTCGCGGCGCCTTCCATCACGATGCGGCCGCTTTCCAGGATGTAGCCGTGGTCGGCGTAGCGCAGTGCCATGTTGGTGTTCTGTTCAGCCAGCAGGAAGGTGACCTTCTCGCGCTGGTTCAGGTCTTTCACGATCTCGAACACCTCTTCGACGATTTGCGGCGCCAGGCCCATGCTGGGTTCGTCCAGCAGCACCATCTTCGGGTTGGCCATCAGCGCGCGGCCGATGGCGCACATCTGCTGTTCGCCGCCGCTGGTGTAGGCGGCCTGTGAACTGCGCCGCGTCTTCAGGCGCGGGAAGTAGGTGTAGACCTTCTCCAACGTGGCCGC
>JANPHI010000110.1:0-16680 GCA_031424355.1 Betaproteobacteria bacterium
GCCTTGATGGTGCCGGCGGCCGTCATCAGCATCGGGAACAGGCGCTGGTATTTGTCGGCGGCCATCATCACGGCCTTGTAGCCGGCGATGTTGGCCTGGCTGGACAGCACGTCCATGCTCTGCGCGCGGGTGGTGCGCGGCGCGGCTTCCAGCGCGAAGCTGGTCAGGCCGGCGGTGGCCAGGCGCGCCAGGTTGTCCTTGTCGAAGGGGTTCAGCAGGCCGACCAGGGCGGTGCCCGGCTTCATCAGGCTGAGCTCGTCGCAGTCCGCGTCATTTCGGGGGCTGCGCACCTTCAGCACCAGGTCGCAGGCAAAGGCACCGGCGCGGTCGGTGATCTCGGCGCCTGCCGCCACATAGGCCTCGTCGGTGGCACTGGCGGCCACCCCTGCGCCGTGCTGCACGCGCACCTCGTGGCCTTGGGCCTTGAGCTTCTTCGCCGTCTCGGGCGTGACCGCAACACGGGTCTCGCCTGCTGCGGTTTCCAGCGGAACGCCGATGAGCATGAAATTCTCCTCGCCCTTGTCATTTTTCGGGCGTGCGAAGCTAACACAAAGCATGCTGAAACCGCCCCGTGGTCGGCCCTACCTAGAATCGCCGCGAATGTCTGATGCCACCCCGCCCACCGAGTCACCCCCGTCCTTGCCGGCGCCCCTGCCCACGTCCTGCGATGTGCTCGTCATCGGCGCCGGCCCGGCCGGCAGTGCCTGCGCGCAGTGGCTGGCGGCGCGCGGCCCGCACGTGCTGCTGGTCGCCCAGCACGACTTCCCGCGCGACAAGGTCTGCGGCGACGGCCTGATCCCCGACACCCATGCCGCTTTGCAGCGCCTGGGTGTGCTGGATGAAGTGAAGTCGCTGGCCACGCCGGTCACCGACGTGCGCTTCGTCGGCCCGCGCGGCGGCCATGTCGATGTGCCCGGCACGCTGTGCGTGCTGCCGCGCAAGGTGCTGGACCACGTGCTGGTGCGCGCCGCCCAGCGCGCCGGCGCGCAGCTGCTGACGCCGCTGCGCTTCGAGGCGCCCATCGAAACCGCAGGCCGCGTCACCGGCGCCCGCTTCAAGACCGTCCACGGCCCGCACGAGATCAGCGCCCGCTGGGTGGTGCTGGCCACCGGCGCGGTGCCGCAGGCGCTGATCGCCGCCGGCCTGTGCGACCGCCGCACGCCCAGCGGCGTGGCCCTGCGCGGCTATGTGAAGAACGAAGCGCTGGCCGCCCGCCACCCCGAGCGCACGCGGCAGTTGCACATGGTCTGGCACCCGCGTTTGCGCGGCGGCTACGGCTGGATCTTTCCGGCGCCGGGCGGCTTGTTCAACATCGGCGCCGGCATGACCGGCAGCCACCTGCCGCAGAAAGACGGCAAGTCGCGCATGCAGGACGTCAACCTGCGGCAGATGTTCGACGCCTTCTGCGAGGTCTACACGCCGGCTGCCGAACTGATGCGCGGGGGTGAATTGCAAGGCGACATCAAGGGCGCGCCGCTGCGCTGCTCGCTGGTCGGCGGGCGCTGGTCGCGGCCCGGCCTGCTGGCCACCGGCGAGGCCGTGGGCAGCACCTACGCCTTCAGCGGTGAAGGCATCGGCAAGGCCATGGAGACCGGCATCCTGGCCGCCGAAGCCCTGCTGCTGGACGCCGCTGCGGCCGATGCCGACGTGCAGCAGCGCTACGAAGCCGGGCTGCGCGGCCTGAAGCCCAAGTTCGACCTGTACGAGACCGCCAGCCACGTCAACCACCACCCGTGGATCGCCGACCTGGTGATCTGGCGCGCGCGGCGCAGCGCGCGCATCCGCCGCCGCCTGACCGGCGTGCTGGAAGAGACGCAGAATCCGGGCCGCCTGTTCACCGTGCGCGGCATGACCAAGTTGCTGTTCGAATGAATCCCTTGAAAGGTTGCTCCATGAAGACCCGCCCCGCGTTCCACCTCCCCGCATCGGCCGCCAGCGTTTGCACGGCCCTGCTGCTTTCGGCCTGCGGCGGCGGCGGCGGTGGTGGCGACAGCAGCCCGCCCGTGCTGGCCACGGCCAGCAGCGCCGCCGTGGGCAACGCGCTGTACAGCCAGACGGCGCTGATCACGGTCAACGGGGCCAATCTCGACAAGGGGCTGAACGTCACGTCGGCGGGCTGCAAGGCGGCGCCTGTGATCAGCACCACCGCGCCCAACATCAGCACCGCCACCACCGCGTATTTCACCTGCACGGTGGGCGCCGTGGGTGCGCAGACAGCCACCGTCGCCCGCAGCAGCGACGGCACCGTGCTGACCAGCGCGGCCTACACCGTCGCGGTGCCGCAGGTCACGCTGACCACCAGCAACGGCGCGGGCGTCAACGGCAACATCGTCATCACTCTGGAACCGGCGAAGGCGCCCATCACCACCGACAACTTCCTGGCGTACATCAAAAGCGGCTTCTACGTGAACACCGCCTACCACCGTGCGGTGGCCGGCTTCGTGGTGCAGGGCGGTGGCTACGCGGCGCCCATCACCGCCGCCACGACGCCCACGCCGAAGACCACCAACGCCGCCATCACGCTGGAAGACGGCGCCGGCCTGTCGAACCTGAAGTACACGGTGGCGATGGCCCGCACGGGTTCGCCCGACACCGCGACCTCGCAGTTCTTCATCAACCTGGTCAACAACACCTTCCTCGACAAGGCCGGCACGACTCGCGGCTACGCGGTGTTCGGCACCGTCACCTCGGGCACGGCCGTCGTCGATGCGATGGGCGTGGCGCCTTGCACCGCCGCGGCCTACAGCGAATGCGTGCCGGTGCCCAACATCACCATCACCGCCGCCACGCAGACGCGGTGACGGCCTGACCCCAGCCTGCCATGTGCCAGCTGCTGGGCATGAATGCCAACACGCCGACCGACGTGATGTTCAGCTTCACGGGGCTGGCCACGCGGGCGGCCGAGCACAAGGACGGCTTCGGCATCGCCTTCTTCGAAGACCGCGGGCTGCGCCATTTCATCGACCCGGTGAGTGCGCTGCAGTCGCCGGTGGCCGAGATGGTCAAGCGCTACCCCATCCGCAGCGATGTGGTCATCGCCCACATCCGCAAGGCCACGGTGGGCGATGTGGCGCTGCAGAACTGCCACCCCTTCGTGCGCGAACTGTGGGGCCGCTACTGGGTCTTCGCCCACAACGGCGACCTGAAGCACTACGCGCCACGCCTGCACGGCGCCTACCGCCCGGTGGGCGACACCGACAGCGAGCGCGCCTTCTGCTGGCTGATGCAGGAACTGGCCAAAGCCCACGCCAGCGTGCCCAGCGTCGAAGAGCTGAGCTGCACGCTGCGCGAGCTGCTGCCGCAGCCGGCGGCGCACGGCACCTTCAACATCCTGCTGTCCAACGGGCAGGCCTTGTGGGCGCATGGCACGACGGCGCTGTACTCGGTGGAGCGGCGCCACCCTTTCACCGCCACGCGCCTGGCCGACGAAGACCTGAGCATCGACTTCGCCGCCCACACCACGCCGCAAGACCGCGTGGCCGTGGTGGCCACCGAGCCGCTGACGCAGGGCGAAGACTGGCGGGCCTTTGCGCCGGGTGAACTGCGGGTGTTCCGGGGCGGTGTGCGCTGCGACGGGTAGGATGGCCCGCACCCCCGCTGTCCGCGTTGCGCACCCACCATGGCTGACCTTCCCGTTCCCCACTTCGACCAGTTCTACCGGCACGATGAACTGACGCGCCTGTTGCACGACTACGTGGCCGCCGCGCCGCAGCTGGTGCAGCTGAGCGTGCTGGGCAAGAGCCACGAAGGCCGCGAGATCTGGCTGCTGACGGTCACGAACACTGCCACCGGCGAAGACACCGACAAGCCGGCCTTCTGGGTCGACGGCAACATCCACGCGGCCGAACTGACGGCCAGCACGGCCTGCCTGTACTGGCTGCACCAGCTGGTCAGCGGCTACCTGGGTGGAGATGCCCAGGCCCAACAGCTGCTGGACACCCGCGTCGTCTACATGGTGCCGCGCCTGAACCCCGACGGCGCCGAGCTGGCGCTGGCCGACCAGCCGCGCCACATCCGCAGCAGCACCCGGCCCTATCCCTTCGACGAAGAGCCGGTGGACGGCCTGACCATCGAAGACGTGGACGGCGATGGCCGCGTGCTGCAGATGCGTGTGCCCGACCCGCACGGCGCCTACAAGGCGCACCCGGCCGATGCGCGGCTGATGGTGCCGCGCGAACCCGGTGAATTCGGCGGCAGCTACTTCCGCATCATTCCGGAAGGCACGCTGAAGCACTACGACGGCCTGAAGATCACCGCCAACCCCGACCGCGAAGGGCTGGACCTGAACCGCAATTTCCCGGCCTACTGGCGGCAGGAATTCGAGCAGGTCGGCGCCGGCCCTTACCCGACCAGCGAACCCGAAGTGCGGGCCATGGTGCACTTCATCACCAGCCACCCCAACATCGGCGCGGCGGTCAGCTTCCACACCCACAGCGGCGTCATCCTGCGGCCCATGGGCATGCAGAGCGACGACGACATGACGCCCGAGGACTTGTGGTCCTACAAGCGCTTTTCCGAACTCGGCACCAAGCTGACCGGCTACCCGGCCATCAGCATCTGGCACGACTTCAAGTACCACCCCAAGCAGGTCATCACCGGCACCCAGGACTGGATCTACGAACACCTGGGCGCGTTGTTCTGGACGGTGGAAATCTGGGCGCCGAACAAGGAAGCCGGCATCACCGACTACAAGTGGATCGACTGGTACCGCGAACACCCCGCCGAAGACGACCTGAAGCTGCTGAAGTGGAGCGACGAGCAATGCGGCGGCAAAGCGCACGTCGATTGGTACCCCTACCGCCACCCCCAGTTGGGCATGGTGGAACTGGGCGGCTGGGACAAGATGAACTACTGGCGCAACCCGCCGCCGCACCTGCGTGAACGCGAGGCCGCGCGCTTCCCGGCGTGGCTGATGCAGATTGCGCTGAGCCTGCCCAAGCTGGAAGTGCTGCGCGCCGAAGTGCGCGCCCTGGGCCCCGACAGCTGGCGCGTGCGCTTCGCGGTAGCCAACAGCGGCTGGCTGCCGGCCTATGTGAGCAAGCGCGCGTTGGAACGCAAGACTGCGCGCGGCACGGTGTTCCAGATCCACCTGCCGCCCGGCGTGACGCTGACCACGGGCCGCGAACGCGTCGAAGGTGCGCACCTGGAAGGCCACGCGCCCAAGGGTTCGCTGCAGGCCTTCCTGCCCAACCGCGACATCACCGGCGACCGCGCGGTGGTGGAATGGGTGGTGCGCGGCCCGCGTGGCACCGCCATCGCGCTGACGGCCACGGCCGACCGCGCCGGCACGGTGCGCACCGAAGTCACGCTGGACTGACGCACCCCCGAGCACCCCCAAGCGCACCCGCGTATGGCGCAGCGGCCGGCCGCCGACAACTTCTCGACGCTGTTCGAGTTTCTGCCCATTGGCGCCTACCGCAGTTCGCCGCAGGGGCAGCAGCTGCGCGCCAACCCGGCGCTGGCGCGCATGAACGGCTTCGCCACGGAAGCCGAGCAGCTGGCAGCGCAGTGCGACATTGCCAGCCAGTGGTACGTGGATCCGCAGCGCCGCACCGTCTTCATGGCCGAGATCGAGCGGCATGGCCAGGTCGTGGGTTTCGAGTCCGAGGTCTACCGCTACAAGTCGCGCGAGCGCATCTGGGTGCGCGAGAACGCCCACCTGGTGCGTGACGCGCATGGCCAGCCGCTGTTCTACGAAGGCACGGTCGAAGAGATCAGCGAGCAGGTCGCGTCACGCCTGGCCTTGGCGCGCAGCCAGGAACACCTGCGCCAGATCATCGAGCTGGTGCCCGGCCTGGTATTCCGCGTGGTGATGGAAGATGACGGCGACCGCCGGGCCACCTTCATCAGTTCGGGTGTGCGCCAGCTGTTCGAACTGGAGCCCGAAGACATCCTGAGCGACGGCAAGCTGATGCGGCGCCTGCGCCATGTCGAAGACGAAGAAGGCCTGCGCCTGGCCATGGCGGAGGCGGCGCGCAGCAAGGTGCCGCTGGATGTCGAGTACCGGGTGCAACTGGCCAGTGGCCGCGTGAAGTGGGTGCAGCAGGTCAGTGCTTCAGCCCCGCCCGAGGACGGCCGTGACGTGCGGGTGGGCATGATCTTCGACATCACCGAGCGCAGGCAGGCCGAAGACCTGCGCCAGCAGCGCGACCGCGCGGCGGCGGCCGACCTCGCGAAATCGGCCTTTCTGTCGCGCGTCAGCCATGAACTGCGCACACCGCTGAACGCGGTGCTGGGCTTTGTGCAGCTGCTGCAGCTGGACTTCGAAAACGGCCCGGCCAGCCCGCGCCAGCGCGACTGGACGCGCCAGGCGCTGGCCAGCGGCCGCCACCTCACCGCCCTGCTGGACGATGTGCTGGACCTGAGCAGCGCGCAGACCGGCCAGCTGCGCTTCAACCTGACGGCCGTGGCGCTGCAGCCGCTGATCGATGAAGCCTGCGCCATGCTGTCCAGCGAGGCCGCGGCGGCTGGCGTGCAGGTGCAGGCCGAGCCGCCGGCGGGCATGGCCCTGGCGCTGCTGGCCGACCGCAAGCGCCTGTTGCAGGTGCTGGGCAACCTGCTGTCCAACGCCATCAAATACAACCACCGGGGCGGTTGGGTGCAGGTGCGGGCCGTGCGGGTGCCGGGCAGCAACCCGTCCGACAGCGCCCAGGGTGCAGCCGTTGAAGTGAGCGTGGCCGACAGCGGGCCGGGCCTGGACGCCAGCCAGCGCGCGCGCCTGTTCCAGCCCTTCGAGCGCCTGAACGCGCACGCCGGGCCCATCGCCGGTACCGGGCTGGGCCTGGCGTTGAGTCGCCAGTTCGTCGAAGCGATGGGGGGCAGCATCCGCGTCGACAGCGAACCGGGGCAGGGTGCGGTGTTCAGCCTGCGCCTGCCGCTGGCCGACCTGCCGCCGGGCGAGGCCCCGGCGGACCCTGCTGCGGACTAGCGCTGGCCGAAGCGGAACACCGCCACGCTGGCCCGCAGATTGGGCCACCAGCGCACGACTTCACCGCCTTGCAGCCCGAAGCTGTCGGTCACCGCCAGCCCGCAGCGCTGGGCCAGCAGCTCGAAGTCGGCGTAGGTGCCGACGCGGATGTTGGGCGTGTCGTACCACTGGTAGGGCAGGGCGCGGGTGATGGGCATGCGGCCGCGCAGCACATGCAGGCGGTTGGCCCAGTGCGCGAAGTTCGGGAAGCTGACGATGCCGATGCGCCCCACGCGCGCCGTTTCGCGCAGCATGTTCTCGGTCTTGCGCAGGTGTTGCAGCGTGTCCAGCTGCAGCACCACGTCGAAGCTGTGGTTGTCGAACAGCGCCAGGCCGTCTTCCAGGTTCAGCTGGATCACGTCGATGCCGCGCTGCACGCAGGCCAGCACATTGGCGTCGTCCAGTTCGATGCCGTAGCCGGTGCAGCCCTTGTGGTCGCGCAGGTAGGCCAGCAGTTCGCCGGTGCCGCAGCCCAGGTCGAGCACGCGGCTGCCGGCCGGCACCAGGTCGGCGATGATTTCGAGGTCGCGGCGTTCACTCACGCTGCAATTTCCTCGGTGAATTCCTGGGCGATGCGTTCGAAGTAAGCCCGCATCACGCCGTGGTAGCGCGGGTCTTCCAGCAGGAAGGCGTCGTGGCCGTGCGGGGCATCGATTTCGGCGTAGCTGACCGCGATGCGGTTGTCCACCAACGCCTTGACGATCTCGCGCGAACGGGCCGGGGCGAAGCGCCAGTCCGTGGTGAAGCTGACCAGCAGAAACTGATTGCCGTGCGCGACTTCGAAGGCCTTGGTCAGGCTGCCGCCGTGTTCACGCGCCGGGTCGAAATAGTCCAGCGCGCGGGTGATCAGCAAATACGTGTTGGCGTCGAAATAGGCGCTGAACTTGTCGCCCTGGTGGCGCAGGTAACTTTCGATCTGGAATTCGACGCCCTGCGTCGTGTAGGCCAAGTCTTCGGCGCGCAATTCGCGGCCGAACTTGGTCTCCATCGCGTCTTCGGCCAGGTAGGTGATATGGCCGATCATCCGTGCCACGCGCAGCCCGCGCTGCGGCACCACGCCGTGGGCGTAGAAGTGGCCGCCGTGGAAATCGGGGTCGGTGACGATGGCGCGCCGCGCCACTTCGTTGAAGGCGATGTTCTGCGCCGACAGATTGGGCGCGGTGGCCACGGCCACGCAATGGCGCAGCTTGTCGGGGTGGCGCAGTGTCCAGGCCAGGGCCTGCATGCCGCCCAGGCTGCCGCCCAGCACGGCGGCCAGTTGCGTGATGCCCAGGCGCTGCACCAGGCGCACCTGCGCATCGACCCAGTCTTCCACCGTCATTACCGGGAAATCGGCGCCCCAGACCTGCCCGCTGCCCTTGCCACTGCCGGCGTGCGCCGGGTTGATGTCCATCGGCCCGGTCGAGCCGAAACACGAACCCGGGTTGTTCACGCCGATGACGAAGAAGCGTTCGGTGTCCAGCGGCTTGCCGGGGCCGACCAGGTTGTCCCACCAGCCGGCCTGGCCCTGTTCGTCCAGCCCGGCCACGTGGTGGCTGGCGTTCAGCGCGTGGCACACCAGCACGGCGTTGCTGCGCGCGGCGTTCAGCGTGCCGTAGGTCTCGTAGCGCAGGTCGTAGGCGGGTAGCAGGGCCCCGCTGCGCAAGGGCAGCGGCTCGCTGAAGTGCATCTGCTGGGCTGTGACGGGACCGAGGGAAGGCATGGGGGCGTGTGAGTCAGGCGGCGGATTATGCTGGGCCGATGACCCCTGACCGCCTCTGGTTCGACGGCTTCGAAGCCCGTGATTTCGACCTGGCCGGCACGCGCATCCACGCCCGGGTTGGCGGGCGCGTGGATGCGCCGCCGCTGTTGCTGATCCACGGCTTCCCGCAGAGCCACGTGCTGTGGCACCGCGTCGCGCAGCGCCTGGCGCCGCACTTCCGCCTGGTGCTGCCCGACCTGCGTGGCTACGGCGACAGCGCTCAGCCGCCCGGCGATGCGGACCACGCCAACTACAGCAAGCGCGCGATGGCGCAAGACCTGGCGCTGTTGATGCGCGAACTGGGCCATGACAGCTACTTCGTCTGCGGCCACGACCGCGGCGCCCGCGTCGCCCACCGCCTGGCGCTGGACCACGCGCAGGCCGTGCGCCGCCTGGTGCTGATCGACATCGCGCCCACGCTGGACATGTACGCGGCCACCGACATGCGTTTCGCGAAGGCCTACTACCACTGGTTCCATCTGATCCAGCCCTACCCGCTGCCGGAAACGATGATCGGCGGCTGCGCGCCGGCTTACCTGAAGGCCAAGCTCGGCGGCTGGGGGTCTGGCGGCACCGCCTACATCGAGCCTGAAGCGCTGGCCAATTACGAACGCTGCTTCTGCACGCCCGCAGCCATCCACGCCGCCTGCGAGGACTACCGCGCCAGCGCCGGCATCGACATCGACCACGACCGGGCATCGCGCGCAGCCGGCCAGAAGATCGCCTGCGATGTGCACCTGCTGTGGGGCCAACGCGGCGTGGTGCAGGCGCTGTTCGACCCGCTGGCCCTGTGGCAGGCGCAGTGCAGCGCCACGGTGACGGGTGTGGCCGTGCCGGCGGGGCATTTCATACCGGAAGAACTGCCGCAGGAAACAGCGGCCGCACTGCTGGGCTTCTTCAGCGCCTGAACTGGCCGGTGTTTGCGGCGCTCTGCCGCGCCCGGTCCCCACCGTTGGGGCCCTAGCATCGCGCGACAAGACGGGGCCCTGCGGCCCCGCCAGGAGACCTGCTCATGCACGAATGGCTGCACCGCCTCGATCAGCACTTTCCCGTGCGCTACACCGCCTGGCTGCTGAGCGGGCTGGGCCTGCTGGCCTGCGTCTTCGCCTGGCTGGTTTTCGGCACCGCCGGGTCGGGCGTGCTGCTCTTCCTGTTCCTCGTCGGGCTGGGCTGGCGCGACACCCACCAGCGGCGTCACGCCGTGCTGCGCAACTACCCGATCATCGGCCACCTGCGTTTCCTGCTGGAATTCATCCGGCCCGAGATGCGCCAGTACTTCATCGAAAGCGACAGCGAGGCCGCGCCCTTTTCGCGCCAGCAGCGCAGCCTGGTCTACCAGCGCGCCAAGGGCGAGCCCGACAACCGGCCCTTCGGCACGCAGCTGGACGTGCAGGCCGGCGGCTACGAATGGATCAACCATTCCATCGCACCCGCAGCGGTTGACGGCCACGACTTCCGCGTCACCATCGGCGGCGGTGGTTCGTCGTGCACCCAGCCCTACAGCGCCAGCATCTTCAACATCTCGGCGATGAGCTTTGGCGCGCTCAGCGCCAACGCCATCCTGGCCTTGAATGGCGGCGCCAAGAAAGGCGGCTTCGCGCACGACACCGGCGAAGGGTCGATCAGCGTGCACCACCGCGTGCACGGTGGCGACCTGATCTGGGAAATCGGCAGCGGCTACTTCGGCTGCCGCAACGACGACGGCAGCTTCAACGCCGAGCGCTTTGCCGCCAATGCGTGCGACCCGCAGGTGAAGATGATCGAGCTGAAGCTGAGCCAGGGCGCCAAGCCCGGCCACGGCGGCGTGCTGCCGGGGCCGAAGGTGACGGCCGAAATCGCCCAGGCGCGCGGCGTGCCCGAAGGCCAGGCCTGCATCAGCCCGGCGCGCCATGGCGCCTTCAGCACACCGCTGGAAATGCTGCAGTTCATCGAAAAGCTGCGCACCCTGTCGGGTGGCAAACCCACCGGCTTCAAGCTGTGCATCGGCCACCCCTGGGAATGGTTTGCCATCTGCAAGGCCATGCTGGAAAGCGGCCTGCTGCCCGACTTCATCGTCGTCGACGGCGCCGAGGGCGGCACTGGCGCGGCGCCGCTGGAATTCACCGACCACGTCGGCGCGCCGCTGCAGGAAGGCCTGCTGCTGGTGCACAACACGCTGAACGGCTTGAGCCTGCGCGGGCGCATCAAGATCGGCTGCGCGGGCAAGGTGGTGAGCGCCTTCGATGTCGTCAGGCTGATGGCGCTGGGCGCCGACTGGTGCAATTCGGCACGCGGCTTCATGTTCGCGCTGGGCTGCATCCAGGCGCAGACCTGCCACACCGGCGGCTGCCCCACGGGCGTGACCACGCAAGACCCGAAGCGCCAGCAGGCGCTGGTGGTGCCCGACAAGACCGAGCGCGTCTGGCGCTTCCACGAGAACACCCTGCACGCGCTGAAGGAACTGGTGCAGGCCGCCGGCCTGACGCACCCCGACCAGATCACCGCCTCGCACATCGTGCGGCGCTCGTCCGACCACGCCGTGAAGCTGCTGGCCAACCAGTTGCACTTTCTGAAGCCGGGCGAACTGCTGGCCGCGATGGCCGGGCAGGCGCCGTGGCCGCACCGCGTTTACGGCCTGTACTGGCCCCTGTCGCGCAGCGACAGCTTTCAACCCTTGCGCAGCGACAGCCTTCAGCCGACGGACGCGGGGCTTGCCGCCGTCTGAGCGCCGCGCCGCAACTTGACCAGCGGCAGGCTGTTCAGGCCGATGACGCCGTGCCGGTAGGGCACGAAGCCCAGCGCCCGGTAGAGCGCCAACGCGGGTGCGTTGCCGGCCGTCGTCGCCACCGAGAACGTGGCACCCGGCAGCCGGTCCAGCGCGGCCTGAACCAAGCGCCGGCCTATGCCCTGCCGTTGCGCGGCGGGCTGCACGGCCAGCACGGTGATGCACAACTGCTGCGCTTCGTCGTCAGGGCCCACGCTCAAGACGCCGACCAGCGTGTCGCCCTCGAAGGCGCCGAGGTAGAAATCGCTGTCGGCCGCAATCTCGTCAACGGCCCTGGCGATCAAGGCCAGGTACGAGGGCAGCGATGGGGGCAGCGAACGGGCCGAGGAACAGGCCAACAGCGGTAGGCTGTCGGCGCCCGCCAGCAGTTGCGCTTCCTGGGCTGCGGCCAGTGCCATCACCGCCTGTATCCGCTCGGCCACCGGCCGTTCGCGATGGGCCAGCGGCTCGATGCGCAGCATGCGGCCGATCAGCGCGGTCTGAACATCCGGAAGCGGCCTTCGGCCGTGATGCCGAAGTAGTCGGCCGGCCCGCCGCCGCGCAGGATGGGCTGGGCTGCTGCGGTGTCGTAAATGCCGTCCACCAGCAGTTCGCGCGCGATGTGCACGGCCACCACCTCGCCCAGGGTCAGCCAGGTCGGTACCGCCACGCCATCCACGCCCTGCAGCTGGATCTGCTGGGTCAGCTTGCACTCGAAGGCGACCGGGCTTTCGCCCACGCGCGGCACGTTCACCAGCTTGCACGGCAGCGCCGTCAGGCCGGCCAGTTCGAATTCGTTGACCTCGGGGGGCACGGCCGCGCAACTGGCATTCATCGCTTCGGCCAGCGGCCGCGTCGCTAGGTTCCACACGAACTCACCGGTTTCGGTGATGTGCCGCAGCGTGTCTTTCGCGCCAATGCTGGCAAAGCCGATGATGGGTGGCGTGTAGTTGAAGGCGTTGAAGAAACTGTAGGGCGCCAGGTTGACCAGGCCGGCGCGGCTCTTCGTGCTGATCCAGCCGATGGGGCGCGGGCCGACGATGGCGTTGAAGGGGTCGTGCGGCAGGCCGTGGCCGTCTTTCGGCTGGTAGCTGTGCAGGTCGTCGTACAACATCGGTGCCCGCCTGCCGGTTCAGGCCGCCGGGGGCGCGGACTCGATGAAACTGGGCCGCGCCGACAGCTTGTCGAGCAGCTTGTGCAGATTGGGGTGGCCGCTGCGCCAGTCGATGTGGGCGTAACGGAAGTCGAGGTAGCTGAGCGCGCAACCCACCGCCACATCGGCCAGCGTGAAGTGGTTGCCGGCGCAATAGGGCTTGTCGCCCAGGCCCTGGCCCATCGCGGTGATGGCCGTCATCACGCGGCTCATCTGGCGGTCTATCCAGGCTTGCGAGCGCTGCTCGGCCGTGCGGTGGGCCCAGTGCGCTTCCATGCGCGCGGCAATGCTGGCGTCCAGCAGGCCGTCGGACAGCGCTTCCCAGGTGCGCACTTCCACGCGTTCGCGACCGCTGGGCGGGATCAGCTTGCCCACCGGCGACAGGGTGTCGAGGTATTCGACGATGACGCGCGAATCAAAGACCGCCTCGCCGCCGTCCAGCACCAGACAGGGCACTTTGCCCAGCGGGTTGCTCTTGAGGATGGCGTCGTTGTTCCACACGTCTTCCACCAGCAGCTGGAAGTCGAGCTTTTTTTCGGCCATCACAACGCGGACTTTGCGCACGTAGGGGCTGGTGAGTGAACCGATCAGTTTCATCTTTGTGCGCAGGGACTACATAACGTCAGGAAGCGCAACGATTCTAGCCAGCGGGTCGGTGCCGCATCGGTGCGGTGGGTCACGGGGGCTGTCGCGTGAAATCCACGCCCGCCGGCCGCCCGGGCAGGGCCAGTTCAGCGGTGGCGGGCGCCATGCGCGACAGCACGCGCCCGCCACGCACCACCAGCAGGCGCTGGGCACGCAGGCGCAGCGCTTCGGGCGGCGTGCGCGCGTGCAGCAGCACGAAATCGGCGCGGCAGCCCACGTCCAGACCGTAGCCCTCCAGGCCCAGCACGCGGGCGTTGTTCACGGTGACGGCATCGAAGCACTGCCGCTGCCCGGCCACCGAGGTCATCTGCGCCACGTGCAGACCCATCGCCGCCACCTCCAGCATGTCGCCCGAACCCAGCGCGTACCAGGGGTCCATCACGCAGTCCTGGCCGAAGCCCACGTTCACGCCAGCGGCCAGCAGTTCCGGCACCCGCGTCATGCCCCGGCGCTTGGGGTAGCTGTCGTGGCGGCCCTGCAGCGTGATGTTGATCAGCGGGTTGGCCACCGCGTGCACGCCGGCCTCGGCGATCAAGGGGATGAGCTTGCTGACGTAGTAGTTGTCCATCGAGTGCATGGACGTCAGGTGCGAGCCCGTCACCCGCCCCTGCAGGCCCAGCCGCTGCGTGTGCAGGGCCAGCGTCTCGATGTGGCGCGACAGCGGGTCGTCGCTCTCGTCGCAGTGCATGTCCACGCGCAGGCCGCGCTCGGCGGCCAGTTCGCACAGCAGCTTCACGCTTTGCGCGCCCTCGTCCATGGTGCGTTCGAAGTGCGGGATGCCGCCGACCACGTCCACGCCCAGGTCCAGCGCGCGCTTCAGGTTGGCCAGTGCACCGGGCGCGCGCAGCACGCCGTCCTGCGGGAAGGCCACCAGCTGCAGGTCGATGTAGGGGGCGACCTGGCGCTTCACCGCCAGCAGCGCGCGGACGGCCAGCAGGCGGTCGTCGCAGATGTCCACGTGGCTGCGGATGGCCAGCAGCCCGCGCGCCACGGCCCAGTCGCAATAGGCCAGCGCGCGTTCAACCAGCGCTTCTTCGGTCAGCAGCGGTTTCAGTTCGCCCCACAGCGCGATGCCTTCCAGCAGCGTGCCGCTGGCGTTGACGCGCGGCAGGCCGTAGCTGAGCGTCGAGTCCATGTGGAAATGGGCGTCGACGAAAGGCGGGCTGAGCAGCCAGCCGGCGGCGTCGATCTCGGTCGTGCCGGGCGGCGCCGGCAGCGCCGGGCCCACGGCGGCGATGCGACCGTCCAGCGCGAGCAGGTCGATGCCGACGCGGCCGTCGGGCAGCGTGGCGTTGCGGATCAGCAGGGGCGGGGTGGCGGGCATGGGCTCAGGGCAAGCGGGTGTCGTGCCAGCATAAGCCGGTCAACGGTGGAAAAAGTGGCAGGCGGCCACATCCATCACGCGGTCAATCCCCGATCCCAGGTGTTGGCTTGTCAGGCCTGCGCAACGGGTGCACACTGGGTCCAACGGCACTCGCCGCATCGCTGTACCCCACCCCCTCCCCACTCCCCGTTTCTTTCTGGTTCCCCCCTGCCGGCGGCGTCGCCGTCGGCGTTTCACTCCCTTCCCCCCAAGGAGGTTCTGATGAACTTGACGATCAGCGGACATCATCTCGAAGTCACCCCGGCCCTGCGTGAGTACGTGCTCACCAAGCTGGAACGCGTGACCCGGCATTTCGACCAGGTTGTTGATGTCACGGTGTTGCTGACGGTGGAAAAGCTGAAGGAGAAGGAACGACGGCAAAAAGCCGAGGTGACGCTGCACGTCAAGGGCCGCGACATCTTCATCGAGAACGCCGCCGAGGACATGTACGCGGCCATCGACCAGCTGATGGACAAGCTCGACCGCCAGGTCGTGCGCCACAAGGACAGGTTGCAGAACCACCACCACGAATCGCCCAAGCGGCTGGATGTGGGGGTGGTGTAGGCCCCGGCCCCGCCCCCGCACTTCATGCACGACGGCCCTCAGGGGCCGTTTTTCATGGCCGGGACGCTCTGTTGTTGCAGCGCCGCATAAGCCGAGAAATCCACCCGTTTCAGGGCCTTCAGGCTGGTGTTCTCCCGGGGGCTGCGGACTATGATGCGTCGCTCTGTTAACCCCCAAGGTCGCCGCGTACCCAGCAGTTTGCGGCGCCAGGACATGGCCCCATGAACCGTCTCGCCGCGATTTTGCCGGCCAGCAATGTGCTGGTGAACGTGGATGCGACCAGCAAGAAGCGTGTCTTCGAGCAGGCCGGCCTGTTGTTCGAGAACCAGCACGCCATCGCGCGCGGCACGGTCACCGACAACCTCTTCGCCCGCGAGCGCCTGGGTTCCACCGGGCTGGGCCACGCGGTGGCCATCCCACACGGCCGCATCAAGGGTTTGAAGCAGCCGCTGGCTGCGGTGTTGCGCGTGCTGCAGCCGATACCGTTCGACGCGCCCGACGACGCCCCGGTCGAACTGTTGATCTTTCTGCTGGTGCCCGAAGCCGCCACCCAGCGCCACCTGGAAATCCTGTCGGAAATTGCCGAGATGCTGTCCGACCGCGAACTGCGTGAGCGCCTGAAGACCGAGCCCGATGCAGCGACCGTCCACAAGCTGATTGCCGACTGGGAACCGCTGAAGTCGGTTGCCTGATTGAAGCCGACCAGCATCAGCGCCGAGGCGCTGTTCGAAGCCCACCGCGAGGCGATGCACTGGGAGTGGATTGCCGGCCACGCCCACCCTGAACGCCGCTTTGCCGATGCCGCCGTGCGCGACGCGCGCAGTGCAGCCGACCTGGTCGGCTACCTGAACTACATCCACCCCTACCGCGTGCAGATCGTCGGCCTGCGCGAGGTGGAATACCTGACCACCTCGTCGGCCGACGACCAGGAACGCCGCATCTCGCGCATCGTGACGCTGGAGCCGCCGGTGCTCATCGTCGCCGACGGCGTGGTGCCGCCCGACCGCCTGGTGGCGATGTGCGACCGCGCCGAGATCCCGCTCTTCGTCACCGGCGAATCGGCCGGCCACGTCATCGACGTGGTGCGCGGCTACCTCGGCCAGCATTTCGCCGAACGCGTCACGCGGCACGGCGTGTTCATGGACATCCTGGGCCTGGGCGTGCTGTTGACGGGCGAGTCGGGCCTGGGCAAGAGCGAACTCGGGCTGGAGTTGATCAGCCGCGGCCATGGGCTGGTGGCCGACGACGCGGTGGACATCTACCGCACCTCGCAGACGCTGCTGGAAGGCCGCTGCCCGGAGCTGCTGCAGAACCTGCTGGAAGTGCGCGGCATCGGCCTCTTGGACATCAAGGCCATCTTTGGCGAGACGGCGGTGCGCCGCAAGATGAAGGTGCATTTGCTGGTGCACCTGGTGCGCAAGGAAACGATGGAGCGGGAATTCGAGCGCCTGCCCTACGAGCCGCTGTACGAAGACATCCTGGGCCTGCCGGTGCGCAAGGTGGT
>JANPHI010000111.1:0-76852 GCA_031424355.1 Betaproteobacteria bacterium
ACCGAACGGCCGTGGAGCAGCGCGCTGAACGACGAGAAGCGCGCCGGGCAGTACGCCTGCGCCGGCTGCGGGCTGGCATTGTTTGCGTCCAGCGCCAAGTTCGACAGCGGCACCGGCTGGCCCAGCTTCTTCCAGCCGCTGCCAGCCGCCATCGAAACCCGCACCGACTACAAGCTGATCCTGCCGCGCACCGAATACCACTGCGCCCGCTGCGGCGGCCACCAGGGCCATGTCTTCAACGACGGCCCGCGGCCCACCGGCCAGCGCTACTGCAACAACGGCGTGGCGCTGCGCTTCGAGGTGCAGACCGGCTGAGGGCGGTACGGCGGCCGCGCGTGCTGCTGCGCGTGCTGCCGCGTACAGCAGCCCGGCCGCTGGGCGCCGCAGTCAGGCTGTCACTCGTAACCCGGTTCGTCCCACCACGGGAACCACGGCGGCATGTCGGCCGACACCCGGCCGGTGAACTGCGCCGGCCGCTTTTCCAGGAAAGCCATCACGCCCTCTTTCGCGTCGGGCGAAGCGCCACGCGCAAAGATGGCGCGGCTGTCGACGCGGTGGGCGTCCATCGGGTGCTGGGCGCCCAGCATGCGCCACATCATCTGCCGCGTCAGCGCGATGGACACCGGCGCGGCGTTCTCCACGATTTCACGCGCGATGGCCTGTGCAGCGGCCAGCAACTGGTCGGCCGGCAGCACCTGGCGCACCAGGCCGCCGGCCAGCGCTTCGGCGGCGTCGAAGACGCGGCCCGAGTAGGTCCATTCCAGCGCCCGGCTGATGCCCACGATGCGCGGCAGGAAGAAGCTGGAGCAGGCCTCGGGCGTGATGCCGCGGCGGTTGAAGACGAAGCCCACGCGGGCCGTGTCGCTGGCCAGGCGGATGTCCATCGGCAGCAGCATGGTCGCGCCAATGCCCACTGCCGGCCCGTTGATGGCCGCGATCACCGGCTTCAGGCTGTTGAAGATGCGCAGCGTGACGCGGCCCCCGCCGTCGCGCACCGATTCGTCGGCCCAGTCCACCGCGCCGCCTTGCGTGGCCGCATCGACACCAGGCCGGTCGCCGCGCGCCGCGTAGTCGAAGGTCTTGGCGCCCTGCGACAGGTCGGCGCCAGCGCAGAAGGCGCGGCCGGCGCCAGTCACGATGACGGCGCGCACGTCGTCATCGGCGTCGGCGTGGTCGAAGGCACGGATCAGCTCGTCCATCATGGTGCGGTTGAAGGCGTTGAGCTTGTCGGGCCGGTTCAGCGTGATGGTGTACACGTGGTCGGCCTGGGTGCACAGCAGGGTCTCGAATTCGGGCATGGCGGGTCTCGCGTCGGGGGCTGTCGGACCCGCAGTATCGGACCGCTTCAATCGACGACGCGGCCGTCCACCACTTGCAGCGTGCGGTCGCAGCGCTCGGCCAGTGCCGGGTTGTGGGTGACGAAGAGCACCGTGGTGCCGCGCTCGCGGTTGAAGCGGCGCAGCAGCGCGAAGACGGCGTCGGCGCTCTGGCTGTCCAGGTTGCCGGTGGGCTCGTCGGCCAGCAGCACCGCCGGGTTCATGGCCAGGGCGCGGGCCACCGCCACGCGCTGCTGCTGGCCGCCGCTCAAGCGGCCCGCCAGCTGGTGGCGGAAAGGCGCCAGGCCCACCGCATCGAGCAGCTCGTCGGCATGCTGCGCCATCGCGGTGTTGGGAAAGCCCGCCGCGCCCAGCAGCGGCATCATCACGTTTTCGCGCGCGGTGAAAGCCGTCAACAGGTGGTGGTACTGGAAGACGAAGCCGATGTTGTGGCCGCGCAGCCGCGTCAGGGCCGCGTCGTCGAGTTGGGTGGTTTCCTCGCCGCAAATGGCCAGGCTGCCGCTGCTGGGCCGGTCCAGCAGGCCCACGATGTTCAGCAGCGTGCTCTTGCCCGAACCCGAAGGCCCCATCACCGCGCAGAAAGCGCCGCGTTCCAGGCTCAGGTCGATGCCGTGCAGGATCTCGGTTTCGCTGGGCAGGCCCAGGTTGAAGACCTTGCGCACGCCGCGCAGGCTGACGACGGTGGCGGGCGCTGCATCAACCACGGATGGCCACCGCAGGGTCCAGCCGTGCCGCGCGCAGCGCGGGGGCCAGCGCCGCCAGCAGACCGGTCAGCGTGGCCAGCAGCAGGGCCGTGGCCAGCATCAGCGGTTCGATGCTCAGCGCGAACAGCGGCGTGCCGTCGGGGTTGATGGCGTAGCGCTGCCACAGCAGCAGGGCACCCGCCCCCATCGCGCAGCCGCCCAGTGAACCGGCCAGCCCCAGCAAGCCGCCTTGCAGCAGGAAGACCCGCATGACCTGGCCGCGCGTGATGCCCATCGCGCGCAGGATGCCGATCTCGCGCGACTTCTGCACCACCGACACCACCAGCACGCTGGCGATGCCGAAAGCCACCGACAGCGCTACGAACAGGCGGATGGTGGTGTTCGAGGTCTTCTGCGCCTGAACGGCCGAGAAGAACTGGGCGTTGGTGGCGATCCAGCTGTCGGCCTGCACGCCGGTCAAGCGGGTGATGCGCTGGGCGACGACTTCGGCGGCGTAGACGTCGTGCACCGTCACGTCGATACCGGACACGCCGCCAGCCAGACCGAGCAGGCTTTGCGCGGTGCGCAGGCTGACGTAGGCCGCGCGCTGGTTGGCGCCCTTGTTGCCCAGGTCCAGGATGCCGGTGACGATCAAGGTGGTGCCGCTGATGCTGTTGACGCTGTTGCTGCCGCTCGCCCCGCTCACGCCGCTGGTGGCCGACAGGCGCAACTTGTCGCCCACGGTCAGGCCCAGGTCCGCTGCCAGTTCCGTGCCAATGAAGATGTCGGTGTTGCCCAGGCGGGCGCTGCCCCGCACCAGCTTGTCGGGCAGGTCGACGATGCGGAAATACAGCTCGGGCTCGATGCCGGTCAAGGACAAGGCCCGGCTGGCGTCACCGCGCACGGCCAACGCCGAGCCGGCTGCGGTGGGTGCCACGACCCGCACATCGGGCATGGCGCGGATCTGTGCCACCAGCGCCTGCCACTGGTCGATGGACTTGGTGCGCTGCAAGGGCGCCTGCACGATGGCGCCTTCGACCGTGCCCGCGGCCATGTCGGGTGGCGGGCCGAGGGCACGCGCCACCTCCTTGGGTGGCAACAGCTGGATGTGGGCCTGCGCCGACAAGACCCGCCGCACCAGGTTGCCTTGCAGCCCGCTGAGCAGGGCCGACATGAAGACGATGACCGCCACGCCGATGGCCACGCCGCCGCTGATGAACAGGGTCTGCAGGCGCCCTTCACGCAGGAAGCGCAGGGCGACGATCCACTCGAAGGGCAGCCAGGTCAGCACGGTGGGGCGCGGGGTGTCGGACCAGGGCCGTTCAAGGCGCGGGCGGCGCTGAAGCCGCGGATGGGGAGCCCGATGCCGATGCCGCGCGCGCCGGCCGCACCCGCGAGCCTTCGCGCACCTCGGCCGCCGCCAGCGGCACCACGCTGTCGCCGGCGCGCAGGCCCTCCAGCACCTCGGCCACGCCGCCGCTGCGCAGGCCCAGCGTCACAGCCTGGCGCACGGCGCGCCCGTGCAACCGCTTCAACACCCAGGGCTGGGCGCTGCCCACGTCGTGCACCGCGTCCAGCGGCACCAGCACGGCCGCCGTGCGCCGCGCCACCGCGATGTCGACCGAAACCGTCATGTCCTGCTTCAGGAAGTCCGGTGCCTGCACGATGCGCAGCTTGACTTCCACGGAGCCGCGCTGCGCGTCCACCCCCGGGTTGATGTAGGCCACCTGGGCGGCAAAGCGCTGGTCGGCATAGGCATCCGCCGAGGCCTGCGCGGTCAGACCCAGGCTGAGCAGGTGCAGGTTCTTCTCGTCGATCTGCACGACCAGTTCGCTGGGGCCGGCGGGCGACAGCACCATCAGCGCCTTGCCGGGCTGCACCACATCGCCGGGCTCGACATCGCGGGCGATCAGCGTGCCGGGCACGGCCGCCTTGATGGTGGCGTAGGCCAGCCGCGAGGCGGCCAGGTCGGCGCTGGCCCGGGCCTGTTCCAGCACGGCCATCGCGATGGCCACGTCGCTGCCGCGCGGCTGCGCACTCTGGTACTGCGACAGCGCCACGCGCAACTGGGCCTGGGCCAGGTCCACGGCCTTTTTCGCGTCGTCCAGCGCGGCCTGACCGACGAAGCCCTGGCTGTAGAGATCGCTGCTGCGCCGCCACTGCTTGCGCGCGGCCTCCAGCGTCACCTGCGCCTGGCCCAACGCCGCGTCAGCCACCGGCGCCTGCACCTCGCGCAGCTGGCGCAAGCGGGCCTCGGCCTGGTGCACGGCCACATCGGCCTGGGCCACGGCGGCGCGCAACTCGGCGTTCTCCAGCTCGATCAGCACCTGGCCCGCCTGCACCGCCTGCCCTTCGGCCACCGGCACGCGCCGGGCGGTGCCGACGATCTGCGTGCCGATGGTGACGCGGTGGGGTGCCTCGACGCGGCCGCTGGCCACCACGCTCTGCACGAAATCACGCTGCACCACCGTCACCAGCGCCACCTCGCGGCCGTGCAGGATGCGCGGCCCGAAACCCGCCGCCAGCGCGGCCAGTGCCAGCACGCCGAGGGCCGGCCAGCGGTAGCGGCGGCTGGCCGCCCAGAACCCGGCCAGGCGCTCTGGCAGCGCTGCCGCAGTGGGTGGGGGCATGGTGTCCAGGTCCGCGAAGTGCGCCAGCAAGGCGCGAAGCGAACAGTGTGCGCGCGGAAGGGCCCCAGCCGCTTGATGGCGGTCAAGCCCCGGCGGCTTCAGCGTGGCGGCGCGCCGTACAGCGTTTCGGCGCGCTGGAACAGCGACCAGCTGGTGGCGATGTATTTGTCGCCGCCGCGCGCACGGTTGCCCCGGTGGGTGTGGGTGAAGCCTGCCGGGGCGATCAGCAGGCTGCCGGTGCGCGGCCGGATCAGGCGCTGCTGATACAGGAATTCGGTCTCGCCGGCTTCAAAGCCATCGTTCAGGTAGACCGACCACAGCAGCACGCGGTGCAGCGCCTCGCCGCCGTCCTGACGCGGGTATTGCTCGCTGTGCCAGTAGGGGTAGCCGCCCTGGTCGGCCAGGTACTTCTGCAGGTTGATGGCGCCGGGGCGCAGCACCTTGTTCAGCAGCTGGTCCAGCGTGGCGTCGTTCAGCGCCTGCAGGCGCTCGGCGTCGACCAGCACCAGCTGGCCGCTGGCCGGGTCGGGCATCTTCAGTTGCAGCGGGGCCAGCACGGCGTGCGGGTAACGGCGCACGTAGCGGCGCAGGCCCGACAAGGCCGCCGCATTCAGGCGCTGGCGGGCGTCGGCCCAGGCCGGGTGGTCGTCCAGGCGGATGTCCCAGCTGTCCTTCAGCTTGACGTCCACACCACCGCCAGTCGCACCCCGCGCGGCCAGGCCGCCCGCCTCGAAACGGGCGATCCAGTCGCGGCAGGTGGCGGCGTCGAGCGCGTCGTCGTAGACCTCGATGAAATCGGGTGTGCTCATGGCGGCGGGAAGGGGCAACGCGGGGCGCGCATTCTCGCTGCTGGGGCAGGCCGTTTTGCCGCGCGCAGCCTTGCTTTACCTGGCAGCGATCCCCGCAAATGCGGGGTGCGTCGGGGGCGGCTTGTCCCCTACCGTTGGATGGCTCCAGCCCAACCGGCGGAGCAGCCGCAAGAGCCCCTCAACAGGGTCCTGTACCCCAGGACCCTGCTTCATTCGAAACAGGAGTTTCCATGTCCCAGAACTTCGGGCGTTTGCTACGCAGCGCCACCACCGCCAGCGCCTTGGCTTGTGCCTTCGCGGCACCGCTGGCGCAGGCCGCCACGGTGATCGATTTCGAACCCGCCGCGCTGACCGGCCTGTACCTGCCGGCCGACACCTTCACCCAGGGTGACTACACCTTCACCACGCTGGCCGACTTCGCCCTCATCGACACGGCGGCGGCCCTGGGCGGTGTGTCACCCACCGGCAATGCCACGCAGTTCTATTTCAATTCCAACGATGGTTCGCTGGGCCTGGCCCGCACCGACGCCGGCGGCTTCAACCTCGAGGGCTTCACGTCGGCCTTTGTGCCGCTGGACCCGGCTTCGTCGCAGACCACGGTGATCGTCGCCGTCGGCACCAAGCTCGACAACTCGCTGGTGTCGGCGGCCTGGACTTTCGCGCCCAGCCTGACCGGCCACTACGCCTTCAGCCTGCACAGTGCAGCGCCTGAATTCGCGTCCTTCACCAACCTGAAATCGGTCGTCTTCAAGGGCTGCTCGTGGGACGGGGTCAGCGCCTGCGCGCAGCCCACGCTGAACAACGGGCAGTTCGCCATCGACGACATCCAGGTCTCGGCCGCGCCGGTGCCCGAAGCGGCGACCAGCCTGATGCTGGCGCTGGGCTTGATCGGCCTGGGTCTGGGCTCGCGCCTGCCCGCCCGCACGAGCACGCGCCGCAACGCCTGCTGAACCCACCGAACATTAGGAACACGCCATGAAACTGTCCCGCATCGGATTTGCGGTGGCCACGCTCGTCGCCGCCTGCACCGTACAAGCCCAGGTCGCCCAGACCAGCAAGACCGACCCCATCATCGACGTGCGCCCGGCCAAGGCCGCCCGCGTCTACATCGTTGAACTCGCCGGTGCACCGGTGGCCACCTACGCCGGCACCGTGCGCGGCCTGGCCGCCACCAAGCCGGCCCTGGGCGCCCGCCTCAACAGCAAGGCGCCGGCCGTCAAGGCCTACGTCAGCCACCTGAACAGCCAGCGCCAGGCCGTGCTGGGCCGCATGGGCACGCTCAGCGTGCTGCACACCTACAACACCACCTTCAACGGTTTCGCCGCCGTGATGACGCCGGCCCAGGCCGCGCAGCTGATGACCGACGCCAACGTCAAGTCGGTGACCGAATCGGAAATCCGCCACCTCGACACCACGCGCACGCCCGACATGCTGGGCGAATCGGCCCCTGGCGGTGTCTGGTCGCAACTCGACGCGCTGTCGCGCAACGCGAAGGGCGAAGACGTCATCGTCGCCCACATCGACTCGGGCTTCTGGCCCGAGAACCCCAGCTTCGGTGACAAGGTCAACGCTGCCGGCAAGCCAGTGGCCTACACCGGATCCGGCACCCTGGTTTATGGCCCGGCACCCGCCAAATGGGCCGGCACCTGCCAGCTGGGTGAAGGCATGACCGCCGCCATGTGCAACAACAAGGTGCTGGGGGCGCGCGTTTATTCAGCCGACTTCCTGGCCTCGGGTGCTGTGCCCACGGCGGCGGAATTCCTGTCGCCGCGTGACGGTGGCGGCCACGGCACGCACACCGCGTCCACCTCGTCGGGCAACAGCGGCGTCGAGATCGTCAACGCCAGCGGCGTCACCACGGCAGTGATGTCGGGCGTGGCCCCGCGCGCCCGCCTGGCCATCTACAAAGTCTGCTGGGAAGCCACCGTCACGGCGCAGACCGGCTGCTACACCGCAGACACCCTGGCCGCCATCGACGACGCCGTGGCCGATGGCGCGGACGTCATCAACTTCTCGGTCAGCGGCACGCTGAACAACTACGGCGACCCGGTCGAGACCGCCTACCTGAACGCCACCGCCGCCGGCGTCTTTGTCGTGGCGGCAGCGGGCAACAGCGGCCCCGCCGCCAACACCGTGGCCCACATCGGGCCGTGGTTGATGACGGCCGCTTCGGGCACGGTCGACCGCGCAGCGGGCGGCGGTGACCTGACCGCCGGCAACGGCACGGTCTACAGCGGCTTTTCGCTGAACTTCTTCGGCCCCACCACCGGCAGCCTGCTGCTGTCCAGCACCATCCCGGCCGCCGGCCAGACGGTGGCCAGCGCCAACACCTGCCTGGCCAACAGCCTGGACAGCACGCTGGCCGCCGGCAAGATCGTGGTCTGCGACCGCCAGACCACCAACAGCGCGGCCAACCGCCTGATCGCCAGCGCCGAGGTCAAGCGCGCCGGCGGCATCGGCATGGTGCTGCTGAACCCGGACACCGCCGCGCTGGTGGCCGACGCCCACACCATCCCCACCGTGCAGCTGGCCAGCACCCTGCGCGCCGGCGTGCAGGCCTACGCCGCCACCCCGGGCGCCACCGGCACCATCGGCATGAGCTACAACCGCCCGGGCGTCATCGCTCCGGTGATTTCCAGCTTCTCGTCGCGCGGCCCCGGCCTGGCCAACCTGAACGTGATGAAGCCCGACCTGACAGCCCCGGGTTCTTCCATCGTGGCGGGCTACCGCGCCACCTTGACGGCCGCCCAGCGCGCGTCGCTGATCGCCGGTACCTACACGCCGCCGGCTGCAACCTCCACGCTGTCGGGCACCTCGATGGCCACGCCGCACATCGCCGGCGCGGCCGCCGTGTTGCGCCAGCTGTACCCGACGTGGTCGCCGGCGGCCATCAAGTCGGCCTTGATGACGTCAACGACGGCCGTGAAGCTGTCCACCGGTGCCACCGACACCAACCGCTGGAACACCGGTTCCGGCCACCTGGCGCCCAACCCCGCGGCCATCCCGGCCCTGGTCTACAACACCGAGATCGCCGACTACGGCCGCTTCATGTGCGGCCAGGGCCTGAACCCGCCGGCCGGCATCGGCAGCTGCGCCACGCTGGGCAACATCAAGCCCTGGAACCTGAACCTGCCGTCGTTGCAAGCGGCCGGCGTGGTGGTCACGCGCACGCTGACCCGCAAGGTCACCAACGTCAGCGCGGCCACGCGCACCTTCGTGCCGACGGCGGCCCTGGCCGGCTGGGACGTGGCGGTGACGCCGGCCAGCCTGACGCTGGCCCCTGGCGCCAGCGCCAGCTTCGACGCCAAGCTGACGCGCACCAGCGCCACGCTGGGCGCCTGGGCCTTCGGCAGCCTGGCCTGGAGCGACGGCGTGGTGACCACGACCAGCGCGCTGAACGCGCAGGCCCTGTCCTTCGCTGCGCCCGAGCAGGCCACCGACGTGCGCGCCACGGGCAAGGGGTCGAAGCTGATCTCGGTCGAGTCCAGCTACACCGGCGCCATGGGCATCACGACCATCGGCCTGGTGCCGGCCATCGTCAACGCCAACACGGTGACGGCGCCTGCGACCCAGTGCTACAACTTCACCGTGCCGGCCGGCGTGTCCTTCGCGCGCTTCCAACTGTTCCAGGTCGATACCCTGGGCGCCACCACCGACCTCGACCTGGAGGTCTTCAGTTCGGCCAACTGCACCGGCACCAACGTGGGCACCAGCGCCGGCGGCAGTTCCGACGAAGTGGTCACGCTGACCAGCCCGGCGGCGGCCACCTACTCGGCACGCGTGACCGGCTACGCCACCCCGACAACCGGTGCGACCTACAAGCTGAACGCCTGGATCGTCGGGCCGGCCAGCGGCACGCAAAGCCTGGTGGCACGCGGGCCGTCCACGGTCTACACCGGCGGTTCCTCGTCGGTGGCGCTGAGCTGGAACGTCACGCCGGGCCAGCGCTACATGGGCCTGGTGCAGTTCCAGGACGGCACGGGCGCACAGATCGGTTCGACCAAGGTGCTGGTGGACAACCGCTGACACCCGGGCTGACCCGCACCGCTCCGAGGGCCGCGCAAGCGGCCCTTTTTCTTGGGCGGCTCGCCCGTCGCGCGGGTGACAGGCCATCATCGAAACTGCGGCGATAACCCCGCATGGCACCTGGCCTGACGCCGTGCCTCGACCTTCACGGGAGCCCCATGTCCAACACCGAAACCGAAACCAGCACCTACCGCATCTGCCCGCTTTGCGAGGCCTGCTGCGGCCTGGACGTGCGCACCGTGGGCGACAAGGTCACCCACATCCGCGGCGCCGACAGCGATGTGTTCAGCCGTGGCTACATCTGCCCCAAGGGCGTGGCGCTGAAAGACCTGCACGAAGACCCCGACCGCCTGCGCACCCCGCTGGTCCGCCGTGACGGCGTGCTGCAACCCGCCACCTGGGACGAGGCCTTTGCCGAGATCGAAGGCCGCTTGCCGCCGCTGATGCAGGCCCACGGGCGTGATGCCGTGGCCATCAGCGTGGGCAACCCGTCGGCGCACAAATTCGGCCTGCTGCTCTACTTCGCGCGCCTGGCCAAGGCAATCGGCACGAAGAACGTGGTGTCGGCCAGCACGCTGGACCAGATGCCCAAGCAGCTCAGCAGCGGCTGGCTCTTCGGCCACTGGTTGAGCATCCCGGTGCCCGACATCACACGCAGCCAGTACCTGCTGGTCATCGGCGCCAACCCCATGGCCAGCAACGGCAGCCTGTGGACGGTGCCCGACTTCCGTGGCAAGGCCAAGGCACTGCGCGAACGCGGCGGCAAGCTGGTCGTCATCGACCCGCGCCGCACCGAAACGGCCGCCGTGGCCGACGCGCACCACTTCATCCGCCCCGGCGCGGATGTGTTCTTGCTCGCGGCGATGGTGCACACCCTTTTTGAAGAAAACCTGACCCGGCTGGGCCGGTTGGCCGAACACCTGAACGGCGTGGATGACGTTCGTGCCGCCGTGCAGGGCTTTGCGCCCGATCGCGTGGCCGAGCGCTGCGGCATCGCGGCCGCCACCATCCGCCAACTGGCGCGCGACCTGGCGCAGGCCGAGCGCGGCTGCGTCTACGCCCGCATCGGCACCTGCACGCAGAGCTACGGCACGCTGTGCTCGTGGCTGGTGGACGTGCTGAACGTGCTGACTGGTAAGCTCGACGAGCCCGGCGGTGCGATGTTCCCCAAGGCCCCGGCCTTTGCGCAGAACACCTACGGCCCGCCGGGCAGCGGGCGCGGCATCACGGTAGGCCGCCACGCCAGCCGGGTCAGCGGCGCGCCCGAAGTCTTTGGCGAATTGCCCATCACCTGCCTGGCCGAAGAGATCGAAACACCGGGCGCCGGCCAGGTGCGCGCGCTGATCACCGTGGCCAGCAACCCGGTGCTGTCGGCACCGGGCGGGCCCCGCCTGGCGCGTGCACTCGACAGCCTGGACTTCATGGTCAGCCTGGACATCTACCTGAACGAAACCACCCGCCACGCCGACGTGGTGCTGCCCGGCTGGAGCCCGCTGCAGGACACGCATTACGACGTGGCCTTCCCGCAGCTGAGCTTCCGCAACCACGCGCGCTACAGCGGCGCGGTGTTCGCGCCACCGGCCGGCCACCCGGCGGAATGGCAGACGCTGCTGCGCATCGCGGGCATCGCGATGGGCCGTGGCGTGGGTGCGGACATGCAGGCCGACGTGCAGGCCCTGGACGACGAACTGCTGGAAGCCGAACTGCGCAAGAACGTGGGCGACAACGCGCCGGCCATCCTGCAAGCGCTGGCCGGCCGCACCGGCCCCGAGCGCCTGCTGGACCTGGGCCTGCGCAGCGGGCCCTACGGCGACGGCTTCGGCCGGCGGCCCGACGGCCTGAGCCTGGCGCGCATCGAGAACCTGCCGGGTGGCATCGACCTGGGCCCGCTGCAGCCGCGCATCCCCGAAGCGCTGCGCACGCACAGCGGCAAGATCGAATTGGCGCCGCCGCCACTGCTGGCCGACCTGCCCCGCGCAGCGGCCGAACTGGACGGGGCTGCGGCTGCGGCTGCGGCTGCGTCCACCACTGCAATCGCGCCGGGCCTGGTCGTCATCGGCCGGCGTGACGTGCGCAGCAACAACAGCTGGATGCACAACCTGCCGCTGCTGGCCAAGGGCCCGTTTCGCGGCACGCTGCTGGTGAACCCGGCCGACGCCGCGCGCTGCGGTGTGGTGGACGGCGCCAGCGCCCTGCTGCGCAGCGCGCACGGCAGCCTGACGGTGACGGTGGAAGTCAGCGCCGCGCTGATGCCCGGCGTGGTCAGCCTGCCCCACGGCTGGGGCCACGACCTGCCCGGCGCGCAATTGGCTGTGGCCGCCGAGCGCCCCGGCGCGAACCTCAACGTCTTGCTGGACATCACGGCACGCGACCCCTTGTCGGGCAACGCGGTACTCAGCGGCCAGGCTGTCGAATTGGTCGCCGCCTGAAAGACCAGCGCCAGGTGGCGCCACGGCTGCAAGAGCCGAACAGGCCGATTACGATGCGGGCCCTGCCGCCGGAGCCCCCATGCACATCGTCTGCCTCGACCTCGAAGGGGTCCTCGTTCCCGAAATCTGGATCGCCTTCGCGCAGCGCACGGGCATCGCCGCTTTCTCGCGCACCACGCGCGACGAACCCGACTACGACAAGCTGATGCAGTTCCGCCTGGCCCTGCTGCGCGAACACGGCTTGAAGCTGGCCGACATCCAGGCGGTCATCGGTGGCATGGCCCCGATGGACGGCGCGAAGGACTTTCTGGACGACCTGCGCAGGCGCTACCAGGTCGTGATCCTGTCCGACACCTTCTACGAATTCGCCGACCCGCTGATGCAGCAACTGGGTCGCCCCACGCTCTTGTGCCACCGCCTGGAAACCGACGCCGAGGGTTATGTGGCGGCCTACAAACTGCGCCAGCCCAATCCCAAGTTCCACGCGGTGAACGCCTTCAAGAGCCTGAACTTCAAAGTCATCGCGGCCGGTGATTCCTACAACGACACCGGCATGCTGGGTGCCGCCGACGCGGGCTTCTTCATCCACCCGCCAGCGGGCATCGTGGCGCAGTTCCCGCAGTTCGCGGTGCACGACAGCTACGCCGGGCTGAAGGCGTCGATAGATGCCGCAGCCAGCCGGCTGCAGGCCGGTTGATGGCGGCCCGGCCCACCGCCCGCGGCCGCTGCGCACGCGCCCTGCTGGCCGCTTTGCCCTTGTGGCTGACGGCCTGCGGACCGGCCGTCCCGCCGCCTGCCGCATCGGTCCCGCCACCCGCTGAAGTGGGCGTGGTCACGGTCACACCGGGTGCGCTGGGCCTGGTCAGTGAACTGCCCGGCCGCACCGAAGCGTCACGCGTGGCGCAGGTGCGGGCGCGGGTGGCCGGCATCCTGCAGAAGCGCCTGTTCCGCGAAGGCAGTGAAGTCAAGGCCGGGCAGCCGCTGTTCGCCATCGACGATGCGCCCTACCGCGCCACGCTGGCCAGTGCGCAGGCCACGCAGGCCCGCGCCGAGGCCAATCTCACCCAGGCCCAGGCCCAGGCCGAACGCTACAAGCCGCTGCTGGCGGCCAATGCGATCAGCCAGCAGGACTACGTCGCCGCCGTGGCCGCGCAGAAGACCGCCGAGGCCGACGTGGCCGTGGCCAAGGCCGCCGTGCAGACCGCCAACCTCAACGTGGGCTACGCGGCCGTCAGCGCGCCCATCAGCGGGCGCATCGGCCGTGCGCTGGTCACCGAAGGCGCGCTGGTCGGCCAGGGTGAAGCCACGCAGCTGGCGGTGGTGCAGCAGATCGACCCGCTCTACGTCAACTTCACGCAGTCGGCGGCCGAGGTGCTGCGCCTGCGCGCGGCCATCGCTTCGGGCGCCCTGCAAGGCAGCCGCGAGCAGGCCGCCGTCAGCGTGGTGATGGAAGACGGCAGCGTCTACCCGCTGCGCGGCAAGCTGCTGTTTTCCGACCTGACGGTGGACGCCAGCTCCGACCAGATCACGCTGCGCGCCGAAGTGCCCAACCCCCAGGGCGCGCTGCTGCCCGGGCTGTTCGTCCGCGTGCGGCTGGAACAGGCCACCGCGCCGACGGCCATCCTGCTGCCGCAGCAGGCCGTGTCGCGTGGCAACGGCGGCGACAGCGTGATGGTGGTCGGCACCGACGGCAAGGTCATGCCGCGCCCGGTGAAACTGGGTGCGGCGCAGGCCGGGCAGTGGGTGGTGCTGGGCGGCCTGCAGGCCGGCGAACAGGTGATGGTGGACGGCTTCCAGAAGCTGCGCGGCAGCACGCCGGTGAAGGCCGTGCCGTGGAAGCCGGTGGCGACATCCGCAGCGACCAGCGCGCCCGCCTCGGCCGCCAGCCGCTGAAGCCCGGCCATGGCCCCCTTCTTCATTGAACGCCCCATCTTCGCGTGGGTCATCGCGCTGTTCATCATGGTGGCCGGTTGCGTGGCCATCGTGCAGTTGCCGGTGTCGCAATACCCGCCCGTCGCGCCGCCGTCCATCGTCGTCAACGTCGCCTACCCGGGCGCCTCGGCGCAGACGCTGGAAGACAGCGTGCTGGGCGTCATCGAACGCGAGATGAACGGCTCGCCGGGCCTGATCTATTTCGAATCGGTGGCCCAGGCCGACGGCAGCGGCAGCATCACGCTGAGCTACGAACCCGGCACCGACGCCGCGCTGGCCCAGGTGGACGTGCAGAACCGCCTGGGCCGCGCCACGCCGCGCCTGCCGCAGGCCGTGGTGCAGCAGGGCGTGCGCGTGGACCGCGCGAACGCCAACTTCCTGCTCTTCACCATCCTGTCCAGCGAAGGCGGGCGGCTCGATCCGGTGGCCCTGGGCGACTACGCGTCGCGCAACGTGCTGCCGGAAATCCAGCGCGTGCCGGGCGTCGGCCAGGCCCAGCTCTTCGGCACCGAACGGGCGATGCGGGTGTGGATAGACCCGGCCAAGCTGGTGGGTTACCGGCTGTCGGCGGCCGACGTGACCGCGGCCATCTCGGCGCAGAACGCCCAGGTCTCATCCGGCTCCATCGGCGACCTGCCGAACACGCCGGGACAGGCCATCTTCGCCACCGTCGTCGTCAAGGGCCAGCTCAACGCCACGCGGCAATTCGGCGACATCGTGCTGCGCGCCAACGCCGACGGTTCGGCGGTGCGGCTGAAAGACGTGGCGCGCATCGAACTGGGCGCGCAGAGCTACAGCCTCAGCACGCGGCTGAACGGTGAACCGTCCACCGGCATCGGCGTGCAGTTGTCGCCCACCGGCAATGCGCTGGCCACGGCCAAGGCCATCAAGAAACGGCTGGCCGAACTGCAGCCCTACTTCCCGGCCGGCGTGAAAGCCACCATCCCGTTCGACAGCTCGCGCTTCGTCGACATCTCCATCCGCCAGGTCGTCGAAACCCTGGTCGAAGCCGTGGCACTGGTCTTCCTGGTGATGTACCTGTTCCTGCAGAACTTCCGCTACACGGTGATCCCCACGCTGGTGGTGCCGGTGGCCCTGCTGGGCAGCTTCGCCACGCTCTTCGTGCTGGGTTTCTCGATCAACGTGCTGACCATGTTCGGCATGGTGCTGGTCATTGGCATCGTGGTCGACGACGCCATCGTGGTGGTGGAAAACGTCGAACGCATCATGAGCGAGGAAGGCCTGCCGCCGCTGCAGGCCACGCGCAAGGCGATGGGGCAGATCAGCAGCGCCATCATCGGCGTCACGGTGGTGCTGATCTCGGTCTTCATCCCGCTGGCCTTCTTCAGCGGCGCGGTGGGCAACATCTACCGACAGTTCGCGGCCGTGATGGTCAGCGCGATCGCCTTCTCGGCCTTCCTGGCGCTGTCGTTGACACCGGCCTTGTGCGCCACTTTGCTGAAGCCGGTGGAGGCCGGCCACCACCACGCCAAGCGCGGCTTCTTCGGCTGGTTCAACCGTGGCTTCAGCCGCACCGCCAAGGGCTACGAAGGCCTGGTGGCGCGGCTGCTGCGGCGGGCCGGTCGCTACCTGGTGATCTACGGGGCCATCGTCGCAGCGGTGGTGCTGATGTTCAACCGGCTGCCGACTTCCTTCGTGCCCAACGAGGACCAGGGCAACATCCTGGTCAACGTGCTGCTGCCGCCGGGCGCGGCGCAGTCGCGCACGCGGGCCGTGATGCAGCAGGTCGAGGGCTACATGCTGAAGCAGCCCGAGGTGCAGAGCATGGTCACCGTGCTGGGCTTCAACTTTTCGGGCACCGGGCAGAACGCGGCTTTGGGTTTCATCACGCTGAAGGACTGGGACGAGCGCAAGGGCGACACGCAATCTGCGCAGGCGCTGGTGGCTCGCGCGGCCGGCGCACTGGCCCAGATCCGCGACGCTTTCATCTTCCCGCTCAGCCCGCCGGCCATCCGCGAACTGGGGCGTTCCAACGGCTTCGCGCTGCGCCTGCAAGACCGCAGCGGCGCCGGCCGCCCGGCCCTGCTGGCCGCGCGCAATCAGTTGCTGGGCCTGGCCGGCAAGAGCCCGCTGCTGACCGCCGTGCGGCCCGACGGCCTGGAAGACGCGGCGCAGTTGCAGCTGAACATCGACCGCGCCAAGGCCAACGCGCTGGGCGTCAGCTTCGCGGCCATCAACGGCGCGTTGAGCACGGCCCTGGGCAGCAGCTACGTCAACGACTTCCCCAACGCCGGCCGCCTGCAGCGCGTGGTGGTGCAGGCCGACGCACCCACCCGCATGCAGCCCGAAGACCTGCTGCGTTTGAACGCGCTGAACAGCGCCGGGCAGCCGGTGCCGCTGTCGGCTTTCGTCAGCACCGAATGGGTGGTGGGCGCGATGCAGGCGGTGCGCTACAACGGCTACCCGACGATGCGCATTGCCGGTGAACCGGCCAAGGGCGTGAGCACCGGCGCGGCCATCGCCGAGATGGAAAAGCTGGCCGCGCAACTGCCCGCCGGCTTCGCCACCGAATGGACGGGCGTGTCGCGCGAAGAAAAGCTGTCGGGCGCCACCGCGCTGATCTTGTTCGGCTTCTCGCTGCTGGCCGTTTTCCTGTGCCTGGCGGCGCTGTACGAAAGCTGGTCCATCCCTTTCGCCGTGATCCTGGTGGTGCCGCTGGGCGTGCTGGGCGTGGTGCTGGGGGCGACCTTTCGCGGGCTGGAAAACGACGTCTTCTTCAAGGTCGGCCTGATCACCATCATCGGCCTGTCGGCCAAGAACGCGGTGCTGATCATCGAGTTCGCGAAAGACGCCCACGCCCACGGCAAGGGCTTGGTGGAAGCCGTGCTGGAAGCCGCGCACCTGCGCTTTCGGCCCATCCTGATGACCTCGCTGGCCTTCATCCTGGGCGTGCTGCCGCTGGTGCTGGCCAGCGGCGCGGGTTCAGCCAGCCAGCGCGCCATCGGCACCGGCGTGATGGGCGGCATGGTCACCGCCACGCTGCTGGCCGTCTTCTTCGTGCCCATCTTCTTCGTCGTCGTGCGGCGCATCTTCAAGGGCAGCGAAAGACAGCGCCGCCGCGACGCGCACGAGAACGAAAACGCCGGGCACGCGCCAGCGCTGGAGGACCAGCGGTGAGCCCCCGTTTGCCCGCCGCCGCGCTGCTGGGTGCGTGCCTGTTGACGGCCTGCGGCTCGATGGCACCGGCCTACGAACGGCCTGCCGCGCCGGTGCCGGATCGCTTTCCGCTGGCCGCCTCCGCCGCGCCGGCAGATGTCGCGGCCGCAGCCGACATGCCGTGGCAGACCTTCTTCACCGACGCCCGCTTGCGCCGCCTCATCGACATCGCACTGCAGCACAACCGCGACCTGCGCGTGGCGGTGCTGAACATCGAACAAGCCCGCGCCACAGCCCGTGTGCGCGACGCCGACCTGTGGCCCACGGTCAATGCCGGTCTCGCCGGTTCGCGCCAGCCCACGGCCAGCGGCGGCGTCAGCAGCATTTACAGCGCCGGCCTGCAGGTCACGGCCTACGAGCTGGACCTGTTCAACCGGGTGCGCAGCCTGGGCGACGCGGCGGCGCAGCAGCTGCTGGCCAGCGCGGAAGCACGCAAGGCGGTGCAGATCAGCCTGATCGCCAGCGTGGCCACCGCCCACCTGGCGCTGCAGGCCGATGAGGATGCGCTGCGCGTCACGCAGCAGACGCTGCAGACGCGGCAGGACACGCTGCGCCTGACGAAGCTGCGCTTCGACAACGGGGCGGCGTCGATGCTGGACCTGCGCGGCGCCGAATCGCTGCAGGAAGCCGCCCGCGTGGCCCTGGCCCAGCAGACGCGGCAGCGCGCGCTGGACGAGAACGCGCTGGCGCTGCTGTTGGGGCAGGCGCTGCCCGTGGATGCAACGGCGACGCAAGCCCTGTCGGCCAACCCCGCCCTGCCCGATGTGCCCGCCGGCATCCCGTCCGAGGTGTTGACCCGTCGCCCCGATGTGCGCCAGGCCGAACTGCAGCTGCTGGCCGCCAACGCCAACATCGCAGCGGCCCGCGCGGCCTTCTTCCCGAAGATCACGCTGACCGGCAGCCTGGGCAGCGTCAGCGGCGCGCTGAGCGGCCTGTTCAAGGCCGGCACCGGCGCCTGGAGCTTCGCCCCGCAGCTGCTGCTGCCGCTGTTCGACGCCGGCCGCAACCAGGCCAATCTGGCCTTCAGCGTGGCGGCGCGCGACATCGCGGTGGCGCAGTACGAAAAAGCCGTGCAGACCGCTTTCCGCGAAGTGGCCGACGCGCTGGCCGGCCGTGCCACGCTGCAGGAGCAACTGCGTGCCCAGACCGCGTTGATGCAGGCCGAGCAAGGCCGCCTGGACCTGACCGAACTGCGCTACCGCAACGGCGCCAGCAGCGCACTGGAGGTGCTGGACGCGCAACGCTCGCTGTACGCCGCGCAACTGGCGCGGGTGCAGGTGCAGGGGCTGGTGCAGCAGAACGCGGTGGCGCTGTACCGGGCGCTGGGTGGCGGGTGGACGGCGGCGGGCGGTTGAGGGCATCGCCGTGACGGCCTGACCCTAGACTGGGCACCATGCCTGACAAAGACACCGCAACCCTGCACGCCGCCATCGCCGCGCTGGAAACCCAGCGCGCCACCTTGGGCGACGCCGTGCTGGAAATGGCGCTGGTGCCGCTGCGGGCACGGCTGGCGGCGCTGCAACAGCCCAGCCCGCTGCAGCACCGCCAGGTGGCGGTGCTTTTTGCCGATGTCGTCGGCTCCACCGCCATGGCACAGGCCCTGGAAGCCGAGGACACGCTGGCGTTGCTGAGCGACGCCCTGCGGCGCATGGCCGAGATCGTCGAAGCCCACCAGGGCCGCGTGCTGCGCTACACCGGCGACGGTGTGAAAGCGGCTTTCGGCATGGACCAGGCCCGCGAAGACGACACCGAACGCGCGGTGCGGGCCGGTCTGGCGATGCTGGCCATGGCGCACGAGCAGGCCGAGGCGGCGCAGCGCCTGCACGGCGTCGCCGACTTCGCGGTGCGCGTCGGTGTGCACACCGGCGACGTGGCGCTGGGCGCGGGCGTCGAGGCGGACAACACCGCGATGGGTGCGGCCGTGAACATCGCCGCGCGCATGGAGCAAAGTGCAGACCCCGGCAGCGTGCGCATCAGCCACGACGCGTGGAGCCACGTGCGCGGCTTGTTCGATGTCGAGGCCCAGCCGCCGCTGCAGGTCAAGGGCGTCGAAGCGCCAATGAAGACCTTTCTGGTGCGCGCGGCGCTGGACCGCAGCGGTGCCAGCGTCGAACGCGGCTTGCAGGGCTTGCGCACCCCCCTCGTCGGGCGGCAAGCCGAACTGCAGCGCCTGCTGGACACCGTGGCGCTGGCGCAGCGGACCTGGCGTCTGCAAGCGCTGACGCTGCTGGGTGACGCCGGCCTGGGCAAGAGCCGGCTGCTGCGTGAACTGACGGCCGCCGTCGCCACCCTGCAGCCCGAACCGCCGATACAGCCCACGCAACCCGACCAACGCCCGCAGCCCGGCCTGCGCCTGCTGGCCGTGCGCGCGCAGCCCGACGGCCTGTTGCGCCCCTGGGGCCTGCTGCGCAGCCTGCTGGCCGTGCAGTTCGGCGTGGCCGACACCGACAGCGCCGAGGCCGCCCGCGCCAAGGTCCAGGACGGTCTGGCGCCCTGGTTCGACGAGCGCGGCGAGCGGCAGGCCCAGCTCATCGGCCAACTGGCGGGCCTGGACTACGGCGACAGCCCGCACGTGCGCGGCCTGGACCCGCGCAGCCTGCGCGACCAGGCCTTCGCCGCGCTGCGCGCCTACCTGCAGGCGCTGGCCGCGCGCGACGGCCGGCCGCTGTTGCTGCTGGTGGAAGACCTGCACTGGGCTGACGATGGCTCGCTGGACCTGCTGCAACACCTGCTGGACCATGCCGCCGACATCCCGTTGGCTTTGCTGATGACCGCCCGGCCCACGCTGCTGACCCGCAGACCCGATTGGGGCCCTGCCGACAGCGTGCTGCCGCTGATGCAGCTGGACGCCACACACAGCGACGAACTGGCGCAGGCCCTGCTGCAGGGCCTGGACACCGTGCCACCGGCGCTGGCCGCGCTGATCGTCGGGCAGGCCGAGGGCAACCCCTACTACATGGAAGAACTGGTGCGGCGCCTGGTCGACGACGGCGTGATCACCACCGGCGAGCCGCACTGGACGTTGCACATGGACCGGCTGCAGACCGTGCGCCTGCCGGGCACGCTGGTGGGCCTGCTTCAAGCCCGGCTCGACGCCTTGCCGGGCCGCGAGCGGCAGGCCGCGCGCCAGGCCAGCGTGGTCGGCCACGTCTTCTGGGACGACGCGCTGCAAGCGCTCGACGAGCGGGCGCCGCAGGCCCTGCCGGCGCTGCAGCGCGCGGCCTTTGTGCGGGCGCACGCGCAAAGCGATTTCGAAGGCACGCCCGAGCGGCAGTTCGACCACCACCTGCTGCACCAGGTGACCTACGACACCCTGCTGAAGGCCGAACGCCGCCTGGGCCATGGTGTCGTGGCGCGGTGGCTGACCGCGCGCACACAGGGGCGCGGCCCCGAATTCCGGGCCATGACCGGCGAACACGCCGAAAAGGCCGGTCAAGCGGCCTTGGCCCTGCAATGCTTTGAGCAGGCGGGTCTGGAGGCCCAGAAACGCTACGCCAACAGCGCCGCCGAGTCCTACTTCCGCCGCGCGCTGGCCTTGCTGGACCCCTCTGAAGGCGAGCGGCGATTCGACCTGCTGCAGCGGCTGGAGGGCCTGGCCGACACCGTCGGTGACCGCGCCGGTCAGGACCTGCTGCACGCCGAGATGGCGGCCCTGCTCGGGCGCCACCCCGACGACACCCGCCTGGCCGCCTTGCTGTTCGGCCAAGCCCTGCTGGCCGACCGCCGTGGCGACGCCACCGCCTCGGAGCCGCTGGCCCGTCGGGCTTTCGAAATCGCAGAGCGCTGCGGCGCGGCCCGGTGGGCTGCACTGGCGCAGGGCCAGCTGGCCTGGTTGCACATGGCCCGCCACGACTACCCGGGCGCCGAAAAGCACGTGGCCATCGGCATGCCCTGGGCCCGCCAGATGGCGGACGAGACCGCGCGGGCCGAGACCGAAGCCAAGTTGCTGACCCTGTCGGGCATGGTCTCGCTGCTGACGAACCGGTTTGAAGCCGCAGGCGCCGCCTTGACCGCCGTGCTGGCGCGCGGTGCAGCGCTGGGCGCGCCCCGTCTGCAACTGGGCGCGCTGGACAACCTGGGCGTGGTGTCCAACTTCATGGGCCGGTGGACAGAGTCCGTCGATTGGGGCGCGCGGGGGCTCGCGCTCGCCCGGTCAGTGGGGTCGCCGCTCGGCATCGGCTTGGCGCAGTTGCGTCTGGGGGAAGCTGCTCACGGACTTGGCGACACGGATGCCGCCATCGAGTGGCACGAACGGAATCTGGCCATTTTTGAGCACATCGGCAACCGCCGGATGCAGGCGATCACGCGCCGTTTTCTGGCCGGCTTGCACCTGGTACGGGGCGAGGCAGCCGTCGCGCTGCAGCGCTGCGCCGAGTCGCTGGCGCTGTTTGAAGACCTGAAGGAACCGCTGGAAACCTGTGACGTGGTGGCCATCAGCGCCTTGTGCGAAATCCGCCTGGGCCGGCCGGAAGCGGCGCTGTCTGCGGTGAACCGCGCGCTGCAGGCCCTGGACGACGAGCTCGCCGCTTACCCCGCCCACGAGACTCTCGACCACCGTTGGGCCTGTCAGCAGACCCTGGAAGCCTTGGGCGATGCGCGCGCGGCGCCGCTGCTGGAACAACTGCACGCAGACGTGCAGGCGCGTACCGCGGCCATCACCGACGAGGCCGACCGCGAGCGCCTGATCCAGGCGAAGCCGACCTTCCGGCACATCGTGGCCGCGCAGCGGCGGCGCATCGAGCCGCCGGCCCTGCCCTGACGCGCTGGCGCGTCGGCAACCGCCTAGCGCGCGCTGGCCCGCCACGCACCTGCCGCGCCGCGCAGGCGCTGCGACAGGTGCAAGGCCACGTTGCGGTGCAGCCGGATCGCCACCTCGGGGTGGCTGCGGCCGATCTCGTCGAGGGCCGCCTGCGTCAGGGCGTGGACCACGGTGGGCGCATCGGCCACCGCTCCAGCCGTGCGGCCGCCGCCGTCGAGCATGGCCGTCTCGCCCAGCATCATGCCGGGCGACACGCTCAGGTAGCGCTGCGTGCGGCCGTGTTTGTCGGGCGCGCTGAGGATGCTGACCGAGCCCTGGCCCACGACAAAGAGCCGGTCACCCGGGTCGCCCTCGGCGAACAGGGCCTCGCCGGTGGCCAGGCTGCGCGGTTGCAGGTGGGCAGTGACGACAGCCACCTGCGCCGGGTCCAGCCCGGTCAGCAGTGACGAGTCGGCCAGCGCCACCTCGGCCATGGCGCGGGCATCGCCTGCACCCAACAGGCGGTGTTCCGCCGCCTCGATGGCGCGGTCGGCATCGGGCCAGTGCGCCAAGGTGGGTGCGTAGCTGCGCAGGGTCAGTGCCGGCGCCGAGCCGTCGGCCAGCCCCGCCAGCTTGACCGGGATGCCGCGCTGGCCCGCACGGAATACCGTGCGCTGCAAGGCCAGCGCGCCCGACTCGTCGATGGCGCCCACCCGGCGCAGGTCCAGCACCAGGGTGTGGCAGTCGTCGCCCAGTGCGTCGGCCTCGTCCAGCAGGCGGTCACCGCTGCCGAAGAACAGCGCGCCCTCGAGCTCGAAAACCACGATGCCCTCGCGCAACGGGCGCAGCCGGGCCTCGACCGCCGCCGGATAGCTGCGCCGCGAAGGCCGTTGCGCGGCGGTGTAGCGGTCGTGCACCAGCGACCGGTTCATGCGCAGCGCGAAGGTCAGCAGCGACAGCAGCACGCCCAGGCCGATGCCGGCGACCATGCCGCGACCGAGCAGCGTGCCCATGACCAGCACCACCACACCCAGGCCCAGCATCAGGTCGCGCGAATGGTCGCCGGCCCACCAGCTTTTCAACAGGCGCCCGCTCCAGGGGTCGGCCAGCCCCCAGGCCACCGTCAACATCATGCCGGCCAGCGCCGCCAACGGCAGCGCCGCCAGCGCCGGGCCGCCCAGCAGGAACAGCAGGCCCACGGCCAACGCGCCCGCCAGCGCCGCCACCCGACCCTGGCCGCCAGCCTGCAGGCTGGCCATGGCGCGCACGCGCGTCACCACCAGCGGCACACCGCCGAACACGCTGCTGAGCAGATTGCCGCAACCCAGGGCGATCAATTCACGGTCGGGGTCGTGGCGGGTGTTGAGCAACTGGTCAATGGCGCGTGCGTTGAGTGAAGATTCCAGCCCGCCGATGACGGCCAGCGCCAGCGCCGTCAACGCCACCTGGGCGGCATGCGCCTGCAGCAGGTCCACCCCAGGCGCCTGCCACAGGGGCCACAGCGCTGCCAACGCGGGCTGCCAGGGCCAGGCCGAGGGCATGGCGCCAACGGTGGCGCCCAGGTCAGCCGGGCTGCCCAGCGCCGCCAGCAGGGCGTACACCGCCGAGCCGGCCACCAAGGCCAGCAGGGGTGCCGGCAACTTGGGCCAGCGGTGCCGGCACAGCCAGATGCCCCCGGTGGTCGCCAGGCCCAGCGCCAGGGCCGCTGGCCGCGCCTGCTGCGCCGCAGCCAGGTTCAGCGCCGAGCCCAGCGGCAGGCCCAGCAGCAGCGGCAACTGCGCCAGGGCGATCAGCAGCGCAGCGCCGTTCATGAAGCCGGCCAGCACCGGCTGCGGCACGACACGGGCCAGGCGGGCCCAGCCCAGCAGCCCGAAAGCCACCTGCATCAGGCCGCTCAGGAACACCGCGGCCGCGCACAGCCCGATCAGGCTGCGCAGGCCGCCGGCCTGCCCGGGCGCCAATTGCGGGTCGACCAGCAGTTGAGCGACGAGGCTAGCCATGGTCAACGCGGTGGCCGAACTGGGCCCGGCACCCGGCAGGCGGGTGCGGCTGAGCATCCCGTGGACCAGGCTGCCCAGGCTGGCTGTGGCAAAGGCGGCCACCAAGGCCGCCTGCGGCGCCATCGGGCCCAGCGGCCAGAAGGCCAGCGTGCCGACCGTCAGCACCACCGGCACCGCCGCCAGGGCGCCCGTGCACCCGGCCAACATCTCGCGGGCCCAGCCTGGGCTTGTGCGGCTGTCCTGGGTGTTGTGCATGGGCTGCCGTCTGGTGGGGGACCGGCAGTGTCGCCGATGGCGCGGGGCCTATCGCCGGGGCCAGACGGGGCGGCCCGCGATGAACCGCCTTCGCCCATGAAAACAGCCGCCCGAAGGCGGCTGTTTCACGGCATGCCCGCGTCCGTTCAACGCTTGGGCGGGCCGCCCCGGCCGGCCGGCGGGCGCGAGCCACCCGGGCGGCCACCGCCACCCGAGGACGGACCGCCCGGCCGACCACCGCCGCCCGACGACGGGCCGCTGGGCCGGCCCCCACCACCGCCACCACCGCTGGTGGAACGCGGCGGGCCGCCGCGGCCGGCACCGCCGCCACCCGGACGACCACCACGGCCGCCGCCACCACCACCGCCGTTGCGCTGCGTGCCACCGATGCCGATGGTCATACGGCCCAGCACGATGGGTTCAGCCCGCTCGGTGGCCGGCGGTTCGAAGCCCGGCACGTCCTGGCGCGGGATGCTGCGCTTGATCAGCTTTTCGATGTCGCGCAGGAAGATCTCTTCGTCCAGGCAGACCAGGCTGACGGCCTCGCCCTGGGCGCCGGCGCGGCCGGTGCGGCCGATGCGGTGCACATAGTCTTCCGGCACGTTGGGCAGTTCGAAATTCACGACGTGCGGCAGCTGGTCGATGTCGATGCCGCGCGCCGCGATGTCGGTGGCCACCAGCACCTGCAGGCTGCCGGCCTTGAAGTCGGCCAGCGCCTTGGTGCGCGCCGTCTGGCTCTTGTTGCCGTGGATGGCCATCGCACTGATGCCGCTGTCGTTCAGGAAGTCGGTCAGTCGGTTGGCGCCGTGCTTCATGCGCGTGAAGACCAGAACCTGGTGCCAGTCGCCGGTCTTGATCAGGTGCGCCAGCAGGTCTTTCTTGCGCTCACGGCCCACCGGGTGCACCAGCTGCGCGATGGTCTCGGCAGTCTGGTTGCGGCGCGCCACTTCGATCAGCGCCGGGGCGTTCAGCAGCTTGTCGGCCAGGGCCTTGATCTCGTCGCTGAAGGTGGCCGAAAACAGCAGGCTCTGCTTCTTCACCGGGATGATGGCCAGCACCTTCTTGATGTCGTGCACGAAGCCCATGTCCAGCATGCGGTCGGCTTCGTCGAGCACGAAGATCTCGACCTGGCTCAGGTCCAGCGTGCGCTGCTGGGCGTGGTCGAGCAAGCGGCCGGGCGTGGCCACCAGGATGTCCACGCCCTTGCGCAGCTTGTCCACCTGCGGCGACATGCCGACGCCGCCGAACATCACCATGCTGGTCAGCGGCAGGTACTTGCCGTAGGTGCGCACGCTTTCTTCAACCTGCGCCGCGAGTTCACGGGTCGGGGTCAGGATCAGGCATCGGATGGGCACGCGGCCGCGCGCGTCCTTGCGGGCCGGTTCGGCCATCAGGCGCTGCAGCATGGGCAGCACGAAACCGGCGGTTTTGCCGGTGCCGGTTTGTGCGCCGGCCAGCAGATCGCCGCCCTTCAGCACCTGGGGGATGGCTTGCGCCTGGATGGGGGTGGGGGTGTCGTAGCCCTGGTCCGCAACGGCACGCAAGAGCGGCTCGGACAGGCCGAGATCGGTGAATAGCATGGGGTTTTTGCTCAGGCTCGGGGAGAGCCGTGGTTCGCGGCCTGCTGTCACCCGTTGCGGGTGCACCAGTCGGAAGGCGCGAGTGATAAGGAAATAAGTCGGGAGATCGACCGCGCCGCGATGACTGGAAGCCGCTGCGCAATGTGCATTCTATGCGGCGGCGCAACATTGGCGTTGAGGGAAGGCCGGGGAAGCCCGGCCTTCTCGCACAACAGGTCCGGGTTTACGGCCGTCCCACGGCCGTCCAGGCCGCTGCCACGGCCGTGGCCTCGACGCCGCCCACGCCGTACAGGTCGCCGGCCGCCCGGATGCTGGCCGTGCGCGCCCCGCTGAAGTTGGTGGACGAAGTCATGTAGACCGTCAGCGCGCGGTACCAGATCTTCTGCGCCTTGGTGCGGCCGATGCCGGCCAGCGTGCCGTTGCCGGTGGCCACCCGCGTGTTGCCCGCGATGCAGGTCTTGCTGGGGCTGCCGGCGGTGGTGCCTTCGGCCAGCAGGAAGTAGAAGTGGTTGGCCACGCCCGACGAGTAGTGCACGTCGAGGTTGCCCACCGTGCTGTACCAGCAGTCGGCCGAGCCACCGTCGCTGCTGGGGTTGATCATCGAGCGCAGGCCGTTCACGCCGCCCCGGTAGATCTTCTCGCCGATGAGGTAGTCGCCCGCGTCGTTGGCATTGGCCGCGTAGTACTCGACCATGGTGCCGAAGATGTCGCTGGTGGCCTCGTTCAGGCCGCCCGATTCCTTCGAGTAGGTCAGGTTGGCGGTGCGGCTGGTCACGCCGTGGGTCATCTCGTGGCCGGCCACGTCCAGCGAAACCAGCGGCGTGAAGCTGCTGCCGTCGCCGTCGCCGTAGGTCATGCAGAAGCAGCTGTCGGACCAGAAGGCGTTGTTGTAGCGGCTGCTGTAGTGCACCCGGTTGTAGGCGCCGGTGCCGTTGTTGGCGATGCCGTTGCGGCCGTGGATGTTCTTGTAGTAGTCCCAGGTGACGGCGGTGCCGTACTGGGCATCGACGGCCGCGCTCTGCGTGCTGCTGGTCAGGCCGGTGCCCCAGGTGTTGTCGGCATCGGTGAACACGCTGCCGCCGCTGGTGCCGTTGTTTAGGTTGAGGGTGTAGGTGCTGCCCCGGCTGGGGTCGCGCAGTTCATAGCCGCCGCTGATGGTGTTCGTCGTCAGCGCCACGGCGCCGCTGTACAGCGACTTGCCGGTGCCTGCAGCGGCGGCGGTGTGGATGTCGTCCCAGGCGTCGAGCACGGCGCCGGTGCTGGCATCGACAATGACGTGCTTCTCGCTCGGCGTGCCGTCGGCCTGCTGGCCGAAGACGCGCACGTCCCAGCCCAGCACGGGGCTGTCGCTGCGGGCGTAGATCACGGCTGCGGGCGTGGTGCCGTTGGTGCTGCCGGCGTGCTGGTCCAGCGCCACACGGATGGCCCGCCCGGCCGACACCGTGGCGCTGCGCGCCACGTTGAGGCCGCGCAGCATGGTCAGCGAGCTGTCGCGGAAGTTGCCATTGCGGTCGGCGTGCACCACCAGGTCGCCGCCGATGACGGGCATGCCCCGGTAGCTGCGTTCGAAGCGCGCGTGCTGAGCGCCGTCGTCATCGACCAGCGCCTCGCGCAGCGCGTAGGCGTGGTCGGCACCGTGCTGGGTGTAGCCCGGGAAATTGGCGATGTGGGCTCGGGCCCGCGTCTCGATACTGCGGGCCTGCTCGGCCGTGGGTGCAGCAGCCTGGGCGGCGCCGGCCGCGAGTGCCAACGCAAGAACCTGGAAGGAAGCGGACATATCTCGGTCTCCAATGGCGATCTGAAGGGGGTGTGAGCCCGTTGTGGCGGCAGCTAACGTCGCCGTTCCCGGGTGCAGCCATTCTGCGGGCGCAACCGGGCGCGCCGTGTCTTCAGCGCCCAACAAGCAGGGTAGGCACTGACGACCACCGGGCCGCCTGCGACTGCAGCGACAATAGGGCGCTGCCCGTTCGGGCACCGGCCCGCCTGGCCTCCAGGCCCACAGCGGCGCCCTCCGTCCACCCCTACAAGTTCAGGTTGCCTCCATGGCTCAGTACGTATTCACCATGAACCGCCTCGGCAAGATCGTGCCGCCCAAGCGGCAGATCTTGAAGAACGTTTCGCTGTCCTTCTTCCCCGGCGCCAAGATCGGCGTGCTGGGCGTCAACGGCTCGGGCAAGAGCACGCTGCTGAAGATCATGGCCGGCGTGGACAAGGAATACGAGGGCGAGGCCGTGCCCATGCCCGGCCTGAACATCGGCTACCTGCCGCAGGAACCGCAGCTGGACGCCGAACAGACGGTGCGCGAAGCCGTCGAACAGGGCATCGGCGGCGTGCTGGCGGCCAAGAAGCGGCTGGACGAGGTCTATGCCGAATACGCCGACGAGAACGCCGACTTCGACAAGCTGGCCGCCGAGCAGGCCGAGCTGGAAGCCATCATCGCCGCCGCCGGTTCCGAGAACACCGACCTGCAGCTGGAACTGGCCGCCGACGCGCTGCGCCTGCCGCCCTGGGACGCCAAGATCGGCCTGCTGTCGGGCGGTGAAAAGCGCCGCGTGGCGCTGTGCCGGCTGCTGCTGAGCAAGCCCGACATGCTGCTGTTGGACGAGCCGACCAACCACTTGGACGCCGAATCGGTCGAGTGGCTGGAGCACTTCCTGCAGCGCTACAGCGGCACCGTGGTGGCCATCACCCACGATCGCTACTTCCTGGACAACGCGGCCGAGTGGATTCTGGAACTCGACCGTGGCGCGGGCATCCCGTGGAAGGGCAATTACTCCGACTGGCTGGACCAGAAGGAAAAACGCCTGGAACTGGAGCAGAAAACCGAAGACGCGCGCAGCAAGGCGATGAAGGAAGAGCTGAAGTGGGTGCGCAGCAATGCCAAGGCCCGCCAGACGAAGAGCAAGGCCCGGCTGGCGCGCTTCGAGGAATTGAGCGACGTCGAATACCAGAAGCGCAACGAGACGAACGAGATCTTCATCCCGGTGGCCGAACGCCTGGGCAATGAGGTCATCGAATTCGAGAACGTCAGCAAGAGCTTCGGCGACCGCCTGCTGATCGACAAGCTCAGCTTCAAGGTGCCGCCGGGCGCCATCGTCGGCATCATCGGCCCCAACGGCGCCGGCAAGTCCACGCTCTTCCGCATGCTGCAGGGCAAGGAACAGCCCGATGGCGGCGCGGTGAAGATCGGCAAGACGGCGCAGCTGGCCTTTGTCGACCAGAGCCGCGAAAGCCTGGATGGCGAGAAGACGGTGTGGGAAGACGTGTCGGGCGGGCTGGACAACATCATCGTCGGCAAGTTCGTGATGCCCAGCCGGGCCTACCTGGGCCGCTTCAACTTCAAGGGCAACGACCAGCAAAAGCTGGTGGGCAACCTGTCGGGCGGTGAGCGCGGCCGGCTGCACCTGGCCAAGACCCTGGCCAAGGGCGGCAACGTGCTGATGCTGGACGAGCCGTCCAACGACCTGGACGTGGAAACCCTGCGCGCGCTGGAAGAAGCGCTGCTGGAATTCGCCGGCAGCGCCATGGTCATCAGCCACGACCGCTGGTTCCTGGACCGCATCTGCACCCACATCCTGGCGGCTGAAGGCGACTCGCAATGGGTCTTCTACAACGGCAACTACCAGGAATACGAGGCCGACAAGAAGCGCCGCCTCGGCGAAGAAGGCGCGCGGCCGAAACGCATGCGCTTCAAACCGATTCACTGAGCGGGATCGTGCGCGACACCAGCGGCCTGCGGGCCGCTTTTTCATGCGCTGACCACTTTACGTGCCAGGGTGCGCGCAAGCCGTCGGTGGGCCGGCCGGCTTTGGCCGACAATGATTCTTCAGCCTTATTCCAGCCTTCAAGGCGCCCGGCGCCCCGGCCCGCACCATGCGCACCTGCCCCGCCCTGCCCCGCTCGATCGCCCTGACGGCCCTGGCGGCCGCGCTGGCCACCGTGACCGCCTGCGCACCCTTGCCGCCCGGCAAGACCAGCACAGCGGCGACGCCGGCGGCTTCGGCTGCAGCCGGTGCGGCGCCCACGTCCTCGGTCTTCGCTGCGGCCGCACAGGCGGCGGCAGCGGGTGCCTCCGGCGCACAGCCGGCCGCCGGTGCCGCCAGCGCCGCGCGCAGCGGCTTGAACGCCACACCAGCCGCTGCCCCGCCGGCCGGCCCGCCCAGCGGCCCACCGCCTTTCGCGACCGTCATCAAGGACGCCCGCCGCGTCGATGGCCCGCTGACCTTCTGGCAGAAGGACGACAAGGTCTGGATCGAACTGATGCCGGCCAACTTCGGCCAGACGCTGTTGTTGTCACCGAAGATCAAGTCCGGCATCGGTGAAGCCTGGGTGCTGGGGGGCCTGATGGGCATGTCCATCAACGGCGTGGGCGGGGCACAGATCGTCGAATTCCAGCGCGTGCACAACCAGGTACGGCTGGTGGCGCGCAACACCGACGTGCTGGCCAAGGCCGGCACGCCGGAAGCCCGTGCGGTGGCCGACAGCTATTCGAACAGCCTGCTCGGTTCGACGCCCGTCGTCAGCGCCCCGCACCCCGACCGCAAGAGCGTGCTCATCGACGCCAGCGCGCTCTTCCTGAACGACCTGATGGGCGTGGGCATGATGCTGCAGCGCGGCCTGCGCCAGGGCTACGGCGCCGACCGCAACAACTCGCTGATCACCGCCGTGCGCGCCACGCCGGCGGCCAGCATCATCGAAACGCAGGTGCACTACTACACCAGCAACCCCACGATGACGGTCTTCGGCGCGCCGCCCGGGGCCCCCGTGCCCATGCTGCCGCGCTTCCTGCCCGACAGCCGCAGCCTGATGGTCAGCCTGCACTATTCGCTGGCGCCACTGCCCGATGTGCCGATGGCCGCACGCCGCGCCGACCCGCGCATCGGCCTGTTCACCAGCACCGTGCTCGACTTTTCCGACGACCTGCAACTCACGCCGCGCCACCGCTACGTGAACCGCTGGCGGCTGGAGAAGAAAGACCCGGCCGAGGCGCTGTCGGAACCGGTCAAGCCCATCAAGTTCTGGATCGACCGCAACGTGCCGCACGCCTACCGCGAGACGGTGCGCGGCGCCATCCTGGAATGGAACAAGGCCTTCGAGAAAGTCGGCATCCGCAACGCCATCACGGTGGAACAACAAGCCGAAGACGCCGCCTTCGACACGCTGGATTTCGGCCACGCCAGCGTGCGCTGGATGATGAATGCCGACCCGGCTTTCGGTGCCATCGGCCCCAGCCATGTCGACCCGCGCACGGGCGAGATCCTGGACGCCGACATCGCCTTCGAAGGCATGTCGGCGCGCAGCCTGCGGGGCCTGCGGGCGCAGGTGCTGCCGGCTTCGACGGCATCGTCGGCGCAGGCCACAGGGCTGGTCGAGCCGGCTGCGCCTTTCGAATTGCTGCCGACCCGCAAGCCCGGCGATGCCGCGCCGAACGCGCTGGCGATGTGCATGCACGGCGAAGTGGCGGCCGAGCAGCTGGGCTACGCGCTGGACGTGATGGAAGCGCGCGGCGAACTCGACGCCGACAGCCCGCTGGCGCAGCAGTTCGTGCAGGACTACATCAAGGATTCGATCATGCACGAGGTGGGCCACGCCCTGGGCCTGCGCCACAACTTCCGCGCCTCGCGGGCCTACACCGAGGCGCAGCTGGCCGACGCCGAATTCACCCGCGCCAACGGCACCACCGGCTCGGTGATGGAATACAACGCCGTCAACCTGCCCAGCCCCGGCAAGACTGGCGGCGTGCCCTTCCAGACCACGCTGGGGCCCTACGACTACTGGGCCATCGAGTACGCCTACAAGCCGATGGCAGCAGGCACCACGCCCGACGCGGAAAAGGCTGAACTGCAGCGCATCGCCGCGCGCAGCAGCGAACCGCTGCTGGCCTTCGGCACCGACGAGGACACCTATTTCGGCCTCGACCCCGAGACCATCCAGCTCGACCTGGGCAACGATCCGGTGGCCTTTGCGGCCAAGCGTCTGGCCATCGCGCGCGACCTGTTCAAGCGCCAGGAAACGCGCGCCCTGTCGCCGCAGCGCGACTACGCCGTGCTGCGCCGCTCGCTGGCCTTTGCGCTGGCCGACGTGACGCGCGCGATGGGTGTGCTGGCGCGGCAGATCGGCGGCGTTGCCACGCTGCGCGATTTCCCCGGCAGCGGGCGCGACCCGCTGCAGCCGGTGTCGGCCCGCGTGCAGCGCGAATCGCTGGACCTGATGGTGCGCGCCGCCCTGGCGCCTGACGGCCTGCAGATCACGCCGGCCCTGCAACGCCGCTTGGCGCCCGACTACCTGGACCGCGCCGAGTCGGCCGGCGGTCCGACCGACTTCGCCGTGCCCCAGCGCTTGCTCGACCTGCAACGTGCCGTGCTGGCCTATCTGATGAGCGACGGCCTGGCCGCTCGCGTGCTGGACAGTGCCGCCAAGGTGGACAGGGCCGACACGGCCTTCCACCTGACCGAGGTCTACCAGCGCCTGGCGGACGACGTGTGGAACGAGCTGAAGCAAGGGGGCGACATCAGCGCCCCGCGCCGCGAACTGCAGCGCGACTACGTCAACCGGCTGGCCTTTGCGCTGGTGCGGCCCTCGCCAGCGGCCCGCACCGATGCGCGGGGCTACGCGCGCGTGCAGGCCCGCACGCTGCTGGCGCGGCTGGAAGTGGCGCAGCGCCAGGCCGAAAAGCCGGCCCGACGCGGCAGCCCCTTGCCGACGGACACCCAGACGCGCGCCCACCTGGCCGACACCATCGACACGCTGAAGCAAGCCCTGGCGGCGTCCATCCAGCGACAGGCGCTGTAGCGACACGGCGGCCCGGCGGCACGACCCGCCCCGGTGTCGCCCACGCGTCGCCAGGCCTTCAGCCGGCTGCATATGATCCGCGGCACCTGAACCTGGAGACAGCACCATGCACGCTTGGCTATGCGAAACACTGGACGGCGTCGAGGCCCTGCAGTGGAAAGAACTCCCCACGCCCGAACCCAAAGCGGGCGAAGTGCGCATTGCCATCGAAGCCGCCAGCCTGAATTTCCCCGACCTGCTGATCGTTCAAGGCAAGTACCAGTTCAAGCCGCCTCTGCCCTTCGTGCCCGGCGCTGAATTCGCCGGCCGCGTCGACGCCGTGGGCGACGGCGTGACGCACCTGAAGGTGGGCGACGCAGTCGCCGCCATCGCCGGCACGGGCGGCTTCGGCACCCACGCCATCGTCGATGTCACCCGCGTGCTGCCGCTGCCGCCGGGCTTCGCCATCAGCGACGGCGCGGCCTTCGCCTTCACCTACGGCACCTCCCACCACGCCTTGATGGACAGGGCCGCCTTGAAGGCCGGCGAAACCGTGCTGGTGCTGGGCGCTGCGGGCGGTGTGGGCTCGGCGGCGGTGCAGATTGCCAAGGCCGCCGGTGCGCGCGTGATCGCCGCCGCGTCCACCGATGAGAAATGCGCGCTGTGCAAAACCATGGGCGCCGACGCGACGCTGAACTACAGCACGCAAGACATCCGCGCCACGCTGAAAGAGCTGACCGGCGGCAAAGGCCCCGATGTGGTCTACGACCCGGTCGGTGGCGACCTGGCCGAGCCGGTGTTCCGCTCCATCGCCTGGCGCGGCCGCTACCTGGTGGTGGGCTTTGCGGGCGGCGGCATTCCGGCGCTGCCGTGGAACCTGGCGCTGCTGAAAGGCGCCTCGGTGGTCGGCGTGTTCTGGGGCGACTTCGTCAAACGCGAACCCAAGGCCAGCGCCGCCGGCATGCAGCAACTGGCGCAGTGGTACGCGCAAGGCCTGATCAAGCCGGTCATCGACCGCGAGATGGCCATGAGCGAACTCAAGCCCGCTTACGCCCGCATGGGGTCGCGCCAGGTGATGGGGAAGTTGTTACTCGTCAACCGCTGAACTGTTGCTGAACGGCCGCTAACGGCCGCCCTGGCCCCCTTCAGCAGGAGCCGTTGCGCCCTGTTTTGGCGCTAGCATGACCGTGCCCTGCAGGAGAGCTCGACCATGGCCGTCAAGGTGCTGATCCTCGAAGACAACCCGGTGGCGCGCAGCTTTCTCTGCCGCGTCGTGCGCGAAAGTTTCAGCGACGCCATCACCATCACCGAAGCCGGCGACCTGGAAGCCGCGCGGCGGCACATCTCGCTGACGGGCGGCGCCCAGGGTCTGCATGGCGTGGACCCGTTCAAGCTGATCCTGGTCGACCTGGAACTGCCCGACGGCAACGGCATGGAACTGCTGGCCGAACTGGGCCACTACCCGGCCACCAAGATCGTCACCACGCTGTATTCGGACGACGACCACCTCTTCCCGGCCCTGCAGTGCGGCGCCGACGGCTACCTGTTGAAGGAAGACCGTTTCGAAGTGCTGGTCGAAGAACTGCAGAAGATCGTGCGCGGCCAGCCGCCGCTGTCGCCGGCCATCGCGCGGCGCCTGCTGACCCACTTCCGCCACGGCGCGCCCGGCGACAACCTCGCCAGCGAATCGGGCTTCATGCCGGCCAGTTCACTGACCACCAGCAAGCCCATCCCACTGGAAAAGGCGCCCGACCACGAGCGCCTGACGCCGCGCGAAAGCGAAGTCCTGACCTACCTGAGCAAGGGTTTCACGATCAAGGAAATCGCCAGCCTGATGGGCATCAAGTGGTTCACCGTGAACGACCACATCAAGTCCATCTACAAGAAGCTGAACGTCTCCAGCCGCGCCGAAGCGGCCGTGCTGGCCAGCAAGCAAGGGCTGGTCTGACCGGGTCCGGGCTGCGGTCTGGCGTGGCCCTGCGCACCCCTAGGGCACGATGAGCACTGCAGCGCCGCTGCGGGATCTGGCCAGCGGTACGGCGACCGGCGGGCGCGGGCGCGGGCCGGGCGATTCGGCCTTCGACCCCAGCGCCTACGACAGTGGCCTGGACCGCAACCGGCCCAGCACCTGGATAGGCTGGCGCCGCCGGGCCCTGGTGCTGGCCGCGCTGTTGGGTTGCCTGGCGGTGTTTTCGCTGGCACGCTGGCTGGCCGCCTCACCGCAACTGGACGCCACCTGGCAAGCCGGGCCCCGGGGCGAATTGGTGCTGACCCGTAGCGCGTTGACCGCGCTGCAGGGCCACCACGGCCAGACGCTGCGCAGCATCCAGCCCGCCCAGGACCAGGCCGCAGCCATCGACGCGCGCATCCTGCACCGCGCGATGCGCTGGCAGCCCGATGAGGTGGCGCGTGTGGCGCAGGTCGCGCAGCAGCAAGCCTGGTCGCGGGCGCTGGACAGCGGCGCCGTGCAGTTGCAGTTCGAGGACGGCAGCCGTGTGGCCTTGACGCCTGCGGCACGCGGCTATGTCGGCCTGGGGCTGCTGTTCTGGCCGCTGGTGGGCATGGCGCTGCTGGTCTACCTGCTGGGGGTGGTGCTGGTGCTGGCGCGGCCGCAGCCCGGCAGCCTGCTGTTCCTGGCAATGGCCCTGTGCCAGGCCTTCAACCTGGCGGCCGTGGCGGTGGAGACGGCGCCGGGCCCGGGCTTGAGTGCAGCGGCCTGGGTGGCCAGCCTGCCCTGGCGCGTGGCACTCGACCTGGGTACCGCCGCCGCCGCCCTGCAGGCCTGGACGCTGGGCCCGCGCCGCCTGCCCCACGCAGGCCTGGCCACCGTGGCCGGCTGGGCCGTGCTGCCCGCCTGGCTGGTGCTGGCGCAGGCCGGGGCCCCTGGCCCGGCAGGTGAACTGGGCGCGGTCGGGCCGCTGTGGTGGTGGGCGCAGGCCGCCTGCCTGGCCCTGGCTGCGGCAGCGCTGGCCGCCATCAGCCTGTCCTACCGCGTGGAGCCCAACCCTTACGCCTTGGTGATCCGGCGCTTTGCCGCCGCCGTAGTGCTGGCCTTCGCAGCCGCCACGGCAGCGGTCGCCTGGACTGCGGGTCTGCCCGGCACCGGCGCGCGCGTGGCCGAGGCTGCGGCCGTGGCGTGGGTGATGGGCTTCGCGGCCGTGCTGTTGTTGGTGCCGTCGCTGGGCCGCAGCCGGCAACTGCTGCGCGAGTTCGCGTTGCTGGCCGGCATCAGCACCGTGGCCACGGCGCTGGACCTGCTGTTCGTGGCGGTGTTTTCGCTGGGCTCGACCACCTCGCTGACCATCGCGGTCTTCATCGCGCTGGCCCTGTATGCGGGCGCGCGGCAGTGGGTGGTCAGCCACCTGCTGGGCCGCAGCATGCTGACCACCGAACGCACCTTCGACCGGCTCTACCGCGCGGCCCGGGAGGTGCAGGCCGGGCCCGCACGCTACCCGGTGGTGCTGGGTGCGCTGCTGAGCGACCTGTTCGAGCCGCTGGAAGTGCAAAGGGTCGATCGGGTGCCGGTGCGGGCACGCGTCGTCGGCAACGGCGCGGCCCTGGTGGTGTCCTTGCGCAGCACCGAGGAAGACGCGGCTCAGGCCGGGGCATTGGCGCTGCGTTTCGCCAGCCGGGGACAGCGGCTGTTCACGGTGGACGACGCGCGGCTGGCCGACCGTGTCGTCGACCAGTTGCGCCGCGCCGTGGCCTACGACCAGGCGGTCGAACGCGGCCGCTCCGAAGAGCGCCTGCGCATCGCGCAGGACCTGCACGACGACATCGGAGCCCGTCTGCTCACCCTGATGTACCAGGCGCAGACCCGCGAGATGGAGGACTACATCCGCCACACCTTGCAAGACCTGAAGACGCTGACGCGCGGGCTGGCCGCGTCCGAGCACCGCCTGTCGCACGCTGCGGCGGAATGGAAGGCCGACCTGACGCAGCGGCTGGCTGCGGCCCACGCCACGCTGGGCTGGTCTTTCGAGTACGACCGCGACCTGCTGCTGTCGGTGGTGCAGTGGTCTGCCTTGACGCGGGTGCTGCGCGAATTGGTCAGCAACGCGCTGTACCACGGGCATGCCTGCCGCATCGACGTGAATTTCGTGCTGGAAAAGTCCGTGCTGACGCTGCAGGTGGTCGACGACGGCGAAGGCGCCGACCCCCAGGCCTGGGCCCACGGCCTGGGCCTGGGCGGCGTGCGCAAGCGTGTCAAGTTGCTGGGCGGCAAGGTGGCCTGGCGCGAGAACCTGCCACGCGGTATCGCGTGTGCCGTGCGGGTGCCCGACTTCTCTGGGCGCAGTTGACCCCGCTGCGGCCCTGGCTGGCACCCGGGCTGGCACCTGGGCCGGTGCGGCTGACCGAACATGCGCGTCAGACCTGAGTGCCAGGTCGTCACATTTCGGGGACAATAGGCACTTCGCGACGATCCGGGCATCGCCACCCGGTCCTTATCTGCTATGACCACTCGCCGCACGCCGCCCCCGACCGAGACCACTGCCGGTCCAAAACTGCGTCAGACCCAGGCCGAATACACGGCCGCCCGACCCAACGCCGAACCCGGTGTCAGGCCGATGATGTCCAGTTCCAAGATGTACGTCTGCATCCGTTGTCACGCCAATTTCAAGACTGGCGATGGCAAGCCCGACCCGCGCCTGCGCGGTTTGGGTCGGTGCAACACCTGCCTGGGCGTCAGCGTCCCGGCAGCTTGAGCCGCCAGGCTCTCGGCCCAGCGGACTGACATCCCTCAGCGCCGCTTTCATTCTTCTCACGGAGTATCTGATCCATGTCGCAAAGCAACCGCCGTACGTTCCTGATGCAAGTGGCCGCCTGTGGTGGCGCCCTTGCCGCCGTTCAAGCCCAAGCCCAGGGCGCCAAGGTTGACGAAAAAGACCCGGCAGCTGTCGGCCTGGGCTACGCCGCCGACACCACCAAGGTCGACGCCAAGAAGTACCCCAAGCACGCCAAGGATCAGAAGTGCGCCAATTGCGCGCTGTTCCAGGGCAAGGCTGCCGACGCTGCAGGCGGTTGCCCGCTGTTCGCTGGCAAGCAAGTGATGGCCGGTGCCTGGTGCAGTGCCTGGGCCAAGAAGGCCTGAAGCAGCCCGATCAGGCGGCAGGCTCAGCCTGCCCGTCCAAAGAAAAAACGGCCTTGCGAGGCCGTTTTTTTATGCCGAAGTGCGCCGCGCATCTTCAGCCTGCATCGAGTCGAACCAGCACCTCCTCGGCGATCGCCAGCGATGCCGTCAAGCCCGGCGATTCGATACCCAGCAGGTTCACGATGCCCGGCAAGCCGTGCTGCGCCGGGCCGTCGATGCGGAAGTCCGGTGCGGCCTCACCCGGGCCATGGATCTTGGGCCGTACACCGCTGTAGCCGGGCTGCAAGGCGCCGTCGGGCAGCCCTGGCCAGTAGCGGCGTATGGCCACTTCGAAAGCCGCTGCGCGGGCCGGATCGACGGCATAGTCGATCTGCAGCGGGTCGGTGGTGTCCAGCCATTCGAAGTCGGGGCCGAACTTGACCTGGCCGCCGAGGTCGATGGTCACGTGCACACCCAACCAGGCATCGACAGGCGCCGGGTAGACCAGATGGCGAAACGGTGAACGGCCGGCCAAGGTGAAGTAGCTGCCCTTTGCGTAGCGCGGCGGTTGTCGGTGCGCCGTCGCCAAGCCCGCCAGCGACTGCGTCAGGGCACAGGCCCCGAGGCCCGCTGCGTTGACGACCAGCCCGGCCTCGATCTCGAAGGGGCCCTCGGCCGCGTCCACCACCAGCCGCGCACCGCCGCCAGGCAAAGCCAGCCAGGACCGCACGGGCGACAGCACGGCCACCGCACCCCCGGCGTGCTCCAGATCGCCCTGCAGCGCCAGCATGTAGGCATGGCTGTCGACGATGCCGGTGCGCGGCGACCACAGCGCAGCGGTGCAATGCAGTTCGGGTTCCAGCGCACGCGCGGCAGCTGCCGTCCAGGCTTCGACCTCCACGCCGTTGGCCTGCGCACGACGCTGCAGGGCGTGCAGTGCGGCGTGCTGGTCTTCGGCCGTGGCCACCACCAATTTGCCGCAGACGCTGTGCGGCACGCCGTGGCTGGCGCAGAACTTGACCAGCAGGGCCTGCCCGCGCACGCACAGGCGGGCCTTCAACGAACCCGGTTCGTAGTAGAGCCCGGCGTGCAAGACCTCGCTGTTGCGCGAACTGACGCCCTGCCCGATGGCCGCTGCGGCTTCGAGCACCACGGTCTCATGCCCGGCCTGCGCCAATGCCCGACCGACGGCCAGGCCGACGGCGCCAGCACCGATCACGATCGCATCAACACGGTCCATGTCTGATCGCAGGCTGCGCGGAACGCAGCAGGTTCCGGCCCGGTGAGCGCACCATGCAAAACGGCCCCTGAGGGCCGCTGCAACGAAAGGTTCGGGTGGGGTGGCTGATGGGGCTCGAACCCACGACAACAGGAATCACAATCCTGGACTCTACCAACTGAGCTACAGCCACCACCGAGCCGATAAGTATAACCGCGCCTTCAGGCCTGCATCAGCACCTGATCAGCGCGCGGGCGCTGAAGCCGCATCGGCAAGCAGATTGGCAGCTGGCTTGATTTCAACCTTGTAGCGCTTCTTCAAGGCCGCCACGTAGGCGTCGGCCTCTGCAGCCGCCCAGGCTTGCGTGTACTGGGTACGCAGCGGCTCGTCGCCACCCGGCATGGGCTCGCGCGGCAGCACCTGCGTCAAACGCATCACCACGTAACCCTGCCCGGGCAGGTCCAGCCCCAGTACCACCGGCAGCTTGGCCGCGTCGGCACGCATCAGCGGGTCGAGCAGGGCTTTCGGCATGCCTTGCGCATTGCTGCGCGACACGGTCAGCGTGTTCGGCAAGGCCTCGGCGGCGTTGCTGCGCAGCGCTGCCACGCGGGCTTCGCCGTCCTTGCGGGCGAGTGCGGCAGCCTGGGTGTCGATGACGCGTTCGCGCGCTGCATCCTTCACGTCGGCATAGGGCACGGTGCGGGCTGGCTGGTGCTGCGTCACGTGGGCCGCGATCAACAGATTGGGGCCGACTTCCAGCGCATCGGTGTTGCGCTTGTTGCGCAGGCTGTCGGCGCCGAAGACAGCGTCCAGGAACTTGGGCGCGGCCAGCGGGCTCTTCGCGGCGACGGCCGCAGCGGGCGCCGTGCGCATCACGGTGGCCGTTTTCTTCTCAAGCTTCAGCTTATCGATGACCGGCTTCAGGCTGTCGCTCTGCTCGTAGACCGTGTTGGTGAACAGTTCGGCGCTTTCGGCCCAACGGCTTTGCGCCTTGGCCTTGCGCAGTTCGCCTTCGATCTCGCCACGCACCTCGTCGAAGGGTTTGCTCTGGCCGCCCCGCACGGCAGTGAGCGTCATCACGTGGAAGCCGAAGTCGGTTTCGACGACGTCGCTGATTTCGCCCGCCTTCAACTTGAAGATGGTGTCTTCAAAAGGCTTGACCATCGCGCCACGGCCGAAGAAGTCGAGGTCACCGCCCTTGGCCGCCGAACCCGGATCATCGGAATTCTTGCGGGCCAGTTCGGCGAACAGCGCCGGGTTCTTTCGCACCTCGGCCAGCAGAGCCTGTGCCTTGGCCTTGGCCTTTTCGCGTTCAGCTGCAGGGGCGTCTTTCTCGGCCTTGATCAGGATGTGGCTGGCGCGCCGTTCCTCAGGCACGGTGTACTTGGCGATACCGTCGTCGTAGGCCTTGCGCAGCTCGGCGTCGGTCAGGGTGATGCCCTTGGCCAGCGTCTCCAGGTCCAGCGTCACGTAGTCGATGGTGGCCTGCTCGGGCGCCCTGAACAGCGCTTCGTTGGCCTTGTAGTAGGCCTCGACTTCGGCATCGGTCGGGCTGACCTTGCTGCGGTAGGCGGCAGGCTCGAAACGCTGCAACTGCACCTCGCGGCGCTGGAAGTAGGCGTCGAGGGCGGCCGATGCAGCAGCAGCCGGCACCGGCGCGGTCTGCGTCACGCCGGCCAGCACCTGGCGCGTGGCCAGGTCCTGGCGCAAGCGCTGGTCGAACAGCGCGGGGCTCATGCCCTGCATCGCCAGCAGTTCCACGTTGATCTTGCCGTCGGGCCCGCGCAGGCCGGCGAACTGCGGGTCGCTGTCGAACAGGCGCGCCATGCGGCCCACGGTGGGGTAGAGCTGCAGGTGGTTGGCAGCGGCGATCAGCACGCGGTCGCGCACCAGGCCGTCCAGCGTGTCGCGGCGCAGCGCGGGCGTGTCGATTTGCGCGATATCGACATTGGGCGACTGGCGGCGCACCTGGTCGACGTAACGCTTGTGGGCGTCGTCCCATTCGTTGCGGCTGATGCTCTGGCCGTCCACCTTGGCCACCGTGGTGGCGCTGCCGTCGGTGAACTGCGAATAGCCCTGCACGCCGAAGAAGATGAACGACGGGATGATCAGCAAGAGCATGAAGCCCAGCGCCAAGCGGGTGTGTTCGCGAAAGAAATCAAACATCGGGAGAGACCTTCAAGGAGCAATGTTCGCGCTGGTTTCGCGCTGTTTCGCGAAGGCGTCGCGTGGGTTACGCGTGGGTTACGCGTGGGTTTCGCATCAGGAAGCACGCGCCCAACAAAAAGCCCGCGTCGGGCGGCTGGCCGGTTGCGCGGGCTGCAAATTCTATTCGAGGTGGTGGTGGGTGCTGACGGGCTCGAACCGCCGACCTGCGCCGTGTAAAGGCGACGCTCTACCAACTGAGCTAAGCACCCGCTGTGCGGATGCGCGAGGGGCGCTTTACAGCGCGTCGCGCAGGCCCTTGCCGGGGCGGAACTTCGGCACCTTGGCGGCCTTGATCTTGATGGCCGCGCCAGTGCGCGGGTTGCGGCCAACGCGGGCCGCTCGCTTGGGGGCGGTGAACGTGCCGAAGCCGGTGATGGTGACGCTGTTGCCCTTCTTCAAGGTGGTCTTGACCGCGCCGATCAAGGCTTCGAGCGAGCGCGAAGCAGCAGCCTTGGAAATGTCGGCCTGCTGGGCAATGTGCTCGATGAGTTCACTCTTGTTCACGTCGCTGGTCCCCTCGATGAATGTCTTGGCATCTCGTTGTGGCGCTTGCTTGAAAGCGGTCTGAAATCATTACATCCCGCTGCTTTCTGCAGTGTCAAGCGGAGGTCGGATTCTAGGCCCTGGCTTCCCGCAAACGAGGGGGCCGGACCACCGTGACGCAGCGTGCTTCCACGCTTGACAACAGGGCCTTGCAGCCCTAGCCCCGCACGAGAACGGCAGGCCGGGCCTGGCGCACCACCAGGGCAACGCCGGCTGCGGTGAGGGCCATGCCGGCGAAGACGGTGCTGGTGAGGGTTTCGTTGAACAGCCACCACGCCATGACCGCCGTGGTCGGCGGCACCAGGTACATCAGGCTGGTGACGGCGGTGGCCGCGCCGCGCTGGATCAGCAGCGACAGCAACGAACTGCCGCCCAGCGTCAGCACCAGCACCGACCAGGCCAGCGCGATGAACAGGTCGGGGTGCGGGTCGAACTGCCAGGGCTCCAGCAGCGCCACCGGCAGGGTCACCACAAAGGCCGACAGCATCTGCACGGTGTTGGCGCTGCGCACGTCGCAAGCCTGCACCCAGCGCTTCTGATACAGCGTGCCCACGGTGATGCTGAGCAGCGCGAACGCGGCCAGCGCCACCGTGTGGGCATGGGCCTCGCCGACATGCAACTTTTGCCACACCACCAGCAACAGCCCGCTCAGGCCCAGGGCCAGGCCCAGCCACTGCCGGGGCGACACCCTTTGCGAGGTGCCGCGTGAATTCACCCACAGCGCGGTCAGCACCGGCTGCAGCCCGACGATCAAGGCCACCAAGCCGGCGCCCAGACCGGCCTTCACGGCGCACCACACGCCGCCCAGATAACCGGCCTGGATCAGCGTGCCCACGACGCCCAGGTGCAGCCACTGCCGACGGCCCTGCGGCCAGGCCACGCCGGCCGCGCGCACCCACAGCGCAAACAGCAGCGCCGACAAGCCGTAGCGGAACATCAGGAAGGTCAGTGGCTGGGCGTGCGGCATGCCCAGGCGGGCCACCACGAAGCCGGTGCTCCAGATCAGCACGAAGACGACCGGGGTGGCGCGGACCAGCGCCGCGGCTGAGCCCTCACTCAAGGCGTCACTCACTCAGCGGGCCTTGGCGCGGATCTCGGGGATCGCCTTGCGCAGGTAGTAGACCATCGACCAGATGGTCAGCACGGCCGCGACGGTCATCAGCCAGCCGCCCCACTGCCGGGTGCTGATCACACCGAACAGGCGGCTGTCGTACAGCAGGAAAGGAATGGCGACCATCTGCGCCACCGTCTTCAGCTTGCCCAGCATGTGCACGGCCACGCTGCGCGAAGCGCCGATCTGCGCCATCCATTCGCGCAGCGCCGAAATGGCAATCTCGCGGCCGATGATGACCAGCGCGATCAGCGTGTCGACGCGGTCTTGCTGCAGCAAGACCAGCAACGACGCGCAGATCAGGATCTTGTCGGCCACCGGGTCGAGGAAGGCGCCGAAGGCCGAGGTCTGGTTCAGCTTGCGGGCCAGCCAGCCGTCGAGCCAGTCGGTGGCCGCGAACAGGATGAACATCACCGTGGCCGCCATGTTCTTGCTGGCGATGTCCCAAGGCAGGTAGTACACGCCCACGATGAAGGGAATGGCCGCGATGCGCGCCCAGGTCAACAGCGTGGGGATGGTCAGGAACATCGCTTGATTGTGCCCAAGCGGGCGGGCCGGCTGCGGGCGCTGCAGGCGATCAGTCGGTATCCAGGGTGCGCGGCTTGAAACGCAGGTCGTCGTCGAACAGGAAAGTCTCGACCACCCGCCACGGCCGGGGCAAGCGGGCCACGTTGCCATAGGGCGCCGCGCGCTTCACCGCGGCAATGGCCAGCGCCGTGGCTTCGTCGCCCGTGGTGGGGTGGCGCAGCACCCCGATCTTGCGCACGCTGCCATCGGCATTCAGCTCGACCTGCAACACCGGTATGGCCCACAGCCGTTCGGGCGTGGGGCTGAGGTAGGTCGTGTCGGGGTGGGCCGCAACCAGACGCCGGGCCAGTTGCAGCCGCAGTTCGGCCGCGTTGCGCGGTGTGGCGGGCGGATCCAGCCGCAGGTAGCGAGGCGGGCGGACCGGCACCTCTGCAGCGGCTGACGCGGTGGGTGCGGCGGGTGCGGTGTCGTCAGCACGAAGCGGCCCGGCCCACAGGGCCAGCAGCAGTGCGCCCAGCACAGCAACGTGGCGGCGCCCACCTACGGACTCAATGCAGCGCACGGTAGATTTCCTCGGCCAGGTCTTTCGAGATGCCGTCCACCTGGGCCAGGTCTTCGACACCCGCACTGGCCACACCGCGCAGCCCACCAAAGCGCTGCAGCAGGCTGGCGCGCTTGCGCGGGCCGACGCCCGGGATGTCTTCCAGCCGGCTGCCGCCGGTGCGCACGCTGGCCCGCTTGGCGCGCATGCCGGTGATGGCGAAGCGGTGGGCCTCGTCGCGGATCTGCGCCACCAGCATCAGCGCGGCCGAGTCGTGGCCCAGGTAGACCTTCTCGCGGCCGTCGGCAAAGACCAGTTCCTCCAGGCCGACCTTGCGGCCCTCGCCTTTTTCGACACCGACGATCAGGCTCAGGTCCAAGCCCAGTTCCTCGAAGACGCCACGCGCCATGCTGACCTGGCCGCGGCCGCCGTCCACCAGCACCAGGTCGGGCAGGCGCGCCTGGCCGCGCCGGGCCTTGGCCGCGGGGGCGGCGGCGGCCTCGCTGGCGGCGCTGGCAGCGGTGGCGGGGTCGACCGGCTCGGGCTTACCGGTCGGGTCCGCGAGGGTGTCGGCCTTGCCGGCCGGGTCTGCCACCGTGTCGGCCTTGCCGGCCGCCACGGCCTCGGCCAGCTTCGCGTAACGCCGTGTCAGCACCTGGCGCATGGCCGCGTAGTCGTCACCGCCCGTGATGCCTTCGATGTTGAAGCGGCGGTACTGGCCGCTCTGCATCGCATGCGCTTCGAAGACCACGCACGAGGCCTGCGTCGCTTCGCCCGCGGTGTGGCTGATGTCGAAGCATTCGATGCGCAGTTGCGCCGGGTCGGCGCAGTCCAGGTCCAGCGCCTCGACCAGCGCGCGGGTGCGTGCCTGCGCCGAACCTTCTTCGGCCAGCAAACGCGCCAGCGACAGCTCGGCCCCCTTGTTCGCCATTTCCAGCCAGACGCGCCGCTGCTCGCGCGGTTGGTGCTGGGCGCGCACCTTGACGCCAGCGGCTTCGCTCAGCGCGTCCAGCAGGTTCACGTCCACCACGTGGCTGGTGACCAGCTGCGGCGGAATGGTCTGGCCGATGTAGTGCTGCGCGATGAAGGCTTCCAGCACCGCTTGCTCAGGCGAATAGCTGGCCTCGGGGCCGGCCAGGTCTTCCTCGTAACGGTCTTCGGCTTCCTGCTCGCTGAGCGCCGCGCCGTCGTCCACGTGGGTGGGGAAATAGGCACGGTCACCCAGGTGGCGGCTGCCGCGCACCATCGCCAGGTTGACGCAGGCGCGGCCGCCGCCCACTTTCACGGCCAGGATGTCGACGTCCTTGTCCATCGCCGACAGGCTGCTGGCCTCGACGCTCTGCTTGTGCAGCACCTTCGACAGCGAACCGATGCGGTCGCGCAGCGCGCCCGCGCGCTCGAATTCCAGCGCCTCGGCGTAGACCATCATCTGCGCCTGCAGGTCGTTGATGACCTCCTGCGGTTCCCCCAGCAGAAAGCGCTCGGCGTCGCGCACATCCCGGCCGTAGTCCTCGGCCGACACCAGGCCCACGCAAGGGCCCGAGCAGCGCTGGATCTGGTACAGCAGGCAAGGCCGCGAACGGTGGTTGAAGACCGTGTCTTCGCAGGTGCGCAGGCGGAACACCTTCTGCATCAGCTGGATGGTCTGCTTCACCGCCCAGGCATTCGGGTAAGGGCCGAAATAGCGGTGCTTGCGGTCGATGGCGCCACGGAAATAGGCCATCCGAGGAAACCTGGGCGCCGACACCGAGCCCGCCGCATCGGCGGCCGCACCGCTGCCGGTCTTCACGCCGGTGATCTTCAGGTACGGGTAGCTCTTGTCGTCGCGGAACAGGATGTTGAACTTCGGCGACAGCGTCTTGATGAGGTTGTTTTCCAGCAGCAGGGCCTCGGCCTCGCTGCGCACCACCGTGGTCTCCAGCCGCGCGATGCGGCTGACCATGTGGCCGATGCGCGTGCCGCCGTGGTCTTTCTGCAGGTAGCTGCTGACACGCTTCTTCAGGTCGCGCGCCTTGCCCACGTAGAGCAGCGCGTCCTGCGCGTCGAACCAGCGGTAGACGCCCGGCATGTGCGGCAACGCAGCCACCTCGGCCAGCAGGCGGTCCAGCACGGCCGGGCTGCTGGCGGGGCTGGGGTCGCGGGGGGGCTGGGCTGCGCTCATCGGCGGCGATTATCAAAGCTTCGACAATCCCGCCATGCCGACCTTGTCGCCCTCACCGTCCCCGAGGCCCTCACCGCTGAACTGGGACGTCTACTGCCGCGTCATCGACAACTTCGGCGACGCTGGCGTGTGCTGGCGCCTGGCCGCTGACCTGGCAGCACGCGGCGACCGCGTGCGCCTGGTCATCGACGACGCCGCACCGCTGGCCTTCATGGCGCCCGAGGGTGCGCCCGGCGTGACGGTCTTCCCGTGGCCCGGGCCGCAGGACGCGCCGGGCGATGTGGTCGTCGAGGCTTTCGGCTGCGACCCGCCGCCCGACCGCGTGGCGGCGATGGCCGCGAGCCCCCAGCCGCCGGTCTGGATCAACCTGGAATACCTCAGCGCCGAAAGCTATGTCGAGCGCTCGCACGGCCTGCCCTCGCCGCAGGCCTGCGGGCTGACGAAGTGGTTCTTCTACCCGGGCTTCAACGACCGCACGGGCGGCCTGCTGCGCGAAGCGGCGCTGATGGCCGAACGCGACGCTTTCGACCGCCACGCCTGGCTGGCGCAGCAAGGCCTGCAGCTGCGGCCGGGTGAACGCGTGGTCAGCCTGTTCTGCTACGACAACCCGCAGATGCCGGCTCTGCTGGACGCGCTGGCGGCGGCACCCACGCTGCTGCTGCTGACGCCCGGATTTGCCCAGCAGCAGGTGCACGCGCTGCTGCCGCCAGGCAGCGAACGCGGCGCGCTGCGCACCCACGCCCTGCCCTGGCTGAGCCAGCCCGGCTACGACCGCCTGCTGTGGGCCAGCGACCTGAATTTCGTGCGCGGTGAAGACTCGCTGGTGCGGGCCCTGTGGGCCGGCGCGCCGTTGGTGTGGCAGATCTACCCCCAGGACGACGGCGCCCACGCCGTCAAGCTGCAGGCGATGCTGGACAGCATGGGGGCAGCACCACAGGTGGCGGCGCTGTGGCGCGTCTGGAACGGGCTGTCCGACGGCGTGGCACTCGGGCTGCCCGTGCTGGCGCCTTGGCTGCAGGCTGCCCAGGCCTGTCGGCAGCGGCTGCTGGGGCAGAGCGATCTGTGCACCCAGTTGCGGGCCTTCGTGCGCAGCCAACAAGCCGCCAACTGCTAGAATCATGGGCTTTGCGCCGCACGGAAAGTCCCGCCAGCGCAGTTCAACGATCAACCCAGCGATCTACGCGATCGACGGAAACACGCCATGAAAATCGCCCAGGAAATCCGCGCCGGTAATGTCATCATGCATGCGAGCAACCCGATGGTCGTGCTCAAGACCGAGTACAGCCGCGGTGGCCGCAACGCCGCCACCGTGCGCCTGAAGATGAAGAACCTGCTGAACGGCGGCGGTGCTGAAATCGTCTTCAAGGCCGACGACAAGATGGACCAGATCATCCTGGACAAGAAGGAGTGCACCTACTCCTACTTCGCCGACCCGATGTACGCCTTCATGGACGCCGAATACAACCAGTTCGAGGTCGAGTCCGAGAACATGGGCGACGCCATCAACTACCTGGAAGACGGCATGGCCGTCGAAGTGGTGTTCTACGACGGCAAGGCCATTTCCGTCGAACTGCCGACCACCGTGGTCCGCGAAATCGAGACCGACCCCGCCGTCAAGGGCGACACCTCGGGCAAGGTGCTGAAGCCGGCCAAGCTGGTCGGCACGGGCTTCGTCATCAGCGTGCCCATCTTCGTGGAAAACGGCGACAAGATCGAAATCGACACCCGCACGCACGAGTACAAGAAGCGCGTCTGAAGCCCCACGGCTCGCAGCGCACAGGCACCCGCGAGGGTGCCTTTTTTCTTTGTGCATGATCACCGCATGAGCTTCGATTTCGACGCCGCCGTCACGGCACCGTTCCGCATGCAGCCCGGCTTGCGGCGGCTGGCACCGGGCGCGGCGCAACTGACCCCGCTGGCGCCCGGTTCGCGCCACCAGCGCGAGAAGCTGGCTGTGCTGTCGGCCTTCCCCACCCAGGCGCTGTGCGCCGTGCCGGGCTTCGACGCGCGCCCCGCGCTGCACGCGCTCTGCGCCCATGCTGCGGCCGAACAGGCGCCGGCGTGGGCGTGGGACGGCGTGACGGCTGTGGCCCGCACGCTGGGTGTGGCGGTGGATGAAGCCGGCCACATCGACCAGCGGGCTGGCGGCACTTTCGGCCTGGGCGACGAGATTGCCCGCTGCCTGCACGGCCTGCCTGCGCCGTGGCGGCTGCCCGGCCTGCTGAGCCTGGCTTTCGCGGAAGACTTCGCGGTGGTGGACGGCCGCACCGGCTGCATCCCGTGGCTGGCGGTCGCCCTGCCCAGCCACTGGGCGCCCGAGGCCAAGCTGGGCCGCCATTTCACCGAGGTGCACGCCCCGGTGGCCGACAACGCCCTGCTGCTGAAAGCCACCGAAGGCCTGCTGCGCGTGATGACCAGCGACGAGCGCTGGGAGCGCTTCGTCTGGAACGTCACCGACCAGCCCCGCCTGCATGCGCATCCTGCGCAGGTGGACGCCCTGCGCTGGCAGCACACCACCGTCGATCAGGCCTGGTGGCGCACCGAACGGCAGACCTTCATCCCGGTGCCCGGCGCGCAGCAGGCGGTGTTCACCATTGCCGTCGATGTGCAGCGACTGGCCGCCGCCCTGCCCACGCCCGGCCACGCGGCGCGCCTGCACGCGGCCATCGCGACGATGAGCCCCGCCGTGCTGGACTACCGCAACCTGACCGGTGTGCGCGACGCGCTGCTGGCCTGGCTGGCGGCACGCGTTTGAAGACCGCGCCGATACGGCCGGCGCGCATCGCCTTCGGCGCCACGGCCCACGCCGCACCGCACTCGCTGGATTTCGACGCCGACTACCCGACGGCCGACGCCGGACTGCGGCGCGCGCAGCGGGTCTTCCTGCACGGCACAGGCCTGCCCGCCCGCTGGGCCGGCCGCGCCCATTTCACCGTGCTGGAAACCGACTTCGGCCTGGGCCACAACTTCCTGGCGACCTGGCAGGCCTGGCGCGACGACCCGGCGCGTTGTGCGCGCTTGTGCGTGGTCGCCATCGCCAGCCACCCGCCCAGTGCGGTCGATCTGGCGCGGGCGCATGCGGCGTCGCCGCTGGCGGATCTGGCGTCCACACTGGCGCTGGCCTGGCCGGTGCTGACGCCCAATGTGCACGCCCTGGATTTCGACGGCGGCGCGGTGCAACTGCTGCTGGCGCTGGGCGAGGTGCCGCTCTTGTTGCCGGCGCTGCAGCTGCAGGCCGATGCCATCTTCCTCGACGGCTTCGCAGCCGATCGCGACCCCGCCCTGTGGCAGCTTCGGGTGCTGAAGGCGCTGGGCCGCAAGGCTGCGTCGGGTGCGCGGCTGGCGTCAGCGTGCACCGAACCGGCCGTGCATGCCGACCTGACGAGTGCCGGCTTCGCCGTGCAGCCGGCGGGCGACAGCGCTGACGGACCGACCTACACCGCCGCGCACTGGGCGCCGCGCCACGCGGCACCCATTCCGTCGCACGGCCGGGCGCCGAGCCGGGCGGCCGGTGCGGCCCACCCGGCACGCGCAACCCGTTCTGCACCGGCGCTGCAGCCGCAGTCCGCCGTCGTGGTGGGCGCCGGCGTGGCGGGCGCGGCAGCGGCGCTGGCCCTGGCGCGGCTGGGCTTGCAGGTCACCGTGCTGGACCGTCGCAGCGCGCCGGCGCAGGAAGCGTCGGGCAACCCGGCCGGCCTGTTCCACGGCACCGTGAATGCCGACGACGGCCACTACGCGCGCCTGTTCCGTGCGGCGGCCTTGCAGGCGGCGCGCAGCTACGGCGAGGCCTTCGCCCAGGACCCGCACATGGGCGCGCTGAACGGCCTGCTGCGGCTGGACCTGAGCGACGGCGGGCGGAACGCGGTGCCGGCACCGGCACCGCACGAACCGCGCGAACCGCGCGAATCGCAAGCAGCGCACACGCCGCACACAGCACCACAGGCCCTGCTGGACCGCCTGGGCCTGCCGACGGGCTGGGTGCAAGCCCTCGATGCCGGCGCCGCCAGCGCGCGGGCTGGGGTGCCGCTGCCGGCGCCGGCCTGGCTGTATCCGGGCGGCGGATGGATAGACCCCGCGCGCTGGGTGCGCCAGGTGCTGGCGCACGAGCGGGTGCGGTTTCACGGCGGTGCCTCGGCCGCAGCCCTCACCGTTGAGAACGGCCTGTGGACCGTGTGGGATGGCGCCGGCCATGCGCTGGCCACCGCGCCCGTGCTGGTGCTGGCCTGCACCGCCAGCACCCCGCACTTGCTGCAACCGTGGTGCGCCGATGAATGGCCGCTGGACGCCACGCGCGGCCAGGTCACGCACGGCACCCACGATGGTCAGGCCACACCATTGCGCTGCGCGGTGGCGGGCGACGGCTACGCGATTCCGCTGCCGGGCGGCAGCCTGCTGTGCGGCGCCACCCGCGAACCCGGCACGCTGGCCGAGATGTTGAGCACGCCCGACATCGGCAGCGCAGTCACCGCAGCGGGCCACCAGCACAACCTGGAACGCCTGCAGCGCCTGACCGGCCTGCGCGCGCCGGCCGATCTGGCGGGTTGGCAAGGCCGGTCCGGCTGGCGCCTGCACGCCGACGACCGCCTGCCCATCGCCGGCGCGGTGCCGCTGCGCGATCTGCCGGCGGGGCAACGCCGCGACCAGGCGCGGCTGCTGCCGCGCGTGGCCGGCTTGTTCGTGTTGACCGCGCTGGGGGCACGGGGTCTGACGCTGGCGCCCTTGCTGGGGCGCCTGGTGGCCGCGCAGGCCACCGGCACGCCGTGGCCGCTGGAGCAGGACTTGGCCGACGCCGTCGACCCGGCCCGCTGGGCGGTGCGGGCGGCGCGCGGCGGGCGCGCCGCGCGGTGGGCTCAGTCGGAAAATCAGGCCGGGGCTTGACCCGGTTCGGTACCCGCTTCGCCTTCTTCGGGCTCTTCAGCACCGTCTTCCAGCGGCGGCAGACCTGCGGCCTTGCGGGCGGCCTTTTCCTTGTCCTTCTCTTCTTTTTTCTTCTTCTTGGCCAACTCGCGTTGGCGCTTTTCGAACGAATAGTTGGGCTTGGCCAAAGTGGGTCCTCGGGTGTCCTGGCGGGTGAGTGATTAGAACACCAAGGTCTGCACGCCCTGCGCCGTGCCCAGCAGGCACAGGCTGGCGCGGTGGCGGGCAAACAAACCCACGGTGACGACGCCCGGCCACTGGTTGATCTCGGTTTCCATCGCCAGCGGGTCGGTGATCTGCAGGCCGCGCACGTCCAGGATGGGGTGGCCGTTGTCGGTGATGACGCCAGGCCGCAAGGTGGCCGTGCCGCCGAACTTTTCGAAGCGCCGTGCCACTTGCGCGGCGGCCATCGCGATGACCTCCACCGGCAGCGGAAAAGCACCCAGTACCGCCACGCGCTTGCTCTCGTCGGCGATGCAGACGAAGCGCTCAGCCAAGTCGGCAACGATCTTCTCGCGGGTCAGCGCGGCACCGCCGCCTTTGATCATGTGACCGTGGTGGTCGATCTCGTCGGCGCCGTCCACGTAGACGGCCAGGCGCGCCACGTCGCTGGCTTCGAAAACCGGTATGCCGTGGAACTGCAGGCGTTCGGTGCTTTTCACCGAACTGGACACCGCACCGCGGATGGTGGTCTTGATGGTGGCCAGCGCATCGATGAAGTGGTTCACGGTCGAACCCGTGCCCACGCCCACCAGTTCACCGGGCACCACGTACTGCAGCGCCGCCTGCCCCACCAGGGCCTTGAGTTCGTCTTGGGTCATCGCCCGATTATCTTCAGGACGGCTGAGACAATCGCCGCCATGCTGCCCCTGCCCTACGCCCTGACCCGCCCCTTCCTCTTCGGCCTGGACCCCGAGGCCGCCCACGAGCTGACGCTGGGCAGCATCGCCCGCCTGCAGAACACGCCGGCGCAATGCCTGTGGCAGCAGCAGCGGGTCAGCGACCCCGTCACCGTCGCCGGTCTGCACTTCCCCAACCGCGTCGGCCTGGCCGCCGGGCTGGACAAGAACGGCCGCTGCATCGACGGCCTGGGCGCGATGGGTTTCGGCTTCATCGAAGTCGGCACGGTCACACCGCTGGCCCAGCCCGGCAACCCCAAGCCGCGCATGTTCCGCCTGCCCGCCCGGGATGCACTGATCAACCGCCTGGGCTTCAACAACGAAGGCCTGGCCGCCTTTCTGAGCCACGTGCAGAAGGCCCGCAGCTTCCGCAAGGCCGGCGGCATCGTCGGCCTGAACATCGGCAAGAACGCCGCCACGCCCATCGAACGCGCAGTGGACGACTACCTGGTCGGCCTGGCCGGCGTCTACCCGCACGCCGACTACATCACCGTCAACATCAGCAGCCCGAACACGAAGAACCTGCGCGCGCTGCAGAGCGACGAGGCGCTGGACACCCTGCTGTCGGCCCTGCAGGCGAGAAAGCTGGAACTGGCGCGTGAGCACGGCAAGACGGTGCCGATGTTCGTGAAGATCGCGCCCGACCTGGAAGAAGCGCAGGTGGGCGTGATTGCCGCCACGCTGCGCCACAACGGCATCGACGGCGTCATCGCCACCAACACCACCATAGCCCGCAGCGCGGTGCAAGGCCTGCCGCACGCCGAAGAGGCCGGCGGGCTCAGCGGCCGGCCGGTCTTCGAAGCCAGCAACCGCGTCATCCGCCTGCTGCGCGCAGCGCTGGGCGCCGGCTACCCCATCATCGGCGTGGGCGGCGTGATGAGCGGCGCCGACGCGCAGGCCAAGGTGGCGGCGGGTGCCGACCTGGTGCAGATCTACACCGGGCTGATCTACCGGGGCCCGGCGCTGGTCACCGAGGCCGCACGGGCCTTGGCAAAACGCTGAAGTCAGTCGCTGGGGTCAGGCGCTGGGGTCAGTCACTGAACCCCGGCGCTGAATTCAGTCGCCGCGCACGATGCCTTCACGGCGCGGGTCGGCACCGCCGTACCAGCCGGTGGGCGTGCGCTGGATGGCTTGCAGGCCGCTGGTCAGATCGAATTCGATGACGTTGTGGCCGCGCTCGCGCAGGGCCTGCAGCGTGGCCGGCGGGAACTGCCCGCGCTCCAGGAAAACCGGGCCGCCCAGCGTGCCGAAATTCGGGATGTCGATGGCCCGTTGCACGTCCAGGCCCCACGACAAGCTGCCCAGCAGCGTCTTGGCCGTGAAATGGATGATGACCGGCCCGCCGGGGGAGCCCAGCGTCATCAGCAGGCGCCCCGGACCTGCGCTCGGGCGATCAAAAACCAGCGTCGGGCTCATGCTGCTGCGCGGGCGCTTGCCGGGCTGTACGCGGTTGGCGATGGGCCGGCCTTGTGCGTCGGCCGGCGCCAGCGAGAAGTCGGTCATCTGGTTGTTCAGCAGGTAGCCGCCGGGCAGGCCGGTGCCGCCATCGGCCAGCAGGCGGGCGCCGAAGGCGGCTTCGATGGTGGTGGTCATGGCCACCGCGCGGCCCTGGGCATCGATGACGCTGATGTGGCTGGTGCCGTGCTCGACCTGTTCGGGCATGGGCGCGTAGGCCGTGCGCACCGCACCGGGCTGGCCGGCGGACGCGCTGCCCATGCTGCGCGGGCCGATCAGCGTGGCACGCTGCGCCAGATAGGCCGGGTCCAGCAGCGTGCGCCAGTCGCCGCCGGGCGGGCTGACGAAATCGGGGTCGGCGACAAACTGTGCGCGGTCGGCATAGGCCAGCCGGCTGGCTTCGATGTAGCGGTGCAGCCAGTCGGGGTTGGGGATGCCGTTGCGCAGCACGGGCGCTGGCGCCAGGGTGTCGGTGGCGGCCAGCAGGCCCAGGATCTGCAGGATGGCCAGATGCCCGGATGCCGGCGGCGGGAAACCGCAGACGCGGTAGACCGCCTGCCAGTCGCTGCAGATGGGCTCGCGCACTTGGGGCGTGTAGGCCGCCAGGTCGGCCAGCGTCATGCGCCCGGGCACCGCATGGCCGCGCACGCGGGCCACCAGGTCGGCGGCCATCGGCCCGGTGTGCAAGGCGGCACTGCCGCGCGTGGCGATGGCCCGCAACACCGCGCCCAGCGCCGGGTTGCGCAGCACAAAACCCACCGGATGGGCTCGGCCATCGGCCCCGTAGAAGTAGGCGCGGGCGGCGGCGTCCTGGCGCAGCAGCGCGTCGTTTTCCAGCAGGCCGTGCAGGCGCGGGCTGACGGCAAAACCGTTCTCGGCCAGCGCGATGGCCGGCTCGAACAAGCGCGCCCAGGGCAGCTGGCCGAGCCGGGCGTGGGCCATTTCCAGCATCTTCACCGCACCGGGCGTGGCCACGGCGCGACCACCGAAAACGGCTTGCTGGAAAGGCACGGGCTTGCCGTCGGCACCCAGGAACATGCGTTCGTCGGCGGCGGCCGGCGCGGTCTCGCGGCCGTCCCAGGCCTGTACCTTCTGGCCGTCCCAGGTCATCAGCATCGCGCCGCCGCCTATGCCGCTGGACTGCGGTTCCACCAGGTTCAGCACCATCTGCACGGCGATGGCGGCGTCCACCGCCGAACCGCCGGCGCGCAGCATCTGGTAACCGGCCTCGGTGGCCAATGGGTTGGCAGCAGCCACCATCTGCTTGGTGCCGGCCCAGCCCGGCTTGGGCGTCCAGCCGGTCGCCGATTCCGGCACCACCGTCGGCAAGACCACGGGCCCGCCGCAGGCCACCAGTGCGGCCAGTGCGGCCAGTGCGGCAACCGCCGCGATGCGGCGGCCGCTCTTCAATGCACCGCCACCCCGGTCTTGCTTTGCAGCTCTTCGCGCGTCACGCCAGGCGCCAGTTCAACCAGCTTCAGGCCCTCGGGCGTCACGTCCAGCACGGCCAGGTCGGTGATGATGCGGTTGACCACGCCCACGCCGGTCAGCGGCAAGGTGCAGTTCGGCAGGATCTTCAAATCGATGCTGCCGTCCTTCTTCTTCGCCACGTGTTCCATCAGCACCAGCACGCGGGCCACGCCGGCCACCAGGTCCATCGCGCCGCCCATGCCCTTGACCATCTTGCCCGGGATCATCCAGTTGGCCAGGTCGCCCTTTTCGCTGACCTGCATGGCACCCAGGATGCTGAGGTTGATCTTGCCGGCGCGGATCATGCCGAAGCTGAGTTCGCTGCCGAAGATGCTGCTGCCAGGGATGGTGGTGACGGTCTGCTTGCCGGCGTTGATGAGGTCGGCATCGACCGCATCTTCGGTGGGAAAGGGGCCGATGCCGAGCATGCCGTTTTCGCTTTGCAGCCAGACCTCGATGTCGGGGCTGACGAAGTTGGCCACCAGCGTGGGCAGGCCGATGCCCAGGTTCACATAGAAACCGTCCTGCAGTTCCTGCGCCGCGCGCGCGGCCATCTGGTCGTGTGTCCAAGCCATGGTCAGACCCCTGCCTTTTCGGTCGATTTTTCAGTGATCGTGCGCTTCTCGATGCGCTTTTCCGGCGTGGCGTTGACCACGATGCGGTGCACATAAATGCCGGGCAGGTGCACATCGTCGGGGGCGATGGCGCCGGTGGGCACCAGCTCTTCCACCTCGACGATGGTCAGCTTGCCCGCCATGGCCACGGCCGGGTTGAAGTTGCGCGCGGTCAGGCGGAACACCAGGTTGCCCGAGTGGTCGGCCTTCCAGGCCTTGACCAGCGAGATGTCGGGCACCAGCGAACGTTCCATCACGTACTTCTGGCCGTCGAAGTCACGCACTTCCTTGCCCTCGGCCACCAGCGTGCCGACGCCGGTGCGCGTGTAGAAAGCCGGGATGCCGCAGCCACCGGCGCGCAGCTTTTCGGCCAGCGTGCCCTGGGGTGTGAATTCCAGTTCCAGCTCACCGGCCAGGTACTGGCGCTCGAATTCCTTGTTCTCGCCGACGTAGCTGCTGATCATCTTCTTGATCTGGCGCGTCTGCAGCAGCTTGCCCAGGCCGAAGTCATCGACCCCGGCGTTGTTGGAAATGGCCGTGAGGTTCTTCGCGCCGCTGTCGCGCAGCGCGTCGATCAAAGCCTCGGGTATGCCGCACAGGCCGAAGCCGCCGACACCCAGCAGCAAGCCGTCCTGGACGACGTCGGCCAGCGCCGCTGCGGCACTGGGATAAACCTTGTTCATGGGGAAGTTCTCCATCGGGCAACGCTGCCGAAGCTGGCAAGCGTACACCGCCGCCGCCCGGGCCCGATGACGCGAAACTGACCCGCGCTCGGCGCTCGGCCCGGGCCGCAGCCCATACCGGTGTATGGCCGGCCCCAGGGGTCCTCGGCATAAGATGGGGCAGCAAGAGCGTTCGGTACCGCACTGACGGGGTAACCGGGAGCCGGCTAAGTTCGCCCAGGGAGGGCGCGTCATTGGATATGAACGTCGATGGGAAACAGGCCGCCCCGAAGGGGGTGATTCGCGTGTTCGTGGTGGACGACCACCCGATGATCCGGCACGGCGTGGCCGCCATGTTGCGATCCGAACGCGACATGTGTTGCGTGGGCGAGGCCGGTGATGGCGATGAAGCCGTCAGCGCAGCGCCCGCCGTGCGCCCGCATGTGGTGGTGATGGACATGCGCATGCCGCGCATGGACGGCGTCACCGCCTTGCAGGCGCTGCAGCCGCTGTTGCCCGACACGCGCTTCGTGCTGCTGGCCAGCGCCGCCGAACCCGAAGACCTGCGCCGTGCGCTGGCTGCCGGTGCGGCGGGCGTGCTGCTGAAGAACGCGAGTTCGGCCGACGTGGTGCAGGCCATCCGCGCCGCGCATGAACGACAACCGGTGGCCACACCCTTGGCCATGAAGGTCGAAGCGCCGCCGGCGGTGGGGGCCGACCTGACCCAGCGCGAACGCGACTTGCTGGCGCTGATGGCCCGCGGCTACTCGAACCAGGAAATCTGCACCGCACTGGGCATCGCCATGCCCACGGTGAAGTTCCATGTCACCCACATCCTGGCCAAGCTGCGCGCCGACAACCGCACCGAGGCCGTGCTGGTGGCGCTGCGCCACAAACTCGTCGAACTGCAATGAAGGGCTACTACCAGTTGATCGAAGGCCACCAGGGCGACTTCATGTTCACCCTGCGCGCGGGCAACCACGAGACCATCCTGCAAAGCGGCGTTTACTGGTCGCGGCAGGCGGCCCTGGACGCCGTGGCCGCCGTGCGCGTGTGTTCGCAAGACCCGGGGCGTTATGTGCGGCGCGAAAACAGCGACGGCAGCTACCACTTCGAACTGCTGGACGCCCACGGCAAGACGCTGGCCCGCAGTGCAGGCTGCAGCACGCGCGGCGGCCTGTCGGCCGGCATGGCCTCGGTGCAGCGCAACGCCCCGTCCACCACCTTTCGCGGGCTGATCCGCCGCGACCTGCGCACGGGCTCGACCGCTGGCTGAGCGCCGCCCGCTCCGGTCCAGTGCCGCCCGGCCTTGCGGCATCATCGGGCCATGATCACCCTGCACCACCTCGAAAATTCCCGTTCGCAACGCGTGCTGTGGCTGCTTGAAGAACTGGGCCTGCCCTACGAAGTGAAGCGCTACGCGCGCGACCCCAAGACCATGCTGGCGCCACCCGAACTGCTGCGTGTGCACCCGCTGGGCAAGAGCCCGGTCATCACCGACGGCGACATCACGGTGGCCGAGTCGGGGGCCATCATCGAATACCTGCTCGACGCCCACGGCCAGGGCCGGTTGCGCCCCGCCGCCGGCACCCCGCAGCAAAGGCAGTTCACCTACTGGCTGCATTTCGCCGAAGGCAGCGCCATGCCCTTCCTGCTGCTGATGCTGGTCTTCAACAAGGTGCGCAGCGCGCCCATGCCCTTCTTCCTGAAACCAGTGGCCAAAGGCATCGCCGACCAGGTCACCAAGACCTTCATCTCGCCGAACCTGCAGCGCCAGCTGGACTACATGGAAGCCGAGTTGAAACAGCGGCCCTGGTTCACCGGTGACGACTTCACCGCCGCCGATGTGCAGATGAGTTTCCCGCTGGAAGCCGCCGCAGCGCGCGGCGGGCTGGATGCGCGCTACCCCGCGATGACCGCCTGGCTGGCCAAGATCCATGCGCGGCCTGCCTACCAGCGCGCGCTGGCCGTGGGCGGGCCCTACACGCTGTAGACCTGCCGGCGCTAGCCCAGGTGCTGGCGGAACCAGTCCGGCAGCGGCGCCGACTTCTTCGCTGCGTAGTCGGTCCACACCGTGCGCGCGCCGCCCTCGGCGTAGACCACGCCGGGTTCGTCGGTGCGTTCGATGGTGTGGTAAGTCTCGAAGCTGCTGCGGCCCGGGTTGGCCACGTACATCGTCACGCGGGCGTCGCCGGGGAAGGTCAGCTGGCGCAGGAAGTTGCAGAAGGCGTTGATGATGATCGGGCCACTGCCGCTCAGGTCGGTGCTGCCGCCGACCTTGAAGATCCAGTCCAGCCGCACGATTTCCATGTAGCGGAAATAGAGCGTGTTGTTGACGTGGCCCATCGCGTCCATGTCGCCCCAGCGCACCGGGATGATGGTCTCGTGGACGAAGGTCTTCTCGGCGGGCAGTTCAAAGCGCATCGCCGGGCTCCGGTGTTTCGGTCATGCCCAGTTCGCGCGCCATGCGCTGCACCAGGGCCTTCAGCGTTTCCAGTTCCGTGGCCATGCGGGTCTGCTCGGCCTTCAAGGCCGCCAGCTCGCCTGCGCTGACCGCGTCGTCGCCGCCTTCGCCGGGGGGCGCCGGCGTCAGCCCGCCATCGCCGCACAACAGCTGCGACCAGCGCGATTCACGCGCACCGGGCGCACGCGCCAGCTTCACCGTCATCGGCACGGCCTTGTTGGCCAGTTCGTCCAGAAAGCCCTCCACCGACGAGATGTCGGCGAAGCGGTACAGCCGTTCGCAATTCAGCCGCAATTCAGCCGCCGTCTGCGGGCCGCGCAGCATCAGCACCGCCAGCAGCGCCACGGCCTGCGAGGGCACCTGCAGCACGCGCGCGGTGTTGTGTTCGAACTTGACGACGCGGCTGCCGCTACCCTCGAAAACCAGGCTCAGCCCCTTGAGGCCGTCCACCGCCGTCAGCACCTCGGACTCGGTGGCTTCGATCACCGGCTGGCGCGCCGTCTTCTGGTTGCAGCCCGCCACGATGGCGTTCAGCGACAACGGGTAGGTGTCGGGCACCGTGGCTTGCTTTTCGATCAGCACGCCCAGCACGCGGGCTTCCAGGGGCGTCAGGTGGCGCATGCCTGCAGCGGGGTCAGATGGCCTGGCCGTCGTCGGCGGAAATGACGGCGCCGTTGATGAAGCCGCTCTCGTTCGCGCACAGCATCATCAGCGCGGCGTCCAGGTCTTGCGGCTTGCCCACGCGCTTGCGCGGCATGGACTGCACCATCTTCTGCCCGGCTTCGGTCTGCCACACGTGGTGGTTGATCTCGGTGTCGATGTAGCCCGGGCACAGCGCGTTGACGTTGATGCCGAAGCGGCCCCATTCCAGCGCCATCGAACGCGTCATCTGCACCACGGCGGCCTTGCTCATGCAGTACACGCCGATCTGCGGAAACACGCGCAGGCCGGCCATCGAGGCCACGTTGACGATGCGCCCGCCGGTGAAGGTGCCGGGCAGTTCGCCCTTGCTGCGGGCGATCATGCGTTTGGCCACTTCCTGGGCCACGAAGAAGGCGCCCTTGGCGTTGACGCCCATCACGTAGTCGAAGTCGTCGGGCGTCACGTCCGTCAGCTTGCCGGTCAGGCCGACGCCCGAGTTGTTGACCAGGATGTCGATGGCGCCCATCTCGGTTTCGGCGTGGGCCACGGCGGCACGGATGCTGTCGTGGTCGGTGACGTCCAGCGTGACCACGTGGGCCACGCCGCCCTGGCTCTCGATCTCGGCACGCAGGCTCTTCAGGCGTTCGATGCGGCGGGCCGCCAGCACCACGCCGGCACCGGCTGCGGCCAGGGTCTTGGCGAACTGCGCACCCAGGCCGCTGGACGCGCCGGTGACGAAGGCCACGCGGCCTGACAGATCGATCTCGTAAGCCATGCTGTGCAACCTGTTCTGGGTGGTGTGTCCGGCGTGTTTCGAAGGACTTTCCCGAAGAACGATAGCACGCAGCCTGCGGCGCCAGCGCCAGCAAAAGGGGCCTGCCGGCCCCATCATCACGACCCATGTTGAGCCTTCAATCCCTGAGCAAAAAATACGAAACGACCAGCGTCTTTCACGACGTGACGCTGCAGGTGGCCGGCGGTGAATTCGTGGCGCTGCTGGGCGAATCGGGCGTGGGCAAATCGACACTGCTGAACTGCATCGCCGGCCTGGACCGCGCCGACAGCGGCACGGTGGTCATCGCCGGCACGTCACTCAGCGGCCTCGGTGACGACGGCTGCGCCTTGCTGCGCCGCGCCCAGCTGGGTTTCGTGTTCCAGGCCTTCCACGTGCTGCCGCATCTGACGGTGGCCGAGAACGTGAGCCTGCCGCTGCGCTTGCTGGGCCGGCACGACGACACGCGGGTGCACGCCCTGCTGGAAGCCGTCGGCCTGGGCGGCCTGGGCGCGCGCTTTCCGGCGCAGTTGTCGGGCGGGCAACTTCAGCGCGTGGCGATTGCGCGCGCGGTGGTGCACGCGCCGGCGCTGATCCTGGCCGACGAACCCACCGGCAACCTCGACCCCGAGACCGCCGAACGCGTGCTGGCCGTGCTGCGCGCGCAGGTGCGCGATGCGGGTGCGGCCTGCCTGCTGGTGACGCATTCGGCGGCCGCTGCGGCACGTGCCGACCGCGTGCTGCGGCTGACCGCGCAGGGTGTGCTGCCGGTGACGCCGTGACCCGCGGCCTGCTGCCGTTGCTGGTCCTGCGCGAATGGCGCCACCACCCGTGGCGGCATGCCGTTGCCTTGCTGGCGGTATCGCTGGGCGTGGCGCTGGCCTATTCGGTGCACCTGATCAACACCTCGGCGCTGGCCGAATTTTCGGCCGCGGTGCGCACCGCGAATGGCGAACCCGACCTGAGCCTGCGCGGCCCGCGTGCAGGCTTCGACGACGCCTGGTTCGACCGCGTGGCCCGCGACCCTGGCGTGGCGGTCGCCAGCGCGGTGCTGGAAGTCGACACCTACGGCCAGGCCGCCGATGGCCACCGCGTGCCGCTGCGCGTGCTGGGCGTGGACGCGCTGCAACTCGCGGCGCTGGCCCCCGCGCTGCTGCCCCGGCCCGGGGCCGGTGAAGACCGCCTGGTCTTCCTCGACCCCGATGCCGCCTTCCCCAACACCGCTGCGCGCGAACAGCTGGGCCTGGCCGACGGTGGCGCGCTGGCCCTGCAGGCGGGCCCGGGCTACCAGCGCCTGCGCGTGGCCGGCACGGTGGCCGCGCCCGGCACCGCCCTGGTCGTGATGGACATCGCCGGTGCGCAGCAGCACTTCGCCGCCGTGGGCCGCATCAGCCGCATCGACCTGCGTCTGGTGCCTGGAACCGACCAGGCCGTGCTGTTGGCCCGGCTGCAACTGCCGGCGGACGTGCGCCCGGCCGCGGCCGACGAGGCGGAGCAACGCATCAGCAACCTGTCGCGCGCCTACCGCGTGAACCTGACGGTGCTGGCGCTGGTGGCGCTGTTCGTCGGCGCCTTCCTGGTGTTCTCCGTCGTGTCGCTGTCGGTGGCGCAGCGCACGCCCAGCTTCGCGCTGCTGGGCGTGCTGGGTTTGACGGCCCGCCAGCGCCTGGCCTGGGTGCTGGCCGAATGCGCCGTGCTGGGCGCCGCAGGCAGCGCCGTCGGCCTGCTGATCGGCGCCGGGCTGGCTGCGGCCGCGCTGCGCTTCCTGGCCGGCGATCTGGGCGGCGGCTACTTCCCCGGCATCGCGCCGCCGCTGCAGATCGGCCTGCTCAGCACGGCGGGTTTCGCGCTGCTGGGCACGGCGTCGGCCATCGTGGGCGGCGGGTGGCCGGCGCTGCAGGCCGCGCGCATCGCGCCGGCCCTGGCGCTGAAAGGCCTGGGCACGCCCGAGGGCAGCGCACCGCCGGCCTGGCCCGGCCTGGCGCTGCTGGCGGCGGGCACGGCGGCGGCCTTCGCACCGCCGTTGTTCGGCCTGCCGCTGGCCGCCTATGCGGCGGTGGCGGCGCTGCTGTTCGGCGGCGTGGCGCTGGTGCCGGCCGTGGTGCATGCGCTGCTGGCGGCGGTGCCGGCGGTGCAGGGCGCCCTGCCCTTGCTGGCGCTGCAGCGCGCGCGCTTCCAGCGCCGCACGGCCACGGCGGCGGTGGCCGGCGTGGTGGCCAGCCTGGCGCTGGCGGTGGCCTTGACGGTGATGGTCGCCAGCTTCCGCACCGGCGTCAGCGACTGGCTGGGCAGCGTGCTGCCGGCCGACCTGTACGCCCGCACCGCCAGCAACGGCGCCATGGCCGAGCAGGCCTGGCTGCCGCCCGATTTCGCCGCCCGCGCCGCCGCGCTGCCCGGTGTGCAGCGCGTGCAGGCTTCCCGCTCGCGGGCCCTGCAGCTGGCCGCCGGCCGGCCGGCGGTGGCCTTGATCGCCCGGCCGCTGGACAGCCCGCAAGACGATCTGCCGATGCTGGCAACGCCGCTGCCGTCCGGCGCGGCGCAAGCGGGCGAAGTGGCGGTCTACGTCAGCGAAGCGATGGTGTCGCTGTACGGCGCGGCCGTCGGCAGCGTCATCGACTTGCCGCTCGCCGTTCAAGGGCCGACGCAGCCTGAAGCCGGTCGCACGGGTGGGCTGGCGGGCGACCGGGTGGGCGACCCGCTGAACGGGCCGGTGAAGGGCCGTGTCCTGGGCGTCTGGCGCGACTACGCCCGGCAGTTCGGCAGCATCGTGATGCGAGACGACGACTACCGCCGCCTGACCGCCGACACCCGCATCAACGACCTGGCCCTGTGGCTGCAGCCCGGCACAGCCACCGCCGCCGTGCAGCAGGGCCTGCGCGGCCTGCTGCCCGATCCGGCCATGCTGGACTTCGCCTCCAGCGCCGAACTGCGCAAGCTGTCGCTGCAGATCTTCGACCGCAGCTTCGCCGTCACCTACTACCTGCAGGCGGTGGCCATCGCCATCGGGCTGATCGGCATCGCCGCCAGCCTGTCGGCGCAGGTGCTGGCGCGGCGCAAGGAATTCGGCCTGCTGACGCACCTGGGCCTGACGCGGCGGCAGATCGTCGCCGTGGTCGCCGGTGAAGGCCTGGCCTGGGTGGCGGCCGGCGCGCTGGTGGGCCTGGCGCTGGGCCTGGCGATCAGCATGGTGCTGGTCTTCGTCGTCAACCCGCAGAGCTTCCACTGGACGATGAAGCTGGTGCTGCCGGGCGGCCGGCTGGCGCTGCTGGCGCTGGCGGTGGTGGCCGCTGGCACCGCCACCGCCGCCTTCAGCGCGCGGCGCGCAGCGGGCCGGTCGGCGGTGCTGTCGGTGAAGGAGGACTGGTGATGAACCCCCTGCGCCGACAGGCGCTGTTGCGCATGGCCCAGGCCGCGACGCTGCCCGCTGCGTGGCTGCCGAAGCACGCTCACGCCGAGGGCGTGCAGCGCGGCCGCGTGCTGACCTTCCCGCGCGACCACGGCGCCCATCCCGAGACCCGCACCGAGTGGTGGTATGCCACCGGCTGGCTGGGCAACGGCGATCAACCGACACACGGTTTCCAGGTCACCTTTTTCCGCAGCCGCACCGGCCAGGCCGATGGCAACGCCAGCCGCTTTGCCGCGCGGCAGCTGCTGTTCGCGCACGCGGCGGTGACAGTGCTGGGCGCCGGGGGTCAACCAGGACAACATCTGCACGACCAGCGCCTGGCGCGCTGGTCCGGCGACCCCGCTGCAGCGCTGGGCGCCACGCAGTTGGACGGCGGCGCGGTGACCTTGCAGGGCTGGTCGCTGCGCGACACCGGCACCGGTTGGCAGGCCCGGCTGCAGGGCCGTGATTTCGCGCTGGACCTGCAACTGGCGCGCACCCAGGCGCTGCTGCTGCAGGGGAAAGGCGGCTATTCGCGCAAGGGGCCGGACGAAGGCCAGGCCAGCCACTACATCAGCGAACCGCAACTGGCCGTGCGCGGCAGCCTCAGCGCGCAAGGCCGCACGCTGGCCGCCACCGCGGGCCGGGCCTGGATGGACCACGAATGGAGCGACCAGCTGCTGCACCCGCAGGCGGTGGGCTGGGACTGGATGGGCATCAACCTGTTCGACGGCAGCGCGCTGACCGCCTTCGTGCTGCGCCGCGCCGACGGCAGCGCGTTGTGGGCCGGCGGCAGCTGGCGGCGCGCCGACCAGGCCGCGCAGGCCTTCGGGCCCGACGGCGTCCGCTTCAGCCCGGGGCGGCGCTGGCGCAGCCCGTCCAGCGCGGCGAACTACCCGGTGGAATGGGCAGTCTCCACGCCGGCCGGGCGCTTCGAGGTGCGCGCCTTGATGGACGCGCAAGAACTGGACGGCCGGGGCAGCACGGGCACCGTCTACTGGGAAGGCTTGAGCGAGCTGCTGGACGCTCAAGGCCGGCGTGTCGGCCTCGGCTACCTGGAAATGACGGGCTATGCGGGGCGGCTGGTGCTGGGCTGAGGCGGCCAGACCTGCCAGCCCTTCGATTCAGGCCGCGCCGTCCTGGTTGGGCTGGGCCCGGCGTTCGGCCCGGCCCGCGCCACTGCTGCGCGCGCGGCCTGGTTCGATGGGCGCCGAACGCACGCAGTTGCCGCCAGCCTGGCGGGCTGCGGTGACAGCGTCTTCGGCGTCGTCGATCAGGGCCTGCAGGCTCAGGTGGGCCGGCCGCAAGTGGGCCACACCGGCGCTGACCGTGACGCGCAGCTTCTGCGGCGGCGCGGCGGCGCTTTCCAGCTTGACTTCGATCTGCTCGGCGCGTTCGCGGATGCGCTCGGCCACGTCCAGCGCGCCGGTGGCATCGGACTGTGCCAACAGCACCGCGATCTGGGTTTCGGAATAGCGCGTCAGGATGTCAGCCGGCCGCAGCGTGGGCGCCGTCAGGCGCAGCAGCTCGGACAGCACCACATCGCCGGCGTGCGGGCCGCGCGCCTCGCACAGGCGGGCGTAGCGGTCCACGTCGATCAGCACCAGCGCGGCACCGCTGCCGTAGCGGCGGGCGCGCGCCCATTCGCGCTGGGCCAGATCCATGAACAGCGGCCGGTCCATGCCGCCGGTGGACGCGGTGCTGCTGCGGCCGCTGGCGGCCGGTGCGGCGCGGGCGCGGCGTGCCAACCAGACGTTCAGCGGCAGCGCACCGACCAGCACGCCTGCTGCCGCCGCCGCCGGCGCCACCCAGGCTGCACCCGGACCGAACGCCGCCGTGGCCGCGTGGGCGATGCCGTAGGCGCAGGCCGCAGCACCGGCCACTGCCGCCAGGGCCGGGCCGAGCAGGCCCGTGGCGCCGGAGGGCGATGCAGCCGAGGCCCATGCCGAAGCGGCCGACAAGACCGGTGAAGCCGACGCAGCCGGTGCGGCGGTGGGGGTGCCCGAGGTTTTCTGTGCTGGGTTCATTGCGCGCTGCAGTTCACGCCTTATTCGACCACAAACGCGGCGAACTGAAGCGCCATTCGGATGCGGGGGGTGTGACCGAAACGGCATGCCGGTCGCCGACGCGCGACCCCGGCGCCGCTGGGGCGTCGTTCCTGGGGCGTCCACGGGGCATTCGCGGGGCGCCGCATAGACTGGGGCCATGGCCAAAGAAGAATCGAACCGCCCCACCGGCAAGTCCCCGCGTTCACTGTCGGGCTTGCTGCCCTTCATCCGCCCCTACCGGGGCACCGTCGCACTAGCCGGGCTGTTCCTGGTGATGGCAGCGCTGAGCACGCTGGCCTTCCCGCTGGCCCTGAAGACGCTGATCGACCAGGGTCTGGTCGCAGCCGAGCCGGGCGCGCGCGTGATGCAGCTGCGCGAACATTTCATCGCCCTCTTCGGCGTGGCGGCGGCACTGGGCGGTTTCTCGGCGGCGCGCTTCTACGTCGTCAGCTGGCTGGGTGAACGCATCACCGCCGACCTGCGCAACGCCGTCTACGCCCACGTGCTGCGGCAAAGCCCCGAATTTTTCGAAAGCACCAAGACCGGCGAGGTGCTGAGCCGCCTGACCACCGACACCACCCTGGTGCAAACCGTTGTCGGCAGCAGCCTCAGCATGGGCCTGCGCAATGCGGTGATGGGCATCGGCGCCTTGGCCGCACTCATCGTCACCAACCCCTGGGTGATGACGCAGGTGCTGGGCATCCTGGTCGTGGTGGTGCTGCCCAGCCTGTATTTCGGCCGTCGCGTGCGCAAGCTCAGCCGCGCCAGCCAGGACCGCGTCGCCGACAGCAGCGCCATCGCCGCCGAGGTGCTGGGTGAAATCCCCGTCGTGCAGAGTTACGTGCAGGAAGCCCGCGAATCGGCGCGCTTCGACAAGAGCACCGAAGACGCCTTCGACACCGCGCGCAAGCGCACCCGGGTGCGCGCCTTCCTGGTGGCTTTCATGATCACCGCCACCTTCGGCGCGCTGCTGTGGGGCCTGTACCAGGGCACGCAGGCGGTGCTGGCCGGCACCATCAGCGCCGGGCACCTGGGGCAGACCGTCGTCTTCGTGATCATCTTCGTCGGCGCGGTGGCGGTGCTGTCCGAGGTCTACGGCGACCTGCTGCGCGCCGCCGGTGCGACGGAACGGTTGATGGAGTTGCTGGCCGCCGAGTCACCCGTGGCCGACCCGGCCGCGCCGCGTGCCTTGCCGGCCGTGCAGGGCGGCTCGGCCGTCAGCCTGCAGGGTGTGGGCTTCCACTACCCGTCGCGCCCGCTGCAGGCCGCGTTGAGCGACTTCACGCTGACCGTACGCCCCGGCGAAACCGTGGCCCTGGTCGGCCCCAGCGGCGCCGGCAAGAGCACGGTCTTCCAGCTGCTGCTGCGCTACTACGACGTGCAGCAAGGTCAGGTCACGCTGGACGGCGTGCCGCTGCCCCAACTGTCGCTGGCCAGCCTGCGCGGCCGCGTCGGCATCGTGCCGCAGGACAGCACCGTGTTCAGCACCAGCGCGCTGGAAAACATCCGCTACGGCCGGCCCGACGCGACCGACGCCGAGGTGATGGCCGCCGCGAAGGCCGCCTACGCCCACGACTTCATCACCGCGCTGCCTGAGGGCTACGCCACCTACCTGGGCGAACGCGGCGTGCGCCTGTCGGGCGGCCAGCGCCAGCGCATCAGCATCGCCCGGGCCATGCTGAAGAACCCGCCGCTGCTGCTGCTGGACGAAGCCACCAGTGCGCTGGACGCCGAGAGCGAACGCATGGTGCAGGCCGCGCTGGAAGCGGCGATGGCGGGCCGCACCACGCTGGTCATCGCCCACCGGCTGGCCACGGTGCTGAAGGCCGACCGCATCGTGGTGCTGGACGGCGGGCGCATCGTGGACGTCGGCACCCACGCCGAACTGGTGGCGCGCGGCGGGCTTTACGCCAAGCTGGCGGCCATGCAGTTCGACCTGCAGCCCGCAGCCGCCTGAAGGCCCGCGCTCAGCGGCGGCGCTGCGAACGCAGGCCGATGGCGCCCAGGCCCAGTGCCATCAGCGCCCAGGTCTGCGGTTCAGGCACGGGCGCGGTGTCGAAGCTGACGGTGATGCTCAGCCGCGCGTCGGCGGGCTGGCCGATGGTGTCGCCCAGCCCCGTCCAGCTGTTGTTGGGTGCGCCCAGGATATTGAACTGCGAACCCGGCGAGTTGTTCGACCCGCCAAAGGTGACGTGGGTGACAGCCGTGGCGTAGTAGCTCACACCGGCAATCTGCAGTGCCACGGCGTCGATGTTGTGGCAGTTGAAGGGCACGCCGCAGTTGGCTTCGATGGTCAGGTAGGCCCCGCTGGCGTTGGGCGTGCCGCCGGCATCGGAATAGAACAGGTCGTAGTTCTCGTCGCCGGCAAAGAAGCCGAAGTCGCGGGTCGCGGCGGTCAGCGTGTTGCCGGCCAGGCGCTGCGTCAGGCGGCTGTCGCCAGCGGCGAAGTCGGCTTCCAGCACGCTGGCCGTGGCTTCCCAGACGCGCACCTGCTGCAGGCCCGGGATGGCGGCCAGGGACACGGCGTGCGAGGATGCTGCGGCGGTGAGCAGGGCTGTGGTGATCAGGGCATTGCGCATGGCTAGAGTTCCTTTCCAGATTTCGCCGCACGGATCTTTGCGGGCTGCCGATCTACGCCGCACTTTCCGGCGCCACGGCTCACTGGCGCAGCCCCTGTTCGCGGGGTGCCGTTGGCGCCAGATAATCGAAACGATGAAGCACCCCGCCCCTTCCCCGTACGAAGATTTCATGCGCCTGGTCGCCACCACCGGCGTGGCCAAGGGCGACCGCACCGGCACCGGCACCACCAGCATCTTCGGCCACCAGATGCGCTTCGACCTGGCACAGGGCTTCCCGCTCATCACCACCAAGAAGATCTTCTGGAAGGCCGTCGTGCTGGAACTGCTGTGGTTTCTGCGTGGCGACAGCAATGCGCGCTGGCTGCAGGAACGCGGCGTGACCATCTGGGACGAATGGGCCGCGCCCGACGGCGACCTGGGTCCGGTCTACGGCGTGCAGTGGCGCAGCTGGCCCACGCCCGATGGTGGGCACATCGACCAGATCGCCGAAGTCGTCAAGCAGCTCAAGACCAACCCCGACAGCCGCCGCATCATCGTCAGCGCCTGGAACGTGGCCGAGCTGTCGAAGATGGCGCTGATGCCCTGCCACGCCTTCTTCCAGTTCTACGTGGCGCCGGCCACCGTTGCGGGCGGGCGCGGCAAGCTCAGTTGCCAGCTCTACCAGCGCAGCGCCGACATCTTCCTGGGCGTGCCCTTCAACATCGCCAGCTACGCGCTGCTGACCCACATGCTGGCCCAGCAGTGCGACCTGGACGTGGGTGACTTCATCTGGACCGGTGGCGACTGCCACATCTACGACAACCACCGCGAACAGGTGGCGCTGCAGTTGTCGCGCGAACCACGGCCCTGCCCCGAGCTGCAGATCAACCGCCGGCCCGATTCCCTCTTCGACTACGCCTTCGAAGACTTCACGCTGCTGGGCTACGACCCGCACCCGCTGATCAAGGCGCCGGTGGCGGTGTGAGCCAAGGTATGACGAATGAACTGGTGCTGATCGCCGCCGTGGCGCGCAACGGCGCCATCGGCCTGGGCAACGACCTGATCTTCAAGGAACCCGCCGACCAGAAACACTTCCGCGCCGCCACGCTGGGCTGCCCGGTGGTGATGGGCCGCAAGACCTGGGACTCGCTACCGGAGCGTTTCCGCCCGCTGCCGGGCCGGCGCAATGTGGTGGTCAGCCGCAATGCCGACTTTGCCGCGCCTGGCGCCGAAGTGGCTGCGAGCCTGCCCGCCGCGCTGCTGGCCTTGCAGGACGCGCCGCGCGCCGTCGTGATCGGCGGGGCGCAGCTTTACGCGCAGGCCTTGCCGCTGGCCACCGAACTGCTGCTGACCGAAGTGGACGCCGACCTGGCCGGCGATGCCTTCTTCCCCGCCTGGGACCGCACGGCCTTCGTCGAAACCGAACGCCGCAGCGCCGTCACCACCAGCGGCGTCGGCTATGCCTTCGTCACCTACCGCCGGCGCTGAAGCGCCCTCCAAGATGACCATGAAATTTGCGACCTGGAATGTGAACTCGCTGGCCGTGCGCCTGCCGCAGGTGCTGGACTGGCTGCAGGCCAACCCGGTGGACGCGCTGGTGCTGCAGGAAACCAAGCTCACCGACGACAAGTTTCCGCAGGCCGCCATCGAAGCCGCCGGCTACGCGGTGCAGTTCTTCGGCCAGAAAACCTACAACGGCGTGGCCTTGATCAGCCGCAGCCCGGCGCTGGACGTGGTGAAGAACATCCCGGGGCTGGGCGACGCGCAGGCCCGGGTGATCGCCGGCACCGTGGACGGCATCCGCACCATCGGTGCCTATTTCCCCAACGGCCAGGCCCCTGACAGCGACAAGTTCACCTACAAGATGGGCTGGCTGGCCGCGCTGAACGCCTGGGTCAAGACCGAGATGCAGGCCCACCCGCAACTGCTGCTGATGGGCGACTTCAACATCGCCCCCGACGACCGCGATGTCTACGACCCCATCGGCATGGAAGGCCAGATCCACTGCACGCCCGAAGAACGCGCGCACTTCCAGAGCCTGGTCGGCCTGGGCCTGGTCGACGCCTTCCGGCTGTTCGAACAAGCACCCAAGTCGTGGTCGTGGTGGGACTACCGCAACCTGGCCTTTCGCCGCAACCAGGGCCTGCGCATCGACCACATCCTGGTCAGCGCGGCGCTGCAGCCGCGCGTGCAGGCCTGCGTCATCGACAAGCTGCCGCGCAAGCACGAAAGGCCCAGCGACCACGCACCGGTGGTCGTCACCCTCGGCTAGTCGTCCAGGCCCAGTTCCTGGATCTTGCGCGTGATGGTGTTGCGGCCTATGCCCAGGCGCTGCGCGGCTTCGATGCGGCGGCCGCGCGTCAGGTCCAGCGCGGTGTGGATCAGGCAGCCCTCGAATTGCCGGGTCAGCACGTCCCAGACTTCGTTCTCGCCGCTGTCCAGGCGGCGACGGGCTTCGCGTTCCAGGTCGGTCAACCAGGTCGGCGCACCCACCATCACCGGCGCGCCGCCATCCGCAGAAATCGGGTTCGGGGCAGCGAGGGGCGCGCCGGCCGCCGGCTGCACCGCAGCGGTCCCGGAAGCGGCTTCCAGCGCTGCGGCGGCCGGCGCTGTGGCCGCCGGCATCTGCAGCAACTCGGGCGGCAGGTCCTTGGGTTCGACGACCTGGGCCGGTGCCATCACGGTCAGCCAGTGGCACAGGTTTTCCAGTTGCCGCACATTGCCCGGGAAGTCGAATTGCGCCAGCCGTTCCAGCGACACATCGGTGATGCGCTTGGCCTCGACACCCAGTTCACGCGCACTCTTGCCCAGGAAGAAACGCGTCAGCATGGGAATGTCTTCGCGCCGTTCGCGCAGCGCCGGCAGCCGCAGGCGGATGACGTTCAGCCGGTGGAACAGGTCTTCGCGGAAATGCCCCAGCCGCACCCGCTCTTCCAGGTTCTGGTGGGTGGCGGCGATGACGCGCACATTGCTCTTCAGCGGCTGGTGGCCGCCGACGCGGTAGAACTGGCCGTCGCTCAGCACGCGCAGCAAACGCGTCTGCAGGTCGAAAGGCATGTCGCCGATTTCGTCCAGGAACAGCGTGCCGCCGTCGGCTTGTTCGAAGCGGCCGCGCCGCGTGGTTTGTGCGCCCGTGAAGGCGCCCCGCTCGTGGCCGAAGAGTTCGCTTTCCAGCAGGTCTTTCGGAATGGCCGCCGTGTTGATGGCGATGAAGGGGCCCTGCCCGCGCGGGCTGTGCTTGTGCAGCGCGCGCGCCACCAGTTCCTTGCCGGTGCCGCTTTCGCCGGTGATCATCACCGTCACCTGGCTCTGGCTGAGCCGGCCGATGGCGCGGAACACGTCCTGCATCGCCGACGCCTGGCCCAGCATTTCGGGCGCCTGCACCGGTGCCGTTTCGGCCACTTCCTCGCGCAGGCTTTCCTCGACGGCGCGGCGAATCAGGTCCACGGCCGTGGTCAGGTCGAAGGGCTTGGGCAGGTACTCGAAAGCCCCGCCCTGGAAAGCCGACACGGCGCTGTCCAGGTCCGAGAAGGCCGTCATGATGATGACGGGCAGGCCAGGGTGGCGCGCCTTCACGGCGGCCAGCAGGTCGATGCCACTGCCGCCCGGCATGCGGATGTCGCTGACCAACACCTGCGGGGCGTCTTCTTCCAGCGCCCGCATGACCTCACGCGGGTTGGCGAAGGTGCGCACCGTGAACTGCTCGCGCATCAGCGCCTTCTCGAGCACGAAACGGATGGATTGATCGTCGTCAACGACCCAGATGGGTTTCATGCAGGTTTGGGGGCGCCTCGTGAGCGCCTGTCAAGGCAGTGGGATCAGGATCTTGAACACCGTGAGCCCTGGCACGCTGTCGCATTCGATCGTGCCCTGATGTTGTTGCACGAAGGTCTGCGCCAGCGTCAACCCGAGTCCTGATCCGCCTTCGCGTCCCGACACCAGAGGGTGGAAGATGCGATCGCGGATGTCCTCGGGCACGCCAGGCCCGTTGTCCTCGATATGCAATTCCAATGCCAGTCGAAAACGCTGGCGCCCGAAAGTGACCTGCCGTGCGATGCGGGTGCGCAGCGTGAGCAGGGCATTGCCCGCCGCGATGCGCTCGCTGAGCGCCTGCGTGGCGTTGTGCGCGATGTTCAACACCGCCTGGATCAGCTGTTCGCGGTCGCCGCGAAATTCGGGGATGGAGGTGTCGTAGTCGCGCTCCACCGTCAGGCCGCGCGGGTACTCGGCCTGCACCAGCGCGCGCACGCGCTCACACACCTCGTGGATGTTGACGTCGGCCACCACGTGGGGGTGGCGGTGCGGCGCCAGCAGGCGGTCCACCAGGGCCTGCAGGCGGTCGGCTTCCTGGATGATGATGCGGGTGTATTCGGTCAGCTCGCGCGAGGTGATTTCCATCGCCAGCAACTGCGCCGCGCCGCGAATGCCGCCCAGCGGGTTCTTGATTTCGTGCGCCAGGTTGCGCACCAGTTCCTTGTTGGCCTGCGCCAGGCCGTGGGTGCGCTCTTCACGGTCCATGCGCGTTTGCTGCTGCACCTCGATCATCTCGACCAGCACGCGGTCCGGCCATTCGGTCTGGCTGACGATGACGTGCACCGGCAGGTCGGCACTGCCCACCGGCATGCGCTTCATCAGCGCGTCGAAGCGGCTGGTGGCAACCTGGTTGCGGGCCACCAGCCACAGCGTTTCGCGCAGCTGCGCGGGGTCGGCCAGCCAGTCCAGCACATTGCTGCGCTGCAGGGCGCGGCGCGACATGCCGATGACGTTTTCCAGCGCCGAGTTGGCCTGCAGGCAATGGCCGTCGGGCGCGACCAGCGCCACCATCGTGGCCAGCTGGTCGAAGGGCTCGAAACCGGGGTTCATGCTGGCCGGCGCGGGATGGGGCATGCCGCTCACGACGGCAGCTTGCCCAGTTCGCGCTTGATGGCCGCGATGTCGGCTTCCTTGCGCGCGATGGCGGACCTCATCTCGGCCACGCGGTCGAGGTACTTCTGGTAGTTGCGCTCGTCGCCGTTGCGTTCGGGCTCGCCGTTGTTGAAGTCGCGCTTCAACTGGGCCAGCTTGTCTTCCTCGCGGCGCAGTTCTTCATTCAGGATGCGTTTGGCGTCGCTGTCGCGTGCGCGCTGCTCGGCGGGGTCGACCCGGTTGCTGTCGCCCGGCCGGCCGGCAGGCCCGGAGGCCGAGCCTGCCGTCGGCGTGCGGGGCTTGGTGGCCGGCACGATGGTGATGGGCGCGCCTTCGATGGTGCGGCAGCCCTTGTCGCGGGCTTCTTGCGGCGACAGCGCGTCGGTGTACAGCACCGGCGGCCCGGGGCAGCGGTAGACCGGCTTGTCCTGCGCGCAGGCGCTGGCACTCAAAACCATCAGCAACGGCAGGGCGATTTTCATGCGCGCATTGTCACGCAGCAAAGAAAAAGCGGGCCCGCAGGCCCGCTTGCAAGTGATCGATGAACGCGATCAGAGCGAGTAGTACATGTCGAACTCGACCGGGTGCGTGGCCATGCGGAAGCGCGTCACTTCCTGCATCTTCAGGTCGATGTAGGCGTCGATGTAGCTGTCGGTGAAGACGCCACCCTTGGTCAGGAAGCCGCGGTCCTTGTCCAGGTAGTCCAGCGCCTGGTCCAGGCTGTTGCAGACGGTCGGGATCTTCGCGTCTTCTTCCGGCGGCAGGTGGTACAGGTCCTTGGTGGCGGCTTCGCCCGGGTGGATCTTGTTTTCCACGCCGTCCAGGCCGGCCATCAGCAGCGCGCTGAAACCCAGGTAGGGGTTCATCAAGGGGTCGGGGAAGCGGGCTTCCACGCGACGGCCCTTGGGGTTCGCGACGTACGGAATGCGGATCGAGGCCGAGCGGTTCTTGGCCGAGTAGGCCAGCTTCACCGGGGCTTCGAAGCCCGGCACCAGGCGCTTGTACGAATTCGTACCCGGGTTGGTGATGGCGTTCAGCGCGCGGGCGTGCTTGATGATGCCGCCGATGTAGTACAGCGCGAAGTCGCTCAGCCCGGCGTAGCCGTCACCGGCGAACAGGTTGACGCCATCCTTCCAGACCGATTGGTGCACGTGCATGCCGCTGCCGTTGTCGCCGACGATGGGCTTGGGCATGAAGGTGGCGGTCTTGCCGTAGGCGTGGGCCACGTTGTGGATCACGTACTTCTGCAGCTGCACCCAGTCGGCGCGCTGGATCAGCGTGCTGAACTTGGTGCCGATTTCCAGCTGGCCGGCGTTCGCAACTTCGTGGTGGTGGACTTCAACCGGGATGCCCAGCGATTCCAGCACCAGGCACATCTCCGAGCGCATGTCCTGCGAGCTGTCGACCGGGGGCACGGGGAAGTAGCCGCCCTTGACGGACGGGCGGTGGCCCATGTTGCCGCCTTCGAATTCCTTGTCGGTGTTCCAGGCGGCTTCTTCGGATTCGATCTTCACGAAGCAGCCCGACATGTCGTTCTTCCAGCGCACGCCGTCGAAAACGAAGAATTCGGGTTCCGGGCCGAAGTAGGCGGTGTCGCCCAGGCCGGTGGACTTCATGTAGGCCTCGGCGCGCTTGGCCAGGCTGCGCGGGTCGCGCTCGTAGGGCTTGCCGTCGGCCGGGTCGATGACGTCGCAGGTCAGGATCAGCGTCGGCTCTTCGAAGAAGGGGTCGATGTTGACCGTGTTGGGGTCGGGCATGAGCTGCATGTCCGAGGCTTCAATGCCCTTCCAGCCGGCGATGGACGAGCCGTCGAAGGCGTGGCCGGATTCGAACTTGTCTTCGCTGAAGGCGGAAACGGGCACGGTCACATGCTGTTCTTTGCCACGGGTGTCGGTGAAGCGGAAGTCAACGAACTTGATTTCGTTTTCCTTCACCATCTTCATCACGTCGGCAACGGTCTTTGCCATGCAGATCTCTCCTAGCGGGGGCTTTGTGGGTAGTGAGCTTGTGGATTGCGCTTGTGTCGCGCTCCAGGCGGGGGCTGTCTGCTGAAGGCCATAAGCCCCAACAAGGCGCATGGAAATTTAGCAGAAAGCGTGCCCGCAGACGGCGGCGGAGGGGGCGCCGGCGAACGACGGCGCCGCGCCTCCTGGCGGTGCGGCGCCGCGCACCACAAAAGCGCCACGCTCACGGGTTCATCGCACCAATTCAGGGCCCAGCTTCGCACCGAAGGCGGACAAGCCGGCCAGCAAGGCCGCGTAGGCGGCCTGCGGGTCTTCCACGGCCTTCACGCCCAGTTCGATGTGGCGGCCGTACTGCGGGTGGTCCACGCTGGGCAGGCTGAAGACCTTGACGCCGGGGTAGCGCGCCTCGATGTCTTCCATCAACGGGGTCAGGCTGGCTTCCATCGCGCCGAAGACGATGACCGAACGTTCGACGCTGCGCGCGCCGCCGTGCAGGTGGGCGTAGCGGTGGTCCAGCACCCATTCGATCATCGGCCAGGCCATCACCGGGAAGCCGGGTACGAAGTGCACATCGGCCACCGAGAAGCCGGGGATCTTGTTGTACGGGTTGGGGATGATCGAGGCCCCCACCGGGAACACGCCCATGTTCAGGCGGTGCAGGTTGTCGGCGCGTTCGGGGTCGAAGGCGATGCCTTGCTCGGCAGCGGTGTCGCGCATGCGTTCGACGATCAGCGCTTTCGCTTCGGGGTGCAGCGCCAGTTCCAGCCCGCGCGCGGCGGCCGCGCACTGGCGGGTGTGGTCATCCGGCGTGGCGCCGATGCCGCCGCACGAGAACACCAGGTCGCCGCTTTCGAAGGCATCGCGCAGCGCGGCGGTGATGCGCGGCCGGTCGTCGCCGGCATAGCGCGCCCAGGACAGTTGCAGGCCCCGTGCGGCCAGCAGTTCGATGACCTTGGGCATGTGTTTGTCGGCGCGCTTGCCCGACAGGATTTCGTCGCCGACGATGATGAGACCGATGTTCACGCTGCGCTCCGCGAGGTGTGGGATGGGGCTGTGGGTGCGTCGATCACGACATCGACAAAAGGTGTGCTCGCGCCCCGCAGCCGCTGCAGGGCGGCCAGCAGGTAGTGCGCGAACCACGACGACGCAAAGGCGAAGATCAGCGTGTACAGCCACACCGACACGATGACCAGCACCGGCGCAAAGATCAGCATGGCCGCGCTCAGCGCCCACAGCAGCGAGGGCAGCGCGCCCAGGTAGCCGCAGACCACGCCCATGCCCAGCAGCGGCACGCGGTGGCTGCGGATGAGCAAGCGGCGTTCGTCGGCCGAGGCATGCGCCGCCAGCACGTCGAAGGCGAACACGCGGTAGGTCAGCCAGCCCCAGATCAGCGGCGGCAGGATCATCACCAGCGGCGGCACGAACCACAGCGGCACGCTCAGCAGCAGCGCCAGCAAGGCCGCCGCCGTGCACAACAGCGACCACAGCAAACCCTGCCACCACGAACCGCCTTCGCGCCGCTCCAGCGCCGGGAAGCGCCGCTTGCCGACCAGACGCACCACGGCCGGCGTGACCAGCGCTGTCACCAACAACAGCGTCACCACGACGACCACCGGCACCGACAGCGCGACCACGATCATCGGCGCCATCAGCGTGCGCAACTGCGTGGCGCCGACCGATTCCAGCCACTGCAGCAGGGCCGCCACCAGCGACCAGCGCTCCAGCGTGCCGCGCACCGCCGCCACGGCGCTTTCCCAGTAGTTCCAACCCAGCAGCGCGACGGCGCCACCGGCCACCGCCAGCGGCAGCAGCGACCACAGCATCACGCGCGGGTGCAGGCAGTAGGCGGCGGCGCGCCAGAAGGCGTCGAAGACCCGGTTCATGGAGCCTGCATTCAGCGGGTGTTGCCGGTGTGGCCCAGCGAGTAGCGACCGGGTTGCGGCCACACGGTCAGGCCATGCGGTTCGCTGCCGACCTTGATCTGCGTGACATCGCCGGTGGTGGCGTCGAAGCGGTAGACCACGTCGTCGTAGCGCGCCGCCAGCCACAGCCATTTGCCGTCGGCGCTGACGTTGCCCATGTCGGGGCTGCCGCCGCCCGGCACCGGCCAGCGGGCCACCACTTTTTCGGTCGCGAAATCGATCACCGTGACGCCGCCGTTGCCCAGGCGCGAGCCGTGGATCTTGTGCGAGCCGCGGTTGGCCACGAACAGCCGCTTGCCGTCGCGGCTGGGGTACAGGCCGTGGGCGCCGATGCTGGTCGGGATGAAGCCGACCTGCTTCATCGCGTCGCCGTCGATGACGTGCACGCCGTCGGCCATCATGTCGGCGATGTAGAAGCGCTTGCCG